>PKDH01000049.1 GCA_002863045.1 Legionella sp.
TAAAGCATGCTGTTGAACAAATGTTTAGCGTAAAAGTTAAAAATGTTTGTGTTATGAACGTTAAGGGTAAAAAGAAACGTTTTAAACAGCTAAATGGTAAGCGGAGTAATTGGAAAAAAGCGATTGTTTCCTTACAGAAAGGCTATGACATCGATTTTGATGTGACTGAATAAGGTAGATTAAAGATGGCTCTATTAAAATCAAAACCTACATCGCCAGGAAAACGTGGCGAATTAAAAGTTGTACACCACCATATACACAAAGGTCGACCACATGCCGCTCTTGTTGAAAAACTAAAAAAAACCGGTGGAAGGAATAATCAAGGTTGTATCACAGTTAGACATATTGGCGGAGGAAGTCGCGCCAAATATCGCCTGATTGATTTTAAGCGTCTAAAAGATGCTATACCTGCTAAAGTTGAGCGTATTGAATATGATCCCAACCGCACAGCCTTGATCGCTTTACTATTGTATAAAGATGGTGAACGTCGATATATTATCGCACCAGCGGGTCTAGAAGTAGGTAAAACAATTATTAGTGGCGAACATGCACCTATAGAAAATGGTAATTGCTTACCTTTAAAGAATATCCCTGTAGGTAGCACGATTCATTGTGTTGAACTACGACCAGGCAAGGGAGCTCAAATATTAAGAAGCGCTGGTTGCAGTGGTCAAATCGTTGCTAAAGAGGGCTCGTATGTAACGCTTAGGTTACGCTCAGGTGAAATGAGGAAAATACTTGCTACTTGTCGAGCTGTAATTGGTGAAGTCAGTAATAGCGAAAATAGTCTCCGCTCTTTAGGGAAAGCTGGTGCAAAAAGATGGCGTGGTATTCGGCCAACGGTTCGTGGTGTTGCAATGAACCCAGTTGATCATCCACATGGTGGGGGAGAAGGTAGAACTTCAGGTGGCAGACATCCTGTAACACCTTGGGGAGTCCCTACTAAAGGTTATAAAACGCGAAATAATAAGCGTACTGATCGTTTTATTATAAGAAGACGAAAAAAGAAATAATTAGTTAAGAGGATACTATAGTGGCGCGTTCGATAAGAAAAGGTCCCTTTATTGATCATCATCTGCTTAAGAAAGTAGAGGTAGCTGTTGAAACAAAATCAAAAAAACCTATAAAAACTTGGTCTAGACGTTCGACAATTCTTCCAGAAATGATCGCTTTAACCATAGCCGTACATAATGGTAAAGAGCATATACCAGTTTTTATAACTGAAAATATGGTTGGTCATAAGCTAGGTGAGTTTGCAATGACTCGAACTTTTAAAGGTCATTCTGGCGATAGAAAAGCTAAGGGTAAATAAGGAGCTATGATGGAAGTTAAAGCAAGATTAAAAAATGCTCCTCTTTCAGCCCAAAAAGGGCGTTTAGTATCAAACATTATTCGTAATATGAGTGTTTCACAAGCATTAAATGTGTTACGTTTCACCCCTAAAAAGGGTGCTGGGTTAATGTTAAAATTACTCGAATCAGCCATTGCTAACGCTGAGAATAATAACGGTGCTGATATTGATGAACTAAGTATTGGTCAAATTTTTGTAGATGAGGCAGCAACATTTAAACGAATTAGTCCTAGAGCAAAAGGTCGGGCTAATCGCATTTGCAAAAGAAATTGCCATATAACAATCATAGTTTCAGACGGAGTAAAATAAGATGGGACAAAAAGTTAACCCAATTGGAATTCGTCTTGGTATTACTAAAGATTGGAATTCAAAATGGTTTGCTAACAGATCTAATTATGCAAAGTTTCTTAATGAAGATGTTAGTTTACGTAAAATTTTAAAGAAGAAACTAGCTGCTGCGGCTGTTAGTCGTATTTTAATTGAAAGGCCAGCAAACAACGCCGTGGTTACAATACATACTGCACGTCCTGGGGTATTAATTGGTAAAAAGGGTGGCGGTATCGAAGGTTTACGAACTGAAATTTCAAAAAAACTTGGTGTACCTGTTCATTTAAATATTGAAGAAGTAAGAAAGCCTGAATTAGATGCAACGCTTGTTTCGGAAAATATCGCACAGCAGTTAGAGCAACGTGTTATGTTCAGACGCGCTATGAAAAGAGCGGTGACATCTGCGATGAAAGCAGGTGCTAAAGGCATCAAAATTTGTGTTAGTGGACGCCTTGGTGGGGCTGAGATTGCTCGTAGCGAATGGTATCGAGAAGGACGCGTTCCTCTTCATACATTTCGTGCTGATGTCGATTATGGGACAGCAGAATCAAAAACTACTTATGGTATTATTGGTGTTAAAGTTTGGATTTTTAAAGGTGAAGTTTTACCTACCAAAAATCGTCATGCTGACAGCAATTAGTAAATGAGGATTGTAAATCATGCTACAGCCTAAACGTACAAAATATAGAAAACAGATGAAAGGACGCAATCGTGGTCTAGCTCAGCGTGGCAGTAATGTTAGTTTTGGAGAATTTGGTCTTAAAGCTACTGAGCGCGGGAGATTGACAGCAAGACAAATCGAAGCTGCTCGACGCGCGATGACTCGCCATATTAAAAGAGGTGGGAAAATATGGATCCGTGTATTTCCTGATAAACCGATTACACAAAAACCACTTGAAGTAAGACAAGGTAAAGGTAAAGGTAGTGTTGAATATTGGGTTGCTCAAATTCAACCAGGTAAAGTTTTGTTTGAAATGGAAGGTGTATCAAAAGAATTAGCAATGGAAGCATTTAATCTTGCTAAAGCTAAGTTACCTTTTAAAGTTATGTTTGCAGAACGCGAGGTAATGTAATGAAAACAGCGAATGAATTGCGAAAATTGACAACAATTGATTTAAATAATGAGCTTTTATCATTAAGAAAAGATCAGTTTAAGTTAAGAATGAAGCAAGCAAATGATACATTAAGCAAACCTCATCAAATCACCCAGTTACGAAAAGCCGTTGCTCGAGTTAAAACTATAATGGCTGAAAAGGTAAAATAGTTATGTCAAATATTGAATCAAATGCCCGAGAATTAATAGGGAAAGTTATTAGTGACAAAATGCAGAAAACCATTGTTGTTGCTATTGAACGTTCGGTAAAACATCCTAAATATGGAAAAATTATCAAACGTCAGACTAAATTGCATGCTCATGATGAAAATCAAGTTAGCAAAATTGGTGATCGAGTTAAAATTAAGGAATCACGTCCTTTATCTAAAACAAAATCTTGGATTTTATTAGAAGTTATCTCTTAACCAATAGTAATTAACTTTCAAAACATTAATAAGGTTGGTATAATCAGCAACCTTTTTCTGGTCGAATTTAGAGCTGGAGATTAAAATGATACAAATGCAGACGGTGCTGGATGTTGCAGATAACAGTGGCGCACGCAAAGTGATGTGTATCAAGGTGCTTGGTGGATCTCATCGACGCTACGCTCGTGTAGGTGATATTATTAAAGTAAGCATTAAAGATGCCATACCTAGAAGTAAAGTAAAAAAAGGCGCAGTCATGAAAGCGGTGGTTGTGCGTACAAGTCAGGGTGTAAGACGTGATGACGGTTCATTAATACGATTTGATGGAAATGCAGCTGTTCTATTAAACAATCAGAATGAACCGGTTGGGACTCGTATTTTTGGTCCAGTAACACGCGAACTTAGGCTTAAATTTATGAAAATCATTTCTCTAGCTGCCGAAGTTTTGTAAGGAATAATGTATGAAACGTATCCGATCTGGAGATACTGTGATTGTAATCGCAGGTAAAAGTAAAGGTCATATTGGTAAAGTATCACGAGTTCAAGGTGATGCAGTGATTGTAGAAGGTGGAAATGTGATTAAAAAACATGTAAAGCCTAATCCCCAATTACAAATTAAAGGTGGTATTCAGACTCAAGAAGCCCCTATCCATGTATCAAATGTTGCTATTTATAATAATATGACTAAGGCTGCCGGTAAAATTGGTTTTAAATATCTAAAAAAAGATGGTGTGGATTATAAAGTAAGATATTTCAAATCAAATAACGAAGTAATTGACTCAATATAATAAGTGGGTGATGGTAATGGCAAGACTTAAAGAATATTATGATACTAAAATAATCGATATTTTAATGAAGAAATTTGATTATCAAAGTATAATGCAAGTTCCTAAATTGGTAAAAATTACGTTAAACATGGGCGTTGGTGAAGCCGTCGGTGATAAAAAAGTGATGAATCATGCTGTTAACGATATGACAGCGATTGCAGGACAAAAACCTATTATTACCAAAGCTAAAAAGTCATTGGCTGGCTTTAAAATAAGAGAAGGTTGGCCTGTAGGATGTAAAGTTACTTTGCGTAAAAAACAAATGTATGAATTTTTAGACCGCTTAATTACCATCGCTTTACCACGCGTTCGTGATTTCAGAGGTTTAAATCCCAAGTCATTTGATGGAACAGGAAATTATAGTCTTGGAATAACTGAACAAATCGTTTTTCCCGAAATTGATTTCGATAAAATTGATACAATTCGTGGTTTAGACATTTGTATTACAACAACAGCAAAAACTAATGAAGAGGCAAAAGCATTACTAACAGCATTTAACTTGCCTTTAAAAGACAGAGATAAATATTAAGAAGGGTAATTATTGTGGCTAAAAAATCTATGCTCGAGCGTGAACTAAAACGCTTAAAGCTGGTCGAAAAATATAAAGAAAGAAGAGAGCAACTTAAGTTAACAATTAAATCGTCAAAAGATTTTGATGAAATAATGGATGCACAACAAAAACTTGCTAGGTTACCACTTAATTCTAATCCTATTAGACACACCACTCGTTGCCAGCAATGTGGTCGACCTCACGCGGTGTATCGCAAGTTCGGTCTCTGTCGTATTTGTTTACGCCAACTCTTAATGACTGGTAACGTTACCGGTGGTCGTAAATCAAGTTGGTAATTATTTTCTATGGAGAAAACGCATGAGTATGCATGATCCAATAGCCGATATGTTGACCCGAATTCGTAATGGTCAAATGGCTAATCATCGTAGTGTTACTTTAAATTCATCAAAGCTCAAAGAAGAGATTGTTCGTGTATTAAAAGAAGAAGGTTATATCGTAGATTATTCTACAGAAACACATGCTAACAATTCTAAATCAATGACTATTGAATTAAAATATTTTCAAAATCAACCAGTTATAAAGCGAATTATTCGCATTAGTCGTCCTGGTTTACGTGTTTATGAGTCTGTTAAAAAGTTACGTCGTGTACCTGGCTTTGGAATCAAAATTTTATCTACTACCAAAGGTGTTATGACGCACGCTTGCGCAAAATCAACGGGTGTTGGTGGTGAAGTGCTTTGCGAAATCGCTTAATTCGGTGCGAGGAATAATATGTCAAGAGTTGCGAAAGCTCCGGTAGTACTACCTGCTAATGTTGAGCTTACAATTGAAAATAATAAAATGAGTGTAAAAGGTCCAAAAGGAAATTTAACACAAAATTATCATAAATTTGTTGAGATAACACAGGATGAAAATACCCCTCAGGTTATTTCATTTAAACCAGCCTCTAACGATCCTAATGCTTGGGCTCAGGCAGGTACCGCGCGGGCATTATTAAATAATATGGTCAAAGGGGTAACCGATGGTTATACATTGACGCTTGAGTTAGTGGGTGTTGGTTACCGAGCACAAGCAAGTGCAAAACTACTTACGCTTTCACTTGGTTTTTCTCATCCTATTGAATATCGGTTACCTGAAAATGTAACAGTAGAAACACCAAGTAATACTTCTATTGTTCTTAAAGGTATTGATAATCAACTCCTAGGTCAAATTGCTTCTGAAATAAAAGCATTTAGGCCACCAGAACCTTATAAAGGTAAAGGTGTCCGTTTAGCAGGTGAAGTTATTGTTCGTAAAGAAGCGAAAAAGAAATAAGGTAAAATAGCTATGAGTGAAAAAAATATACGACGTGTAAGACGCGGCGCTAAAACCAAAGCACGGCATAAAAATGTGGCTTCTTTGACAAGATTAGTAGTTCACCGTACTTTATCGCATATCTATGCGCAAGTAGTTGTGCGAGCCGAACAAGGTGATAAAGTTTTGGTCTCAGCCTCAACCCTTGACAAAGCACTTCGTAGTACTTTGCAAGGTAATAAGATTGAGCAAGCTCAACAAGTTGGAAAATTACTTGGCCAACGCGCTCATGAGAATAATATTGCCGATGTGGCCTTTGATCGTAATGGTTATAAATATCATGGTCGCGTTAAAGCCCTTGCTGATGCTGCAAGAGAAGCTGGGTTAAATTTTTAAGGATTCATCATGCCAAAAAATGATAATAAAATCGTCGAAGGATACATGGAAAAGCTTGTATCTGTAATGAGAACCGCTAAAGTGGTGAAGGGAGGTCGTGTTTTTGGCTTTGCTGCGTTAGTTGTGATTGGTGATGGTCGAGGTAGGGTCGGATTTGGCCGTGGTAAAGCGCGTGAAGTTCCTGCAGCTATTCAAAAAGCAACTGAACAAGCTAAAAAAAATATGGTTTATATCCCGCTATCTGGAAGTACTATTCATCATGAAATAGTTTGGAAATTCGGCGCATCAAAAGTATTTCTTAAACCTGCTAACGAAGGTACTGGAATTATTGCTGGTGGAGCTATGCGCGCAGTGCTTGAAGTGCTAGGTGTTAAAAATATCATGGCAAAAATTATTGGTTCAGCAACGCCAGGTAACGTTGTTCGAGCTACCATTGATGCATTGATTAATGTCAGTACTCCTGATTATGTAGCAGCTAAGCGCGGCAAAACGGTTGAGCAAATTTTGGATGAGCAGCATGTATAAAGATTTAAAAATTACATTAGTAAAAAGTACCATAGGCCGTAAACCTAAACACATAGCTATTGTAAAGCAATTAGGATTACGTAAATTAAATAGTTCTGTTATCCATAAAGATATTCCTGCTATTCGTGGACTAATTAATAAAATTAACTATTTAGTTATTGTTGAGGAGAGTGCCTGATGAAGTTAAATATGCTTTCTCCAGAGCCAGGTTCTAAGCCTAATAAAAAACGAGTTGGCCGCGGTATTGGTTCTGGTCTGGGTAAAACAAGTGGTCGAGGCCATAAAGGTCAGAAAGCACGAGCAGGTGGCTTTCATAAAATTAATTTTGAAGGTGGTCAAATGCCTATTCAGCGGCGTTTACCTAAAATGGGATTTAAATCACCTATTCAGCGTTATGTTGATCAAGTAACTTTAAGTGAAATTGCTGCCCTTAATGAACCAGTCGTTGATTTAAATACACTTAAATCACATCAATTAGTAAATAAATCTATAAAAGCAGTTAAGGTTATTTTATCTGGTGAAATTACACAGCCAGTAAAAATTAAAGGACTAGGTGTTACTAAAGGTGCTCGTGCAGCTATTGAAAGCATCGGCGGTAGCATTGAAGAATAATATGAAAAAACAAAAATCAGCAGTCAGTCAATCCAAAGGTGGTTTGGCTGAATTAAAATCAAGACTTATTTTTGTTGTATTAGGTATTTTAATATATCGTCTTGGCGCGCACGTTCCTGTGCCTGGATTAGATCCAATGAAATTAGCGAATTTTTTTGGTGAACAGCAAAATACAATTTTTGGTTTGTTTAATATGTTTTCAGGTGGTGCCTTGTCGCGAGTAACTGTTTTTGCGATAGGAATTATGCCCTATATATCTGCGTCTATTATTATTCAGCTGTTTTCAGTGGCTTCACCAAAACTTGAGCAATTAAAAAAAGAAGGTGAATCTGGCCGTCGTAAAATCAATCAGTACACACGCTATCTCACGCTATTATTGTCGATATTTCAATCATTAGGTATGGCAAAGTGGTTAGTAGCCCAGCAGATAGCATTAAATGCAGATGCAACGTTTTATATAACTGCAGTAACAACACTTGTAACCGGCACAATGTTCTTAATGTGGCTTGGTGAGCAAATTACCGAAAAAGGTATAGGCAATGGTATTTCGCTTATTATTTTTTCAGGTATTGTTTCAAGTATGCCCCATGCCATTGCTTCTGTTTTACAACAAGTCAAAGAAGGTCAGATGCAGGCATTGACTTTAATTATTATTGTAATGATTGTGGTTTTTGTTACAGGCTTTGTAGTTTTTATGGAAAGAGCGCAGCGGCGAGTGAGAGTTAATTATGCGCAAAGAACACATGGACGTAAAGTCTATGCAGCACAGTCAAGTCATCTACCTCTTAAAATAAATATGTCTGGAGTTATTCCACCTATTTTTGCTTCTAGTATTATTCTGTTGCCTGCTACTTTAGCACAATTTTTTGGTAAAGGTCGAGGAATGGATTGGCTAGCGGATATCGGCATGGCCCTGTCGCCTGGTCAACCACTTTATTTGTTAGTCTACGCGGTTGCTATTCTGTTTTTTGCTTTTTTCTATGCAGCGCTTGTGTTTAATCCCAAAGATACTGCTGATAATCTCAAAAAATCAGGTGCTTATATCCCCGGTATTAGACCAGGTGAGCAAACAACTCGTTATATTGATAATATTATGACTCGTTTAACACTTATTGGTGCTATTTATTTGGTGCTAGTTTGTTTATTGCCGCAAATTTTAATGTATACCTGGCATGTGCCTTTTTATTTTGGTGGTACGTCTCTTTTAATCATTGTGGTTGTAATCATGGATTTTGTCGCTCAAGTTCAAGCGCATTTTATGACACAACAATATGATTCATTGATGAAAAAAACCAATTTCAAGGGCACCAAATTGCCTGGACTTTTATGAATTTATTATCGGAGTTTTAGATGAAAGTTAGAGCATCAGTTAAGCGACTTTGCCGCAATTGTAAAATTATTAAGCGTGGTGGCGCTGTTCGTGTTATCTGTAAAGAAGCAAGACATAAGCAAAAACAAGGCTGATTCTTGCGTTTAAATAAATTAAATAGTATTCTTCTGTCCCTTCGTGGCAGAGTAAAAATTAATATGCGGAGAGATTAATGGCTCGTATTGCAGGTGTAAATATACCGGATAACAAACATATAGTAATTGCACTTACATCTATCTATGGTATAGGTAAATCAACATCAATACATCTATGTAAAAAATTGGATATAGAACCTTCTACTAAAGTTGCTCAACTTTCAGAAGAAACTCTAGAATCCTTGCGGAATGAAATTACTAGATTAACGGTAGAAGGTGATCTCCGACGTTTAGTTAGTATGAATATTAAACGTTTAATGGATTTAGGATGCTATCGTGGATTACGTCATCGTCGAGGACTTCCCTTGCGTGGACAGCGCACCAAAACGAATGCGCGTACTCGAAAAGGTCGTCGTAAAAGTGTGACTAAATAAATAAATGGTAGGATGGTAAAATGGCTACAACTAAAGCTGCAAAACAACAAAGAAAAGCAGGAAAAAAAAATAAACGAATCGTAACAGATGGCATTGTTCATGTTCATGCTTCTTTTAACAATACAATCATTACATTTACTGATAGACAAGGAAATGCTCTTTGTTGGGAAACTTCTGGTGGGTCTGGTTTTCGTGGATCCCGTAAAAGCACGCCTTATGCCGCACAAATTGCAACTGAAAAAGCATCTCAAACAGCTAAAGAATTCGGTATGAAATCAGTGGCTGTTCTTGTTAAAGGTCCAGGACCTGGACGTGAATCGACCATTCGTGAATTAATATCACAAGGTTTCCAGATTACGTCAATGGAAGATAGAACATCTATACCCCATAATGGTTGTAGGCCACCGAAAAAACGTCGTGTATAAGATTTAGGAGTAATTATCAATGGCTAGGTATTTAGGTCCAAAATGTAAATTGTCTCGAAGAGAAGGCACTGATTTATTAAATAAAAGCGGCGTACGTGATTTAAAATCAAAATGTAAGCTTGAAAAACAACCAGGTCAACATGGTGAAAAAAAAGCACGTTTAAGTGATTATGGTGTGCAATTACGAGAAAAACAGAAAATTCGTCGATATTATGATGTTCTTGAAAAACAATTTCGCAATTATTATAAAAAAGCTTCTAAGCAAAATGGTTCAACCGGTGAAAATCTAATGACGTTATTAGAGTGCCGTTTAGATAATGTTGTTTATCGCATGGGTTTTGCTAGTACGCGGGCTGAAGCAAGACAATTAGTGTCCCATAAAGCGATTTTGGTTAATGATTGTGTGGTGAATATCGCATCCTATGCTTTAAAAAAAGGTGATATCGTTTCTATTAGACGGAAAGCTTCTACCCAAGGGCGAATCAAAGCAGCAGTGGCACTTTCTGAGCAACGTGCATCATGTGATTGGTTAACGGTCGATTCTAATCTCTTAAAGGGTTCTTTCGTATCTACACCGACACTTTCTGACTTATCTGCTGATTTTAATGTCAATTTGGTTGTAGAACTCTACTCTAAGTAAGCTCGGAGAATTTTACCAAATGTATAGTGAAATAAACGAAATGTTAACGCCTTCTGTACTTAAAGTACAAAGTGAATCTAAATATCATTCTAAAATTATCCTAGAACCCTTGGAGCGCGGCTACGGACATACCCTAGGTAATGCTCTTCGACGCATCCTTTTATCATCTATGCCAGGTTGGGCTGTTACTGAGGTTTCTATTGCAGGTGTCTTACATGAATATGGTAGCATTGAAGGAGTTAAAGAAGATGTTATTGATATCTTATTAAATTTAAAACAGCTAGCAATCATCGTTGGTAGTGGTTCAGAAACAACATTGCATCTTGAAAAATCAGGCCCAGGTGTTGTGACAGCTGCTGACATTGAACTATCTAATGATCAGACCATTGTCAATCCTAATTTAGTTATTGCCCATTTGAATGAAAATGGTCAGTTGGATATGACACTTACCATTAAAAAAGGCGTTGGTTTTCATTCTACTGACTCTCAAGCTACGGTTTTTGAAGAAGAATATGAAGAAAAGTCTGTTGGTAAATTGAAAATTGATAATTCCTTTTCACCGGTGATTAAAGTTGCTTATATTGTAGATAGTGCTCGTGTAGAAAATCGTACAAACTTAGATAAATTAACCATTGATTTACAAACTGACGGTACGCTTGATCCTGAGGAAGCCATTCGCATTGCTGCATCTATCTTACAACGACAATTACATACTTTTGTTAATATGAAGTTTGAAGAAGCAAAGCATGATAACAAAGAGAGTAATGATTTTGATCCCATATTATTACGTCCTGTTGATGATTTAGAGTTAACAGTTCGTTCAGCTAATTGTTTGAAAGCTGAAAATATTTTTTATATTGGCGATCTTGTACAAAAATCTGAAAATGAATTATTAAAAACCCCCAATCTAGGTAAAAAGTCCTTAACTGAAATTAAAGATGTTTTAGCATCTCGTGCATTGTCGTTAGGAATGAAACTTGAGAATTGGCCGCCGGCAAATCTTGGCGATTAAGATTAGGAGTTATACATGCGTCATCGAAATTCTGGTCGAAAATTTGGCCGTACAAGCAGTCATCGTAAAGCGATGTTTTCTAATTTATGCTGTTCTTTAATCGAGCATGAGCAAATTAAAACAACTTTAGCTAAAGCTAAAGAATTACGCCGTTATATTGAGCCTCTGATCACGGTTGGTAAAACTGATTCAGTTGCATCTCGTCGCCATGTTTTTAATCAATTACGTTCGAAATCGGCTGTAGGTAAACTATTTACAACACTTGGTCCAAGATTTGTTGAGCGACCAGGTGGTTATGTGCGTGTTTTAAAATGTGGTTTTCGTGTAGGTGACAATGCGCCTATGGCAGTTGTGCAGTTGATGGATAGACCTGAAAAAGTTGAGCATGACGAAGAATAAATTAAATACTGATAAAAAAAGCTTAGCAACTCGCTAGGCTTTTTTTTTGCGTATTTATCACCCATTCTTTGTATAAAATCATTATTTTACTACATCTTCAAGCTGACTTTTTGTGACTTATTTGGTGTTGATGCATCAGATTTAATTTATGTAATAGTGCCGGACAAATCGCGGAAAGCAGAGATGGAAAGTTATGATATCAAGTTATTTCATGATACCAGGTTTTTTGCAGCGGTTTTATTATTTTATCGTTAGGTTTTTACCTTTAAAATTTTATTATTACCAAAAATTTTCAGTTATATTAAAAAGTTATTTGTCTTGGCATTATATTTGCTACATCTTTTTATCGAGACTCAAAATATGAGTTTTATAAGAGGAGACAAGCATGCCGCATAAACGGATTTTAACCAACCTAAGCATCCTATTTCTTATATATATATTGAATTTTTCTTCTTGTTTGGCAGATGATTCATCGCCAAATAAAGAAGATATACAACGCTTTGCTAACACGCTTTATCAAATTAAGCAATATTATGTGTCGAAAGTAAATGATTCGGAATTATTTGATAATGCCATCCGTGGCATGTTAAATGGTCTTGATCCGCATTCAACCTATTTAAATGATAATGACTATAAAGAACTAGAAATTGCCGCTAGCGGCAATTTTGCCGGATTGGGTATTGAAGTAACTACTGATAATGGTGTTATAAAAATTGTAACGCCCCTTGTGGATGGGCCGGCTTATCGTGCTGGCATCAAGCCTGGTGATTACATTTTAAAAATTGATTCTCATGTAACCCAGGGTTTATCACTTGAGCAAGCAGTTAAGTTGATGCGTGGTAAAACTAACTCAACAGTTAAATTAGTCATTGTGCGCAAAGATCAAAAAAAACCATTATTTTTTGATATAAAGCGTGAAAAAATAGCCATGAAAAGTGTGGCGAGCAAATTATTAAATGGCCACTTTGGTTATATTCGCTTAGCGCAATTTCAAGAAAATACAGCCAAAGACATGCAAGCGGCTGTAGCAGGGCTTGAATTAGAATCACATGGACGCTTGAAAGGATTAATTCTTGATCTGCGCAATAATCCAGGTGGACTATTAAACAGTGCCATTGAAGTGGCGGATGCTTTTATCGATAGTAATCACCAAAAAAAACTAATTGTGTACACAGAAGGTCGTTTACCTGAAACAAAATTTACGGCGCTAGCAACACCTGGTGATATATTACACAGAGCACCTTTGGTGGTATTAATTAATAGTGGTTCAGCTTCAGCTGCTGAAATTGTAGCGGGTGCGCTAAAAGATAATAAGCGCGCATTGATGCTTGGTACGCAAAGTTTTGGTAAGGGTTCGGTACAAACCGTTATTCCCTTAAGCGAGCATCAAGCCATTAAACTTACTACCGCATTGTATTACACGCCCTCAGGTACTTCGATTCAAGCCAAAGGCATCACACCTGATATTGTTATTCGTGATTTGCATATACCAAAAGAAGGTAATAATCCGTTGATTGATTACAATGAAGCCAGTTTAAGTGGCCATTTGGTGGCAAAGCCGACCAAAAAAACCATCGTTAAGCTTGCCCAAAAAGATAATCAAGATTTAATTAACGAAGATTTCCAACTATATTCAGCGCTTACTATTTTGCAGAGTTTGGGTTTACAAGCCCAAAGATAATTAGTTTTATGCAAGCAGTACAGCTACTTGATAAGTTAAAATATTTGGCGTGGCGGAGGTTTGTTTGGCCATAAGTTGACAATGTTGTAATCGTTTGACCGGGTCAGGCTCGGTTAAACAGGCTTGTTGATGGTCATTTGCAAATGTAGTAGTTAAGGTAAACTCCTGAGCGTAAACATTCATTGACCATAGGCTTATCATCATAATAACGTATTTCATAGAAATCTCATGTAGGATGGGGGGTTATGATTACGTATTTTGTCGTAATTGCGTTACAATCACGGGCCTAGTTAATCATAATTTTGTGCTAAATGACAGTGAAAAAAACAGCAATACTTGCCTTAAGTGGTGGCTTGGATTCGTCTTCTTTATTATTACATTTATTACGTGAGCAGTATGAGGTGCATGCCATTTCATTTTTATATGGCCAAAAGCATCAAGTTGAGCTTGAAAAAGCGCAAGAACTCATTGATTATTTGCGTGAACATCAATTATCGGTCAAACACTCTTTGCTTCATTTAGAAGGACTCAAAGCATTGCTTTTTTCAGCACTTACAACCGAGAGTGCTGAAATTCCTGAAGGACATTATTCTCAAGAATCAATGCGTGCCACCGTAGTTCCTAATCGCAATAAAATATTTTTATCAATTTTACAAGCAGCAGCTTTATCGCATGCTAATTTGCATCAAGAGCCTGTAAAAATTGCTCTGGGTATTCATGCCGGTGATGAACATACTTATCCTGATTGTCGAGGTGATTTTATTACGCAAGATTTTGCAGCATTTCACTCAGGCAATTGGCAAAGTACCAAGGTTGAGCCTTACCTGCCTTATTTAAATTATGTGAAATACGATATTTTAAAAGATGGCATGCGTTCTTGTGAAGTACTTGGATTATCCTTTGATGAAGTCTATCGACGCACGATTACTTCCTATCATCCTAATGCTAGAGGCATATCTGATTATAAATCGGGCGCATCAGTTGCACGTATTGAGGCATTTATGCAATTAAATCGTCAAGACCCTATCACTTATGCAGATGACACTGGGTTAGTGACCTGGGAGACGGTTCAGCAGTATGTATCAGCGGTACTAAAACATCCCTAAAGCAGAGTTGATGCCTGCTTTAGGGATAAGCTTACTTACATTTTCTCTGCAGCAAGTTCTAAAGCCAATGCCACACCTAATTTGGTAAAATTTAAGATATGTTCAGGCGTTAATTTATCAATGGTATCCTCTGAGGTATGAATGGCACGGTTATGGTGTTCAAAATCTGTTTCACAAGGAAAAGCTGCAGGAATACCGGCATCATGCCAAGAAGCGTGATCGCTACAGCCATAGCCGCAGGTCGCAGTTTTAACAGGCACATGCAGATAATAAGTGATGAGTTTACTGATAAAGGTTGTTAATGTTTGGTCTGTATAATCTTTATAGACCCACATGGTGCTATCATTCGGCGACATACGATATCCTATCATATCAAATTGAATGGCGGCTTTAACCGAAATTTTCTTATCTAGAAAATCTTGTACCACATATTGCGAACCGACTAACCCACGCTCTTCAGCAGCATACCAGATAAAGTAAACCGGATGTTCAAGTTTATAGGGTGAGTTCATTAAAATACGCGCCATTTCCATAATACCCGCTGACCCACTGCCATCATCCCCGGCTCCTGGCATGAGACCATCTAAAGTATCCATATGCGCCCCAATTACCACCGCGGGTGTGGTTAAATCTTTACCAATAACAGTAACAAGAGAAGGCTGGCGATAATAGCTACCGGTTTTGACAAAATACGTCTGAGTATCTTGGCGATGAGCATCAAAAGCCAATTGTTCAAATTGATTTTTGAGCCAATTGGCGGTATCAACGCCTAGTTGTTTTGTGGCTGAGCGATTACGAAATTTGGTTAACTGCGTCAGTGTGGTCATAACTTTATCAATATTGACTTGTGAAAGCGCCTCAAATACTTCATCAGAATGCTGGATGGCATAAGATGCGCGCGTAGGAAACATCTTTTTGGATGGTTTTTGCAGCAAATACTGACTTTTATGGGTTAAGGTAGCGCCTGGTAGGGTGGGTAACATGTCAGTGACATTCATAAAACGACCGCAATGAAATTTATCAGCCAGTTTGGTAAGTTTTTGAAGTTTGCGGCTGGCCAAATCAATGACTTGAAAATCACGATTTTGCGCGAGTATGGTGTAGTTAAAAGGTATATGTTGGGCTAAACAACGAGTAATTTGTAATTGTTCTTGTGCTGGTAACGGGGCGGCGATACTGGTGGTGTGTAGAATGCATCCTACTGATAAACTGCTTATCCATGTGACAATACGCATCACTTCTCCTTAAAAGTTATCGGTTAACGCCGGTCAGTATCGCATGAAAGTCTACGACTCACTACTTTTTCATCGTATAATATTGAAAATTTATTGATAATCATTTGCATTTGATATAAAGTATCTATTTTAAATATTGACCATTAAATAAACAATGAAACTAAAAAAAATTCCTTATTATGTGCTGCTTGCTTCTTCAGTTATTGGTGCCACGGTGGTATTGGCTTTTTTAAGTTTTGCGGGCATGCTCGCTCTTAGTCATTTATTAATCCTAGGGTTATTCGTATCTGCCTTAACCATCTATGAAAGTGAAATTTATTATCAAAATATTAAAGGGGCACTCAATAAGCTATTTTTTAAATCTAATTACCTTAAACATCGTTTGAGTGAAGAATTTTTATGTGATTTTTATAAAAACTACCCGCTAACCCTTGAATTTACCACCAAAGAAGCATTTGACGAATTAGAGAATATAGACCCTTATAAAATTTATATGTATGTTGAAGAAGAGGCGGGGGAGCCTAAGCTGCAATATGCTCAAAGTAACACCGGTGCAAAAGAGCCACAGACTTTTTTAGGCCTTAACTGCGTTGAAAAAAGTGCGCTAGCACAATACTTAGCAAAGCCCGCTGATAAGCGTCAATCTTTACCGCTTGACTTTCAAGAAAAAATAAAGTCCTGTTTACCAGAAAAATACCGCGCTAAAATAACGCTTGACCAACCCAAAGTGCCGCAATTTTTTATAGATTACGCGGCAGAATTAAGCCGCTTAGCGCCTTTTGAACATCATCATTTAAGCAAAGAATCGCAGGCTCAAAAAGCCCAGATAGAAAAGCGCATTAAACATATGGAGCGTTTTTTTGTGCGGCAATTATTCAATGATGAAGCTCATTGTTTGCAACTTGTAACCCAGGCTGAAAAACCATCCAACCCTGATAGGGGACGCATCTATTTATATGTTGAGCAGGAAGAGAAATTAGCCATAACTTTTATTAATCATAAAGGTCGTCAAGATAAAGTTTTTGATGAAGCAGCAGATGAAAATTCAGCGGCAATTATAGTAAAAATACAAAATAATGAGGCATTGGATGCATCTGAGCGCCGTCAAATTATGCGTTTTTGTCAGCGATTTAATGTGCAATTACATCATTCAACCTATAAAACTGAGTTACAAGACTGGCTGCGTCAGCATGGTCAACAAGAACTTATTTCGCGTTTTAAAAGTCGGCGCTTATTGTTTCATAAAGTTAAATTATTTAGCCTGTTTTCAGGATTTTTTACAGGCCTTAGTACCAGCTATTTACTGTTGAGTGAATTTGCTGCCATTCCTTTTTTAGCCGCCATTCCTTTAAGTTTTTTACCCTTTATCATTGTACCTTTAGCGGTTGTAGCCGGGCTTTCCTATACGCTGTTAATTTATAATGCGGTAACAGATATGATTAATAACCGTACTTTGCAAACTTGGTGGCAAAAACTTAAAAATGATTTCAAGCAAGGACTTAACTGGCGCAATAGTTTGATGGCTTTAGCATCCATTGCGCTGATTGCTTTGGCCATTGCCCTGACGTTATGCACAGCTGGTACGTGGTGGACTGTGGCCAAACATTCGGCTCCAATATTTAACTGGATGCGGCGCATACCAAGTGTGGTGATGGGGATAATAAATCCGCTGGCTACAGGGTTAGCGGCATTAATTTTTAACGTTCAAAATACCTATGAAACCTTTACAATATTAAATGAAGCCATGCAGCAAAAAGGCTTTTTCTTAAGTCGCATGTGGCAGCAAACCAAAACAAGTTTTAATAATCTAAGGGCGCAAGAAACAACGTGGCAGTTGCTTAACCCATTTCGTTTATTGCTCAAAGTTACTTTTATGCCGCTGCGTATTGTGTTGTTTTTAGGTCATTTGATTAGTATTGGTGTTACGGCCGATAGAGTGCCTGGTATTCCGGCAATCGCCTCAGCATTGCTTGGTATCGTCAGTGAGGGCTTTGAGGATTTGCATTATTTTGTGGGACATGAGCATGAACATACTCATCACCACCATACCGCTGCTAAAGCCGCGCATCATCATTTAAAAGCGCATTTAACGGCACACGGCCATGACCATAGCGATGACATTCCGACCAAAATTTTAAAATATTTATTCTACCCATTATTTGGTTTAGCAGCACTTTGGGATTGGGGGACTAGCAAAAACCTATCTTTAGAAAAAGCTTGGTATCGCCAAACTGGGCAACAAGCACCCCATGATGTGCCTGATCAGGTTCAAGTAGCTTCGGCTAGTTGGCAAAAAACATATGCACTCAATATCATTCATCCAGCACTCAGCAAACTTACCAGCCAAAAAAAGCTTAATAGCGATGAACAAAACATGCTGGAAGCGTTCGAACATTTAGAGCAAACCTTACAAGCGGTTAAAGATGAGGATAAGGATGGATTAGAGCAAGCTTTAAAGAGGGCAATGCCATCATTACAACTCAAGCATACGCATCGCTTTTGGCCAAGCTCAACAAAAGCCACACAAAAAGCCTGTCATAAACTACAAAAGATGGTAGCGCCAGCGATGGCAGGTTGAGGATTAAAACCATGGTAAAGCGATATGATGATTTCTTTTCCTAACCATGCGGGGAGGCAATAATTAATACCGCACTTTGAAATCCATTAGTATTTAAACGTTTATTTAAAGCAGTTTACGAATTGGATTTAATCAATAATATTCCTAAATTTAGGCAATATGATGATATATTTAATTAACCTATTATTGATGAAATTTTCGAAGCGGCTAAACCATATGCTCGGCAAGGAAGTAAAATATAAATAAGAAAAAATGCTCGTATGCTTGTTCAAGCTAAAACAACAAGAACAAATGCATCATTTTTTGGTAAGCATGGTAAACGATAGATATCATTTTGCTATCTATCGTTTATCTCAGTATTAGATATAAATTGATAGCATTAATGTCTGTATCGTTGATTACGCTCTTAATGACTTAAATAAAGCCACTTTGAGTAATTGTTGGGCAATTTTCTGCATCTTGTTTAACAGATTGATTTTTTTTGAAAAAAAATGGTTGATTTTGATTATCTGCGCCACTCTGAGTAAAGTATTTTTCTAATTTAGACATAAGTGGTTTTTTTTTACTCGAAGCATGAGTGTCAAGTGGCGATAGTTGTTTGTATGGTAGAAGCGGAAATGAGTTTAAAAAATTTTCTTCCGGAGCAAAATATATAGAAGATATATATAAGTTATCGTTACTTTTGGATTTGTTTAAATTATATTTTAATTCTTTTACCGTTAAAATCTCTTTTTTTGAGTCAATTGACATAAAAAATCTCTAAAATAAAAAATATTAACTAAAAAAATTTAATTGTCAATTATTTGGCTAAAAATATCATATAATGAGAATCTAGTGAACAGGTAATTTTGATAATTACGAGTTTTAACGTACCGCTTAATAAAGATGAAACACAGCCTAAGTTTGAGTTAACTTTAGCGCCACTAATGATTTTGGATAGGCAGGCCGCTAATAACCAAATTCGTCAAATCAATATGTTGGCAGACAATATCATTGAATTCCCTAAATTCTAAATCGTGTCATTTTTAGTGGTACGGAATAAATGGATAAAATTACGTTAATAAACTTTTAATCCCGGCTAAATGTGAGCGCGCTAAAAGCTTGGATTTGGCTTCATCGCGTTTTAGGTGGCGCCCGTGCCACTCGATGGCTTCTTTGGGTAGTTCATCTAAAAAGCGGCTGGGTTGGCAGTCTTGCAGTTGGCCTTGACGTCTACGTTGGCGTGCTAGCGTTAAGCATAGGTATTCTTGGGCGCGGGTAATGCCCACATAAGCAAGCCGTCGCTCCTCATCAATTTGTGCGTTTTCAATGCTTGAGCGGTGTGGTAAGAGTTCTTCTTCCATGCCAACCAAATAAACCACTTTAAACTCTAAGCCTTTGGCGGCGTGGAGCGTCATAAGTTGTACGGTATCGTCTTGTTGTTCGTGTTGCTGTTCAAGGCGGTCAATCAAAATAAGTTTATGGACCACATCAGCAAGTGTTTGCTCAGGCTTTTTGTCAATTAAGCGTGCTATCCATTCAATCAATTCTTCAATATTATCCAAGCGTTTTTGCGCTTTAAGTGGCGAGTCAGTTTGCTCAAAACAATAGGCTTCATAGCCAACGTGGCTTATCAATTCGCGCAATACCTGGGGAATAGGATGGCTTTGAAGTTTTTGCTGATAAAGTTTGATTGTTTCTTTGAATTGATTAAGTAATTGACGCGGTTTATCCCCTAAAAGCTCGGTTAGTGCTAGATGATGAGCGCATTGTAGTAAGCTTAAATCGCGAGATTTAGCGTATTGGGCTAATGCCTTTAAAGTAGTTTCACCAATGCCGCGCTTGGGCGTGTTGATGATGCGCAGAAAGCTTGCGTCATCGGTGTCATTGCACAATAACTTACAATAGGCGAAAAAGTCTTTGATTTCAGCTTTCGCAAACCAAGACTGCCCACCACTTAGATGATAGTAAATATTTTGTTGACGCAATGCCTTTTCAAATAAACGCGCTTGATGATTGCCGCGGTATAAAATGGCCATGTCACTTAATTTTTTATGAAAGCGTATTTTTTGGTAAATCATATCAGCCACCACTTGTTCGGCTTCATCTTGCTCATCTTGGCAGAATTGAACTTTAATCTGCTCACCCATGCCCAAAGCACTCCAAAGTTTTTTATCAAAGACATGGGGATTATGCGTGATAAGCTGATTAGCGGCCTGCAAGATGGTATTGGTGGAACGATAATTTTGCTCAAGCTTGATGATTTTAAGAGTGGGAAAATCAGTTTGCAACTGCGCTAAATTTTCAGGCCTTGCGCCGCGCCAAGCATAAATAGATTGGGCATCATCCCCAACGACTGTAAAGCGCGCACTGACACCGGTTAATAATTTGACCAATTCGTACTGGCTGGCATTAGAATCTTGATATTCATCCACCAATAAATGGCGAATACGGTTCTGCCAACGTTCGCGTATATCTCGATGATGGCTTAAGAGTTTCACAGGTAGCGCAATTAAATCGTCAAAATCCAGCGCATTATAAGCAAGCAAAATTTCTTCATAATCAGCATAAATAGCGGCTGCATCAACAACATGTGGCAGGTTTGAGGTAGGTTGTTGTGCGGCTTTAAGCGGTGTTATTAGGTCATTTTTCCAGTTGGACAATTGTTGTTGGATTTGCGCGACATAGGTTTTGTCTTGCACTTTGTGTGCAGGCAAGCATTGGCGGATAAAATACTGACTATCCTCACTATCTAAAATAGAAAAGCCTGAGCGCCGATGACAATGCTCTAATTCATGTTTGATAATGTTCAAGCCAAGCGTATGAAAGGTAGCAATTTTCAAACCTTGCCGCTTTGCTGCCGGCAAAGTTTGGTTGATACGCGTTTTCATTTCTTTGGCGGCTTTATTGGTAAAAGTTACAGCAACGACCGAACGCGGTGCATATTGGCATTGCTCGATTAAATAGGCAATTTTTTGGGTAATGACCCGTGTTTTACCACTACCAGCACCAGCTAAAACCAAAAGCGGCCCTGAGATATAATGAACCGCCGCTTTTTGTTCAGGATTTAACGTCATTTGCTTGCTCAAAAAGCTTGATTATCCGTGAGCTTGTTAACTATTGCAAAACCTCATGGTTTAATTTTACGTAAGGCGATGGTGTGGTTTGATGGGCGGATGAGGTATCCCGAATGGCCGTTAAAATTTGTTGCAGGGTTAAAAAATGGCAGCTTAATTGGCGATAAAGTTCGCCAGCTTTAAATGGATACAATTCACTGACGGTTAAATAAGCTGCCTGTCCTAGTTTGGAAAAATAATCAAGGTTAAGATGACGACGTTCGGCCATGCCAGGAAATAATCCGCAAAATAATAAACTCTTATCGCCAATTTCTTTTAAAGTTGTTAATTGTTTGGGGCGCGTACTTTGTAGGGCGGTGAGGTAATCAAGGGCTAATACAGCCTCCATAAGATGGGTGGCATGAATGTAACGCATCAATAAAAAAACCAAATAACTCTCAGTATTTTCGTTTAAGGTTAACCCAGTTGCCACTTGAGCTTCATGAATTAACGCATGCCACTGACACATCTGTGTGGGATGCACAATGAATTGGGTCATGGCGAACTCCTTTTAATGGTGCCTTATCTTTGAGTGTAGCAAAAGATGTGCCAACGCTTAGGCCGCTTAGAGTGCAATTAAGCTTTCTTGCTTAGTTAATTGCAGGTCTTTATCAATGAATTGCTTGATAAAAGCACACCAAAAACCATCATAAACATAAGCCTGCAGGGGATGATGGCGAGCAGAAGGAAAACATGGCCCGTGATTAGCTTCAAGCAACCAAAGATGCTGAGTATTATCGAGCATAAAGTCCATGCCAAAAATTGCCCATTTCAGCGGATTTTTGGTACAAAATGCTTGAGTATAATGATGCATAAGTTGTTGACTTAGCGTACTTAACACCCTTTTTATATGGGGCAACAGCGTAGGATACCAGCTAAATTGTGAGCTTGGGATTTGAATAACATTCGTTTGTTGCTCAAATAAATGTTCGTTAGTTAGATGCGCGCTTAAAGCGGTTAAATCAGCAGAGTAGGGCGTTTTAGCAACATTCATATAGCCGGTAGGGTAAAGATAAGCTTGGGCATGGCTTGTTAGCACCATAAAACAACGAATGCTGTATTTGCGGTTATCACGTAATAGATGCGGGGTAAGGTAATGTTGTAATACATGCGTACCACCTAAACGTTTGCTTTGCTTAAAATGCTTGGCAATATCGTCCAACGACTCGAATAAATGAATATGCTGGCCATTGTTTAAAAGAGCTGGTTTTAAAATCCATACCCTATTTGCCAGCCGCTTAGCAGCGATTAGGGCTAAAATAGATGGCCAATTGGTGTCATCGACCTCATAAGTTAACGGCATGATACCTTGGGGCAAATATTGATGGATAAATTGCGCCAATAGATGTTTGTATTCTAGTGTATTTGCAACATGCTCATTGAAATTAAAATGTTCAGCGGTAATAAGCGCATTATTTGCCTGCTTATGCCAACCCAAGCGGCTTAAGTGCCAGCTTAAGTTATCAAAAGCCGGTGAAGTATTGGTTGGTAAATAAAATCGTTTGAGCATAACCTGACTCCACTGTGTGCATCCAGCGATTATTGTAACTACCCAGCTCGTCATCCAGAGGAGCAAAGCGACGAAGGATCTCCATCAAATGGCACAATTTTAAATTATTGCTGGATACAAATCGTTCCACTGTGGATTCATTTCATCAATCAACGTATGTTTCTTTTTTCGAGACCATCCCTTTATTTGTTTTTCTCTCTCAATAGCAACAATGATTTCTGAGCATACTTCATAGTAAACTAAGCGGTTCACATTATATTTTTTTGTAAATCCAGTCATCATTTTATTTTTGTGCTCATAAACACGGCGGATCAAATCATTAGTAACGCCTGTATATAAAACATTATTGTGTTTATTAGTGAGAAGATAAACGTATGATTCCGTATGCATGGATTATTCCTTTGCTCTGTTGGACACTTATGTTGTCTCGAATTCTTGAGAACTTATTACCAAAAAAATAAACTGAATGGAGCTTATAATGCTCAATCTTTTTATGGATAGTACTGATGAATCGACGAATCATAACAAAGCACACCACTTAGTGCTACTTAATGGAGATCCTTCGTCGCTTTGCTCCTCTGGATGACGAGCTAGGAAGTTACCGATTATATGGAGTTCCTTCGTCGCTTCGCTCCTCTGGATGACGGGCTAGGGAATTACCGATTATATGGAGATCCTTCGTCGCTTTGCTCCTCTGGATGACGAGCTAGGAAGTTACCGATTATATGGAGATCCTTCGTCGCTTCGCTCCTCTGGATGACGGGCTAGGGAGTTACCGATTATATGGAGATCCTTCGTCGCTTCGCTCCTCTGAATGACGGGCTAGGGAGTTACCGATTATATGGAGTTCCTTTGTCGCTTTGCTCCTCTGGATGACGAGCTAGGAAGTTATCGATTATATGGAGATCCTTTGTTGCTTTGCTCCTCTGGATGACAGGCTGGGAGTTACCGATTATTTCGGAATAGATTAGGTATTAAATCATACTGATTGCATGCTATAATTACATTTTAACTGTATAAATGATAGGTAAAACATGGCTGCTTCTGATAGTACTCCTGCCTCTGATAAAACTCCGACTCCTGATAATGCTTCTGATAAAACGAATGATTTAATTAAGGGCATGTCTGAGCAAATTGCCGCACTTGAAAAAAAATCGCCTCAGAAAGATACATCCAATGATAAAAAATCTGACGAAGACCCGTACACCAAGCTTTTGTGGGATGCGCTTAAATTTAGCTTAGAGCTGCATTATGACATGATAAAATTTGCCGTCGAAAAAATTAAAGATATCTCTAGTGATGAGAAAAAACAAAAAGAAGCGTTTTTTACCAAAGCAAAAAAACTAAGAGATTCAGCTCAAACCGATGAGCAACATCAATTACTAGACGAGACTTTTGCCGATATGCGTGCCAACCGCTCTACCCAAACGTATGATCAGCGCATGGCAAGGCTTAATGACATTTCTGATACTTTCGCTAAAGAACAACAAGCCACAAATACAACCACAGCTACCACGACTGCTCGTAGCAAAGCCGATGATAACGCCGAGCCTGAGATTGCATTGTCACCAGCTGACGATACGCCAACTGATGCCATGCAAGCTAGTATGTCAGACAAGCAAGTTCTGACTACTCTAAAACAACTTGAAACTAAGCAAGACACGGCAGATAAAAGCACACCAGCTGTTGATGATGAAGCATCTTATGGTGTTAAAACCCCTTAATTTTCTCAAACCAAGCCGTAGCTTTATGCATAAGTTACGGTATAATGGCAGATTGCTGAACACTTAATTTTCTCATGACGCTTAAGCACTAAGAATGGTTTAATTGGGGCATTCTTAGTGCTTTATCACCGTCCCATCAGGGTAACTTTTTTTATGATAGAAATGATTCGAAATGTCGCGATAATCGCGCACGTTGACCATGGTAAAACCACACTTGTGGATAAATTATTACAACAAACCGGTACGCTTAATGACCGCGCACCCACTGTTGAGCGCTTAATGGATTCTAATGCCCTTGAAAAAGAGCGCGGCATTACAATTTTAGCTAAAAATACTTCAGTACACTGGCAAAATTATCAAATTAATATTGTGGACACTCCAGGCCATGCTGATTTTGGTGGCGAAGTTGAACGTATTTTATCCATGGTCGATAGCGTGTTGCTATTAGTTGATGCGGTCGATGGCCCGATGCCACAAACTCGTTTTGTAACCGAAAAAGCTTTTGCCCGTGGCTTAAATCCGATTGTGGTGATCAATAAAATCGATAGACCCGGCGCGCGTCCTGATTGGGTCATGGACCAGGTATTTGATCTGTTTGATAATTTGGGTGCTAATGATACTCAGCTTGATTTTCCAGTGGTTTACGCCTCCGCTTTAAATGGCTTTGCTAAATTGGATTTAAATGATGAAACCCATGACATGCAAGCTTTGCTGCAAGCGATTGTTGATAAAGTACCCGCGCCGGATGTGGATGCCACCGGGCCTTTTCAGATGCAAATAAGCTCGCTTTCTTATTCTTCTTATGTAGGGACTATTGGGATAGGCCGGGTGACGCGTGGGGTTATTCAGCCTAAAGTGCCAGTTAAAGTCATTGATAAAAATAATGAAGTACGCCAAGGCCGTATTTTACAGTTATTAGGTTTTAAAGGATTAGAGCGGGTTGAAATTAGTGAAGCGCGCGCCGGGGACATCATTGCCATTACCGGTATTGAGCAACTTAACATTTCAGATACGCTGTGTGACCCGAACCATGTGGAAGCACTGCCAGCCCTTAGTGTTGATGAACCCACCATCAGCATGACGTTTCAAGTCAACGATTCACCTTTTGCCGGTCAAGATGGCAAATTCATCACCAGCCGTAAGATACGCGAGCGTTTGCAAACTGAATTGTTACATAATGTGGCGTTGCGTGTTGAAGATACTGCCCATCCCGATAAATTTCGAGTTTCAGGGCGGGGTGAGCTGCATTTATCAATTTTAATTGAAAATATGCGTCGTGAAGGCTATGAGCTTGCCATCTCTAAGCCTGAGGTCATCATCAAGCAAGAAGGCGATGCGCAACTAGAGCCTTATGAGCGCTTAACGGTGGATATTGAAGAACTTCATCAAGGCAGCATCATGGAAAAATTAGGTGAGCGCCGTGGTGAGATGCAAAATATGATACCAGATGGCAAGGGTCGGGTGCGGTTAGATTATGTAATTCCTACCCGTGGCTTGATTGGTTTTCATACGGAATTTTTATCAAGCACTTCGGGTACTGGCTTGTTATATCACGTTTATGACCATTACGGCCCTTGTATTAAGGGGCGTATTGGCAAGCGTAATCAAGGTGTGTTGATTGCCAATTGTCAGGGCAGCGCGCGGGCGTTTGCGCTATTTAATTTACAAGACCGCGGCCGTTTATTCATTGAGCCACAAGTCAATTGCTATGAAGGCATGATTGTGGGCATTCATGCGCGTGATAATGATTTGGTGGTGAATGTGACCAAAGAAAAGCAGCTAACCAATATGCGCGCCTCAGGTTCGGATGAAAATATATTGTTGACGCCGGCCATTAAATTATCACTTGAGCAGGCTTTAGAATTTATCGACGACGATGAATTGGTTGAAGTCACACCAAGCTTTATTCGTTTGCGTAAAAAAGAACTCAAAGAAACCGAGCGCAAACGCACCGCGCGTACCAACAGTGATGCCTAAATGGTAAAGCCTTTATTCAAGCGCGTGGTGTTATATGCGCGCCAATATCGTGCCAATGCCAAAGTCAATGAAAGCTTAAAGCGCCTGGTGCGCTTTTTGGCGCTTCATCCGCTTGATATTTTTGTTGAAGCCGAAACATTAACCTATTTTGATTTACCTTTGCCTGCACTCACTAGCGAGCAGATGCAAGCAGATACCGATTTATTAATTGTGGTGGGTGGTGATGGCAGTTTATTATCAGCCGCACGCATGGCCACGCAAGTGCACGTGCCGGTTATTGGCATTAACCGTGGACGCTTGGGCTTTTTAACCGATATTTCGCCACAAGCGCTCGAGGACACCCTCACCCAAGTTTTACAAGGTGATTTTTGGGAAGAAGAGCGTTTTTTATTGTCAGCTAACACCACAGGTAGCACGCCACCTTTTACCAGCATGGCGCTTAATGATGTGGTGTTAAGTCGCGGGAATGAACCGCATCTTATTGATTTTGAAGTACAGGTGAATCAAGGTCTTGTAAGCCGTTATCGCGCGGATGGTTTGATTGTGGCCACACCCACAGGCTCGACAGCCTATGCGTTATCGGCAGGTGGCCCAATTATGCATCCTAAACTCAATGCCATTGTCTTAGTGCCAATGTTTTCCCATAGCTTAAGTTCCAGACCCTTGGTGATTGATGGGGATGATGAAATTACCCTTAAAGTGACTTTGCACAATGAAAGCAATCAGCGTTTAAGTTGCGATGGGCATGAATCACAGATGATATCGCCAGGCGCGGTGATTTCGATTAAAAAACATCAAAAGCGGCTGCGTTTATTGCATCCTTTTGATTATCACTATTATGATACGTTACGCAGTAAACTTGGCTGGGAAGCAAAACATCAAGGATAAGCCATGCTTATATCACTTCATATTGTAAATTTTGCCGTGGTTAAAACGCTTGAATTAGATTTATATGAAGGCATGACGGCCTTTACCGGTGAAACTGGCGCGGGTAAATCAATTATGATCGATGCTTTGATGTTAGCGCTAGGCAGTCGTGCGGATACCTCGGTGATTCGCCAGGGTGAAGACAAATGCAGCATTACCGCGACTTTTGCGCTGGATGCGCAATCAAAGCCGGCCCAATGGTTGGCCGCACACGATATTGATGGCCAAGATAATCAATTAATTATGCGCCGGGTGTTGTATGCCGAAGGGCGCACCAAACTTTATATCAACGGCCAGCCTTTGCCATTACAACAAGCCAAAGAGTTGGGGCAAATGCTTGTGCATATTCACGGTCAACATCAATATCAAACGCTGATGCAAGCCGCCACCCATCGCCTGCAACTAGACCACTATGCCAAGCATGAAGTTTTGCTCAAAGAGGTAGAAATTTTATTTAACGACATACAAGGGCTTGAAGCCAAATTAGAAGCACTCATACACGCGCCTCATTCAGCGGACCGCCAAAATCTTTTACAATTTCAAATAGATGAATTAAGCGCGCTTGAATTAAAGCCCCTTGAAGCTCAAGCGTTAAATGATGAGCATCAAATGTTGCATCATGCCCAGGATTATCTAAGTCGTGCGACAGACATCGCACAATTGCTGAATAATGATGAGAGTAGCGGCATTTACCAGCAGCTTAATAAAATCATGCAACTGCTAAAGCCATTGCCAACAACCAACACCACAGTTGCAAACCTTAGTGATTTAATTCAATCAGCGATGATTCAATGCGAAGAAGCACATCATGAATCAGCTCGTTTTGCCGAGAGTATTGAGCTTAACCCTGAGCGTTTACAAGAAGTTGAAGCACGCCTATCACATTTGCATCAAATGGCACGCAAATATCAGGTGGATATTGACGCCTTGCCTGTGCATTTAACTGAGCTTGAACAAGCGCTTAATGAACTATTACAAGCAGCAGAGCACCAGGTAGCTCTCAAAGAAACGCTCGCGCTCAAATATGCAGCTTATGACAAAAAAGCGCAGCAACTGCGCCTAATGCGTGCTAAAGCCGCGCCTAAGCTAAGTGCTGATATCACCCATATCATCCAAAAGCTTGGCATGCCACGTGGCATCATTGAGCTTAAACTATCTCCCCTTGATAAACGCACCCTGCATGGTATCGATAAAGTTGAATATCATGTCACCACCAACCCAGGCTTAGCCCCTGATACATTAGCCAAAATTGCTTCAGGCGGTGAGCTTTCACGTATTAGTTTGGCCATTGAAATGGTCACCGCTCAACAAGGTAGCACACCCACACTTTTTTTTGATGAAGTTGATGCCGGTATTGGTGGAGCAACTGCTGCCCTAGTTGGCCAATTACTACGCGATTTAGGCACACGCCTGCAGGTATTTTGCGTCACGCATCAACCGCAAGTGGCTGCCTGCGCCCATCATCACTGTAAAGTTAGTAAGACGGTGGTAGAAGCTCAAACTTTTTCCGCAATGACCCAGCTAGATAAACAAGCACGAATTGATGAAATCGCGCGCATGTTGGGTGGGTTAACGATTACTGACCAGACGAGGAGGAGCGCTGTCGAGTTGTTGTGGCAGTAGGTCTCTGCTCACTATCATTAATCTGGTGGCCGGTAGGATTTGATTTAGGAAAAAAATAATGATGCAGTCTGTGTAAAATAGAAGGTTTTTCTATTTTATTGACTAGATCATTAAGTTCGTCGATTTCTGATGAAATATCCTGATGGTTTTGCTGTAGTTGCG
Organism: Legionella sp.; assembly: GCA_002863045.1. Taxonomy (GTDB): domain Bacteria; phylum Pseudomonadota; class Gammaproteobacteria; order Legionellales; family Legionellaceae; genus Legionella_C. The sequence goes on from PKDH01000049.1 coordinate 29,353, forward strand.
CTTCTAAGGTTTTTAATTCGTTTAACTCAATATGAGTTAATAGATTTTCACTGCTGTTTTCTTTCAGTTGAGCCTTTTTTTCGCACAATTCTTCTAAAGAAGAACTTGTCATATCTATCAACTTAATTTTAACGTTTGAATCTATGTGTTTTGATTTTTTTGAGTCTAAAAACAGTGATGTTTCCACATTACTGTGCAATGTTAAACAAATAAGTGAAATTGCGAGTATTAATCCAGCGACGATAGGTAAAAAAAGCCCTAATGTCAACATTTGTGCAGTAGCTAAGGCAAGTAAATTAACAGCAAGCAAGCCAAATGCAGTCGCACCGATGGCCAATGTAAAATGATTAATATTAATCATTTTTTGAGCTTGTAATTTTAATGCGATAGGAAGATATTCATCGTTATCTAAATAAATTAAATACTTTTGTTTGGCATTTATTTGCTTTTCAAAATTTAGAAAAGATTGCAACGTAGTGTTTTCTTCTTCATTTAAACTTGGTAAATCACGATTTAACGCTGCTATTAACGTTTGTGTTTCTTCTATGCTTTTAGAAATAGAATTAAGATTTATTTGTTGTGATTTTATATTTTCTTTTAACTGCCTTAGCTCAGCTTCTCTAGACATCACCTTCTCACATCAACCATCTACTTAGTTATATTTTAGCCCACAAACATTAAGAGAATATTAAGTATTGTACAGATTGATTATTTTTTAAATGTGGCGACAAAATATAGGTAAGATAACCGTGCTTTATGTTTTTTGCTTATAGAAAAATTAAGGTTTTATTAAATGCTTATCTTCGTCGTTTAGCTTAATCTCAGGATTTAGCAGTGGATAAACTTGTGTTGCCAATGACCAATGGGTAGCGTCTGGCACTACGGTATCGTTGAAAAAACCTTTAATCACGCGCTTTAATGCTGCTTGTTCAAAAACAGGTAAATGTTCGGTTAAAAAGTAGGCATCTTTTTTATCTTCTAATACCTCACAAAGCGTCTTGATGGCGTTAACTTGGGCATGACTGGGTGTGTTTTGTTGGATATAGTCGAACAAACACGCTTTAAATTTTATATAACTAGCTGCTGTCTCGCCCATATGACCATAGAGATGGCCGCCAAGTGTACTTATCGTGTTATTGGTATAGTTTTGGTCAGATTGAGGTTTGTTTAAAAGCAGGTCATTAAGTGCTTGAACTTTACCTTTTAAAGCTGCCAATTTATCTTTTAAGTGAGAATGATTTGCTAAGTCATCTTTAAATTGTGTTTTTAATTGTTCAAATTCTCGACTAGCTTGACGAAGCGCTTGTATGCATTTCGCTGCGGAAGCATGCTGATATTTTTTATTAATTTGTTTAAAATTGTTATCAACGATATTTTGAGGATTCGATTTTGTAAAACGTTGCGTATATAATTTCTCAATTTTTTCAGTTAATGTTTTGCTTTCTAAATGCCAATCGGTAGAAACAGTTTCAGGTTTAATAACAATTGTATTTTCTATTGAAACAGCCGCATCTCCAACATAAATTGCTTGGGCATTCGTAGGTCTTGCGTTTTCCTCAATAAATTTTGCTTGATCTTTATTATTTGCGAATGAGTGTACATCCGCAAAATCAGGCTTTGTGACACCTGTTACCAAATGAACGATGCGCTGTGCGAGTTTTTCTTGGCCAGAAGGTGCGAGTATGTGAATTTTATTGTTTTTTCCAGCGGCTAACTGCTTTTTAGCACGATAAAAGGCTAGGCGCCATTCAGGTAGATTGTTAATAAGCGCTTTTAAGTCTTTATCAGATAATTCTTGATGCTTTTCTGTGAGTGGCACTTTAAGTAACGCTTGCAAATCAAAGAAAAATAAGCGTTTAGGTGTAGTAATCAAGCTTGCTTTGTAGGCATGATAGGCGGTGCTTAATGTTTTATCTTGCGCGATGATGGGCAAATGTTTAGGGTTTAGTGGGGCATTGGTGCCAAAGTGAGTTATCAAGGCGCGCGCGGCATCTCGCCTAGCTTCTTGGCGATGTTGGTGAAACAAGGTGAACGTATTGCCAAGTTGGCTACGGTATGCCTCGAGTGTCTCCATAATTGGCAAGATCTGTGGATACTTTTTTACACAAGGATAAGCAATTTTAGCCAGGGCTTCGATGTGTTGATGGCTAGAAGATTGACGTGTATGAGCATTGAGGGTGTTGTTAACACGAGTGTATTCAATTAAATTACGAATATTATTGATAATTGCCGTGATATTGACATTTGGTGCTCGAGCTTGCTCCACAAATTCCTCAAGTTTTTCTTGAAAATCTTGGTGATTTTGCGCCCCTCTTAAAGATTCTAAACTAGGCGCTTGCAAACTTTCTTCTGCAGATTCAAGCGGATTTGCTTGTTGTTCTCTGAGCGCTTGTAATTGATCTTCGGCAGCTCTAAACAATTGTTGCCATTTTTGGGCTGTTTGGATTTCAATCACTGTACCTTGGGCGGCCATAGCATATTTTCGTATATCATCATCGACATAAATAGCTTGATTGTCCTCGTTGTTTGAACGATAACGTCGCTGATAATCTTCAAAAGATTGTCCTACGGGATAAGGGCTTTCACCTGACAGGACCTTTCTATCAAAAGCAGTTTTAATCGCTTGGCTAAACCCTGCTGCATGAATCGTAAATCGCTCTTGTGGAAAATTTGGCCAGATAAGTTTTAAAACGCGCTCAACGTAAAAAGGATTATTGTGGTCTGTATAAATATGAATATGTCTACCTTGCTGATGTAATTGCTTTAAAACAAGGCGCATCGCATCGCGGCGATGTAACTGTCGCTTGATAGCAGCATCACTGGGTATTTTATCCACCTTAAGTTTAAGTTTTACACCATCGTCTAACTCTTCTTGACTAATTTCAGCTATTTCGCTTACTTCATCAGGAATAAAGGCCGATAAACTTAAAAAAACATGTTGATAAGGCATGCGTCTCTTCTTTATCAAAACATACATTAATTGTACGCTTTATTATTACTATGTTCAATAAATAACTTATAAAATTATAAATTGAGCAATTGAAAAGGCGCCTATTGAAGTATAGAGTTTTGTATCGAACAAAGAATTAACGATAAAAACTATTGATGAGCATAAATAACAGATACTTGTTCTAAATAAGCGTTATCTCTTACAGACCATAAATCATAATTGGCTTGCATTTGCATCCAGCTTTGAGGCGAGCGGCCAAACGCTTTGCTTAACCTTAAGGCCATCACCGGAGAAATATTGGATTTACCACTGATAAGCCTTGTAAAAGTAGAGGGTGCAACCGCTAATTTATTAGCAGCTTCCCGAATACTAATATGCAGTGGTTCAAGATAAGTTGTATAGATAAATTCACCAGGATGAGGTGGATTGTGCATCATCGTCATTAATGATAATCCTCATAGTTTACGATATAGGCATCCCCATTTATAAATTCAAAGGTAATGCGCCAGTTGCCATTTACGGCTATAGACCATATTCCTTTTTTATCGCCCTTGAGTTCATGGAGCTTATATCCAGGTAAATTCATATCGTCGATAGCGATGGCTGTATCAAGAGCTGCAAGCTGCAATCTAAGTTTTTTAGCTTGCTTTGCTTGAATTCCAGAAGTTTTTCCGGAATCAAAAAATAATTTAAGCCCTTTATGCTTAAAAGTTTTAATCATAATTAACCATTGTAGCTTGATGCGCAACACAAAGCAATTTTAATAAAACGATTACGAAATTTTATGCAGGTTTATTAAGCCTGATACTTCGGTCTATAATAGTTAAAATTCTTATATCAAAATGACTACAAAATGACCAATAAAACCATCTATTTAAAAGATTATCAACCCTTTAACTTTGCCATTGATAGCATCCATCTGCATGTTGATTTGAATCAAACCCATACTGATGTAACGAATACCATGCAGCTACGCCGTTTGCGGCCGGGTGCATTGCACTTAAATGGTGAAAAGTTAGAATTGTTGTCGCTTGCGCTTGATGGCCAAACCCTTGAGGCCTCGCGCTATGCTTTTGAGCAAGAAGATTTAATCCTCAACGATTGCCCAGATACATTGACCCTTACAATTAAAACACGTATTTATCCACACACAAACACCGCTTTAAGTGGCCTTTACTGTATGGATGACTTATTTTGTACCCAATGCGAGGCAGAGGGTTTTCGACGTATTACCTACTATCCAGATAGGCCAGATGTGTTATCTGTCTTTACCACCACCATCATCGCCGATAAAGCGCATTATCCTGTGTTGCTGTCTAATGGCAATTTAATCGATAAAGGCGATATTGATACCGACAAACACTGGGTAACCTGGCACGACCCATTTAAAAAGCCGGCGTATCTGTTTGCCTTGGTGGCCGGTAAGCTAGGTTATGTAGAAGATACATTTATCACGCAATCACAGCGTCAAGTGATGCTGCGTATTTATGTTGAGCCTGGTAATGAAGCGCAATGTAATTACGCCATGCAAGCGCTTAAAAAAGCCATGCGCTGGGATGAAGTGGTGTATCGGCGTGAATATGACTTAGATATTTTTATGATAGTGGCGGTGAGTAATTTTAATATGGGGGCGATGGAAAACAAAGGTCTTAACATTTTTAATGCCCAATATATCCTAGCCTCACCCCAAACGGCAACCGATGAAGATTTTGCCAACATTGAAAGCGTGGTCGCACATGAATATTTTCACAATTGGACGGGTAATCGGGTCACTTGTCGTGATTGGTTTCAGTTAAGTTTAAAAGAAGGCTTAACCGTGTTTCGCGACCAAGAATTCTCGCGTGACATGAATTCGCGTGAGGTCAATCGTATTTATGATGTTAAAGCGCTGCGTACACAACAGTTTCCTGAAGATGCCGGTCTTTTAGCGCATCCAGTACGTCCGAATGCTTATCAAAAAATTGATAACTTTTATACGGCAACGGTTTATAACAAAGGTGCGGAGGTTATTCGCATGCAGCACACGCTGTTAGGTGAGACAGGCTTTCAACAAGGCATGGATACTTATTTTGCGCGCCATGATGGGCAGGCGGTCACCATTGATGAGTTTGTCAGCGCTATGAGCGATAGCAATCAAGTCGATTTAACGCAATTTTGCTTGTGGTATGAACAAGCCGGCACGCCCATCGTTGAGGTGATAAGTGATTTTGATGATCACACGCTGACCTTAACCCTAACGCAGTCCTGCCCCCAACCGCCAACGGCTAAAAAACCTTTTCATATACCCATTCGCGTAAGCTTATTTACCCAAAACGGTGAGCGCTTGCCAGTTGCATCAGATATTTTGCAACTGCGCAAGCCAACCCAAACGTTTTGTTTTACCGATTTGCCGGAAAAACCGTTGGTGTCTTTATTGGGTGATTTTTCGGCACCGATTAAATTGCAATTTGCCCAAACCGATGACGAGTTACTTGGTGTGCTGCGTTTTGACACAGATGGCTATGCTAAATGGCAGGCCATGCAAACCCTAAGTTTAAAAACCATTCATGCCTTTATTGATAAGAAAACGAATGCCATCCCACCTAAATTACTACAAAGTTTTGCGGCAATTTTAGCGGATGATGCGCTTGATCTGGCGCTAAAAGCCGAGCTTTTAACGCCGCCAAGCTTTGAGGAAGTCATCGCTGATTTAACTGATATTGCGGTAGTAGAGGTAGAACATGCTCGTGATCGTTATCACATCTGCCTTAACGATGCCCTTAGAAAGCCGCTTCTTGCCACCTATAAAAGTCTTGATTTAGGCGAAACCAACAGCCTAGAAGCCCATGCTTTCAAAGTGCGACACTTAAAAAACGTTTGTTTGCGTTTATTGATGATGCAACCTGATGCATCCGTCATGCAACTTTGTCAAACTCAATTAGAACAAGCAGGCAACATGACCGATAAACTAAGCGCATTTAAGCTGCTTAATCATCACACAGATAACCACGTGCGCCAGCAGGCAATTGACTTTTTCTATACGACCTGCGCGCAAGACAAGCTGGTATTTAACAAATGGTTAAGTGCACAAGCTTTGAGCAGCGCGCCCAACACATTAAAAAATGTACAGGATTTAACCAATCATCCTGAATTTTCGTGGACAAACCCTAATAAAGTACGCGCACTTATTGGGGCATTTACGCATAATCCCAGACATTTTCATGAGATTCATGGCAGTGGCTATCAATTTTTAACTGCATGTTTATTGCGTCTTGATGCCATTAATCCGCAAATTGCCGCAAGGCTTGCCACCCCCTTTACGCGCTTTGCCCGTTTTAATGCCACCCATCAACGGTTAATCAAGCAGCATTTAAATTATTTGGCCTGCCAAACGCTCTCGCGTGATTTGGCCGAAGTAGTGAATAAAAGTCTAGGGCGTGTATGAGCCAGCATACACTTTGTGCCGTGATGGGCAACCCCATCGCGCATAGTTTATCACCTGCAATACACGAGCTTTTTGCCAAACAAACCAACAAAAACTTAACGTATGTAAAAATTTGCGCCGATTCAGCCACTTTTGAGCAAGAAGTCACAGAATTTTTTGCCAAAGGAGGATTGGGGCTTAACATTACCCAGCCTTTTAAAACTCGTGCGTATCAATTAAGTGATTGCCCAACGCCACGTTGCCAGGAAGCACAAGCAGCCAACACTTTGTGGTGTAAAGACCATAAAATTTATGCTGATAACACCGATGGCATAGGGCTTGTCCGCGATCTGCGTCGTATCATGCCGCTTGCCCACAAACGCATTCTTATTGTAGGTGCCGGCGGGGCGGCTTTGGGGATTATCCCAGCTTTGTATCAAGCGCAAGTTCAACATATTGAGGTACATAATCGCAGTGCGGCGCGTCTACAAGCGCTCCTAGCGCAATTTCCGCAGGTGAACATCAAGCCTGTAGACCCAATAACTTCTAAAGTTGATCTCATCATCAACGCCACATCCTCACAAAACACCGCGTTTACGTCGTTAAATCAAGCCTTTAAGGATAAACCACCGTGTTATGACTTAAGTTATGATTTACATCATCCTACTTATTTTGTGCAACATGCTAAAGCACAGCGTTGTGTGGCATATGATGGTTTGGGTATGTTAATCGAGCAAGCAGCTGAATCCTTTTGGCGCTGGCATGGCGTTAAACCAGATACCACAGCGATGAGTCATCAATTAAGACTCAAAAAAAGCCTGCACCTCATCGCTGGCCGCTAGCGTATCGCTTTCACCTAAAGCAATCAAAGGCTCAGTAAAATTTTGTTCAAATAATAAAAAACTTAATAAATCGCCTGAGCTGCCTTGCGCGCCTAATAAATTTAAAATAAACCGTAAAAGCGCGGGAACTTGATTGTAGTGGCTTTGAGCCATAGAGGCGACATCGGTACTTGGCCGTAGATTGAGCGTAGCAATAGGGCGCCAAGGCGCATGGCGTTTTTTCCATATGGATAATAGGCGGGCAATTTCATTCATGCGATTGACTGTTTCAATGTCGCGGTCAAGATTATCCAAAAATACGCTGTTTAGCATACCGCCTAAAATATGGGCAAAACCAATGGTATGGTGTGAGGCTTTGAGAGAGGCCATTGAGGTAAAGGTTGAAGGCTTGCGTGTACCAATGACTAAAATTTTTTCAACTTGGGCGCGAATAGCGCCGCGTAGCGGTGATACCAAGCCAATACTACCATCACCGTAATGTAAATTATCAATACAGGCGGCTGGAAAAAATAGCGGCAGGGCGCTTGAAGCGAGGATATGGTGTGGTGCGAGTTCTACGGCATGACTGATGTGGCGCGGATGTTGCCAGTGTTTAAATTCAGGTATGGCATGACAAAAAGATACCGTTTGCTGCGCTTCATAGCAGGTGCTAATTACTTCAAGATTATTGATTTTATGGGCATTAATATTGGCAGCTATCAGGTCAAAGTCAATGTGTTGATGAATAAATTGCGCCAAAGGCGAGGTATCAAGAATATAACCTGAGGGGCCTTTGTTGATTAAAAAATTGGTCACGTTGCGCAAAACTGATTTGCTCAAGCTATAGTTACTGGCATGAAAAACTTGTGAAGAATCAATGTTGCGCCATAACGATTCAAGTTTAGCCACGGCTTTAGGGAAATCATCGGTATTCTCAGCTAAAATTGCAGCATTTAATGAGCCAACACTTACCCCGGTAATGGTGGTAAAAGGCAATTCTTTAACATTTAAAATAGTGCTTAATGCTTTGAGTACGCCTGCTTGATAAGCGCCCCTGGCGCCGCCCCCAGCAAGATAGAGTGCGATATTTGCCATTACCTAAAAGCTCAGTTAAAAAAATAAAAATATAACGCGCCTGATACAAACACACAAGTAAGATAGCCGGGATTAAATCATGGCAAGATAACTGCTTGACTATACTTATAGATACCATTTCGGTTATCCTTTAATCAATAAATTTTTTTATCGCACAATCTTTAATGAGGACACGCGCATGAATGCTCCAAAAGAAAGCCTTCCAACCTCAGCACAAAAGTTAAAAGAAATGCAAAAGCCTATGACTTTTGATGTAAAACATGACCGCAAATTTATGGTATTTCTGCAAGAAAAATTCCCACTGCTTTTAACTCTGACCCAAACAATTGATAGCACGGGTATGGCCTTAACCTTATTTATCATGACTTTTAGGCAGATGAATGAGTTTTTATTTAAAGCTTTGCGTCATTTTTCAGCGGTTGGCACCATTCTTAAAGCATTTAATTTTATCCAAATCCCGCTTATTTATTTAACTGCCTTTGTCTTAGGGGAAAAAATTCCGTTTAGTTTATCTAAAAATGCGAAATGGCTCTATTCAGCCGTTCTTTTAGGGCTTGCTCTAACAAGTATTTTTGTGCCAGGGGCGGCGGTTGCCATTATCATTGCCACCGCCGGCTTGACGTTGGGGGCAAGTATCCTCACCCTTGCCAATACGCTTATTAAAAAACAAACGCAACCACGCAAGCTTGCTGAAATTCGGGCGAAAAAAGAGGTACTTGAGCAAAAAGCACAAGCATTGCAGTTAGAAGCACAAGCACTTGAGCAAGAAGGCGATGGCCTATCAAATGCTGAGTTAGACGAAAAAATTAATGCGCTTTTTAAGCAACATCAAGCGCTTAGAGTACGTTTGACCAAGCTTTATACCGATGAAGTAATTTACACCAAAAAAATCACTAAAAAAGGCACAGGCTTTGTGCTTGACCGCAGCGTTAGTACTGGTCTGGCAGCGATAGGGGTTATTGGCTCGGTGTTATTATTAATGGCACCTGTAGCGGGTATTAGTGTGCTGGCGGCCACCAGTGTAGTGGGTACCGGTTATTTGGCCTTGCGTATGGTCGGGAGCCTTGTTAATAAGCTTAAAAAATCACCCACTACCCCTACGACCAAATCCTCGACATCCGTCTCTATTGCCGAAGGATTGACAAAGAATCGCGACACAGACTGTGACGCACCTGGACAAACGTTTGCTCACATGACCCAAGAATTAGGCGGAAAAGCAGCAAACTTGGTAAAAAATACCCAAGTGATGCATGTTGCTGAAACGCTTAATATTGAAATAGAACAAGCGGTAGCGCAACATGATGAGCAAGCCATGCTAAGAATTTGTCATGTATTACAAACCTATTACGCTCAAGATAAAATAACCGAAGTCGAGTTGGATGAATTTATTAATAACCTTACAGATAAAGAACGAGCATGGCACATGATAGCGCGCGCCATTAATACGGCAAGTGCTGAAACAAAGTCAGATCTTAAAAAACTTTTTGCGCCTGTTTTAAAACAACATCACATCACTTTTGAAGCGTCAGGCCACAATGTCGAGCATGATGCTGCAGTTCATCCTGAGCCTTCGCATTGAATCAGGGTATTTAGTCAACTTTGATTTCAAGTGGGGTGGCACTGCCCATCCACGCGCACCGCATTAGCTCGGTATTGTAACTGATGCTGATATGGCCGCTATGGTCAATGGCAATCACACCCATATCCCCACCTTTCAGCACAATCGATTGTTGTTTGATGACCAAGTCGCAGGCTTGCTGTAAGGTCATGGCGGTATTGTCAAGCACAGTGGCAATGCTATGTGCAATAACTCCACGGATAAAATACTCGCCATCACCTGTGCCTGATACTGCACACGTTTGATTACTGGCATAGCAACCCGCGCCAATAATACAACTATCACCGATACGACCGGCTAGCGAATTATCAATGCCTCCGGTCGAAGTGCCAGCAGCCAAATTGCCTTTGGCATCACGTGCTACCGCGCCAACGGTACCATGATGTTTTTTTGTTAAAAGCGTTGCCAGCGTTTCCTTTTTATGCGCTTGTTTAAATTTGGCATATTGATGTTCGGTCATAAAATAATCGTCATCTTCAAGCGTTATACCACCTAATTTGGCTAATTCCATGGCGCCATAACCTGAAAGATAAACATGACAGGTTTGCTCCATGACAAGACGGGCAAGTGTGATGGGGTTTTTAACTTGCTTTATCATCGAGACCGCACCGGCTTTATGATGCTCACCATCCATGATAGAGGCATCCATCTCCACCTCTCCCAAACAATTTAAGGCCGAACCACGGCCAGCATTAAAAATAGGCGCATCTTCTAAAATGGTGATGGCTTTTTCAACCGCATCAAGCGCGCTTGCGCCTTGTTTAAGTAGAGCAAAGCCTGCCTGAGTTGCATGAGCTAAGCTTTCTTTTGACGCTTGGCGATGTTTGGTAAGAAAAGGCGAGTCTTTATCTGCGCCGCCGTGTACAGCAAAAGCCAATTCGTTCATCTTAAGCTCCTTAAGCTATATCATCGCCAGGCATGTAGAGTTTGCGAGTATCAATGTAAAAACGACAGCCTTTGACCAAAATATGCACTTTTAAGTTTTCAACAAAAATAGATTCACCTTCCATGGCGGTGGTGATATTCGTTTGGATAATGCGCCGACCATCAATAATCACCACCATGCCTGAGCCACGACATTCAGCTTCTGTACCATTTTTAATGATCAAAGCCGTATCCTCGCCTAAGCCCACGCCCAACTGTTCGGGATTCATGATAATGGCATGCGCTAAGCGACCAAAGCGTCCTCGTTTGATAAAATGCGTATCAATAATACAAGTCGGCAAAAACCCTAGACCCGAAGAAATGGCTAAATTGCGATAAATAAGTGCTTCGGTTAAACCGCCGCCTGTTATCATGACTGCTGACATGACCATTGCACCCGCGCTGGTACCGGCCACAATACATTCTTTATCTTCCCAATAACGCGCGCGAATGATATCTACAAAAGGGCTGCCACCTAAAATTGTGGATAAGCGAAACTGGTCACCACCTGTAAAAAAGATGGTGCCAGCTTCTTCTACACGATGTAAAAATGCTTTTCTGCGCGCCTCGAGGCGCGATTTAATCGGGATAAAACCCACATTCGTATAACCTATGGTATGGAATACCTGTTGATAGGTTTTTTTGACTTCTTCTTGTACTTCAGAGCCTGTGGTAATAATTTCTACTTTTTTATCTTTACAACCCGGCAGTAGCTCATTAAGAATTTCAAAACGAGTAAATTCTTTCATTTGTTCTGCAACATCAGGCGGTTGGTCGAGTTTATCCTCAGCGCCGCCAATAATAAGAAGTTTGCCTTTGGGAGTCATACATATAATTCCTTTTATTTGTATTGTGGGCGATGTATTCTTGATGCTTTTTTTGTACAAAATTAAGCGCTACAGGCACGCTGTCTACTGAGTAAAAAATAAAAGTATTGGGTTTTGCTTGATTAAGCGCATGTTCAATGGCCGCTGTTTCTTCTGAAATTACCCATACTTGAGGTTGTGTGCCAGCCTCAGCAATGCCTTCTTGCAAAAGCCTGGTAAGTCTATCATTACAGTTACCACGCTTATCCTCGTTATGGCGAATGATAATGGTGTCAAACATGGTGGCAGCATAATACCCAAGCTTTTTAGTATCTTCATCACGTCTGTCACCTGTGGCGCTGATGATGCCTGTTTTGTATTTGTAATCATGTTGGGCTAAAAAATGCTGAATTTCAGCATAAGCACCGGCATTATGGGCGTAATCAAGCAACACACGTACATCGTTAAAATCAAATAGATTCAGCCGTCCTGGCATGGTATTAGGAGAGGGAATAAAGGCTTGTAGGGTTTGATGGATGGTAGCGGCTGACATATTAAAAATAGTAGCAGTTAGAATGGCTGGCAGCAGATTTTTAATCATACATAAAGCTTGGCCATCAAAAGTTGCCGGTAATTCACGCGCATCGGCGATGATACTTTTTTGACTCTGCTGATACACCACAATGAATGAATTTTCTAGAAAAGCGCACAAGCCACCTGTGTCACGATGCGCTTTTAGGCGCGGACTATCATTTAACCCAAATAAACCTACTTGGCAGTGTAGGGTATTTTTTAAGGCATATACTCTATCGTCATCAGCATTTAATAACGCATAACCTTCTTTGCGCGTACTGCGTGCCACCACCGCCTTGACCTCGGCCAAATCTTCAAGTGTTTCAATATCTTGTAAACCCAAATGGTCGGCGGTGATATTGGTAATAATGCTCACATCACACTGCTTAAAACCCAAGCCTGAGCGTAAAATACCGCCGCGGGCACACTCTAAGACCGCTAAAGAAACTTCAGGATGATAAAGCACGGCCTGCGCGCTTTGTGGCCCACTGCAATCTCCCTCGTAGAGCAATTGATTATTAAAATAAATGCCATCTGTGGTGGTTAAGCCAACTTGATGCTCAGCTTGCATTAAGTGCGCGACTAGGCGGGCAACGGTGGTTTTGCCGTTGGTACCGGTTATCGCCACAATAGGAATGCTCGCGACTTTAGGTGCTGGATAAAGCATATCGATAAGCGGCTTGGCAACATTTTGGGCAAGGCCATGGGTTGGCGCTAAATGCATCCTTAAACCAGGGCCGGCGTTGACTTCGACAATCGCCGTTTGCTGTTCGGTATATGGTTGGGTCATATCTTGGGCAATGATATCAATGCCACACACATCCAAACCAATGATTTGGGCAGCGCGTTTGGCAAGTGCCAAATTTGCTGGATGTACTTGTTGGGTAATATCAATGGCGGTACCGCCTGTGCTTAAGTTAGCCGTATCTTTAAGATAAAGCGTTTCACCCAAAGGCAATACAGCATGTAATTGCAGATTTTTTTCAGCTAATATGGCAAGTGTGACCTCATCGATACTAATTAAAGTTAAGTAATTGTCATGATCATGACCACGTCTTGGGTCGTTATTGGTTTTATCGATGAGTTGCTTGATGGTACTTTTACCATCGCCGATGATGTGTGCGGGTATGCGTTTGGCAACAGCCACCACTTCAAAGTTAATCACCAGAAAACGAAAATCAATGCCTGGGATATAAGACTCAACAATAACCTGGTTTGACACGGCTTGCGCTAGAAAAAAGCTGGACAACGCTTTTTCTGGTGTTTGAATATTAATGCTAATACCGCGGCCATGATTACCATTATAAGGCTTGATAACCCATGGAAAGGCCAGATTTTTACGAACTTCATCTAACTCTTCTAGAGACGAAATTAATACACCTTGGGGTACGGGGATAAAGTGTTGTGCCAGTAATTGCTTGGTTAATGCCTTATCAGCGGCAATGTCTACCGCAATCGATGAAGTATTTGAGGTAAGAGAGGCCCAAATTTTTTGCTGATTTTGACCATGCCCCAGGGTGATAAGTGAACCATTGTTTTCACGACGATAAGGAATGTCTCGAGTCTGTGCTTCACTGACGATGGCCTGGGTGCTTGGGCCTAATTGATGTTGGAGTGCAATGTGGCGCAAAGTTTGTAAGTCTTGCGCCAAATAGGGGTAAGGTTTGTTTTGACCCAGGTGTTCGGCAATGGCAATGGCCGCGTTGCCGGCAAATAAACCTGCTTGTTCAATTTCATAGGAAAAAATAACGTGATATACACCAATATCTTTGGTACCATAAGTGCGCCCAAAACCACAGTCCATGTTTGCAAGAGTTTGTAGCTCAAGCGCGATGTGTTCAATGATATGACCAATCCAAGTGCCTTCTTTAAGTCTTTGGAGAAATCCACCCGCAATACCTCGAGAGCAACGATGTGTGGCCAAGCTTGGTAATAAACTTGCTAGATTTTCTGGAAAATTGGGCAAAAGGTTAGAAGGCTTTTCTTCGTATTCACCAATATCCAGTTTAATAGCGATTAATTTTTGACGATAATTAGACCAGTAATTAGGGCCTTTTAAAACATTGGTCGCGAGAATTTTCATGAAGAAATTATCCTTAATATGCTTCAATTGCAAAATTTAATTGAATTTAAAAATGTAAGTATCACTTTATACTATAGATAATAATTAGCGAAGAGTTAAGGTTGACTTAAGAAAGAGACGTTACCATATCAAGTTCGCTTGACGTTTATTTATAAGAATATGAGATAAATGGTTGTATTACACCAAAAAACACAGGCATTAATTAAGTATATAAAACAAGAAAATATTCCAATACCTTTGCCACCTTGTGACAATACTCAGATATCGAGTCCCTCATTAAAACAATATATGGCCCGTAAGGATGCAATTGATGAGCGTTATTATTTTTTACGCGAGCAATTGCATCTAAGGCTACTTACTGATTTAAAACACGCACTTATGCCCAATAGCGCGCCTTTACCCTCAACTACGACACCTACTTTAGGTGCTAAAATAAAATTTTTTTTGATTGCTCTAGCTGGTTTAATTTTTTTTAGCTGTGAGGGTTTTGATGGCATTACCGCCATTTTAAGTGTGACATCCTTGCCCCTTGCAGTCACGTTTGCGGTTGGCACATTGTTTGCAATTTTATCAATTGGTTTATTTTGTTTGCTCGATTTGGTCGATATTTCACGCGCTCTCAATCTAAGCCGTAGCGATTCGGCACGGGTGGTTATGATTTATGAACAAGAAATTTGGTTGATTAAATCACTGATGTCGCACCTGCAACACCATATCTTAGACGAAGATTTAACGGCAATTAGATGCCACCAAGAAACGCTAAAAATGCTTAAAGAAAAATATGCAGCACTGGCATTTTTTCGCCAAAAACTTGAAAAAACGCTGCATAATCCCTGGCTTAAGGTAGCTAAAACAACGTTTTCAATTATTAATGCTTTGATTTTTTTTAGTGGTGGTTTTTATGCGGGTCAAACAGTCGCGTTGAGCATCACAGGCTTAATCGGTTTAAGTTCCCTTGGGGTGACCGCGCCATTTGTATTAGGTGTAAGTATTGCAGTTAGCATCGCGGCGTTAAGTATTTATTGGTATGTTGAGCGTCCGGCATTAAACCATTTAGTTGAAAACATTATGAGTTTCGATCGGGAAGAGATAGAAACGTTAATTGCGCCTGAAGCGGTCAAAGAGGTTGAAGACCAGTTCGATGTCATTACAACGCAATTGCAACAGCGTGCAGGTGAGCTTAAACGTTTACCAAGATCAAAAAACCTAACCCCAACTCTGCGTCGTGCGCATTCACTCCATCGGTTACCTTTAACGCCAGCCCAAAATGTCTTTGATGAAGGGGATAGTGATTCTGCGCTTAGCCACCAAAGATGCGGCATCTAATTTATCTAGTAATTGCACTAAAGCGCCCATATCACGAGGGCTACGATTGATAAGAAATAACGCCGCAGCATGGGTGAGAATAAGGCCTTTTTTATGTGCTTTTTGTTGTAAAACATCAATTTTAGCTTCATCGTTTAACGATTTGATTTGACACACCAAGCCCCAGGATAAGCGTGAGCGCAAATCTGCTAATTTTAATGGCAGTAAATTGGGTGGATTGTGACCTGAAACAATAAGCAAAGTGCGGTCGTTTTCTTTGATACGATTATAAAGATGAAACAAGCCTTCTTCCCAGACCCGATCAAGCGCGATGGCTTCAATATCATCAATGGCAACCAAATTTTGTTGTTCTAATTCTTCTAAAACGTGCGGGGAGCAATCGGTTAAAAGTTTCAAGGGTAAATAAATGCTGGTTTGATTAAATTCGCTTAAATATTGGCAGCATGCTTGTAGTATATGCGATTTACCTGAACCACTTGGTCCCCATAGATAAAATAACCGTTCGCTTTGATTATCGAGTGCTTGTATCAGTTGTTGTTGAAGCAGCGTATTTTGTTGCCAGTTAAAATCTTGCAGCGTGGCCTGATAGGTGGCATTAAAAGCTAGAGGTAGCTGTGAGGTCATGGATAGTACTTATTGGCTATAAACGCTTTTTTGCTCCAAGTTACAACATAATCAATATAAGTTGCCCCAGTTGTGAGCGCGGTTAATCCCATAAGTATCCATAACAAAAAGTTAGGCAACCATGCTAAAAAGGCCAGTTTCAATAAACAAACAGTGACCAACAGCAATTGAAATGTGGTGTTAATTTTACTTAATAAAGTTGGCTGAAAAGTTAATCGTTGGCGAATACAGCAAAACCAGGTAATGACCCCAAACGAAATGGTGGCATCGCGTAAAAACACTAGAAAAACTAGCCACCATGGCAAAAGGCCAATCAAGGCAAGGGATACAAAACTTAAAGCCACTAATAATTTGTCGGCCATTGGGTCAAGAAAAGAGCCAAGCGTGCTTTGGCTATCCAAGCGACGCGCGAGCCAGCCATCCAGTGCATCGGTAAGGCCAGCCACGAAATACAAATAAAATGCAGCTTCATACGCTTTATGATAAAGACAATATAAAAAAGGAATGATAAGAATGAATCTTAGTAGTGTCAGCGTATTAGGTAAATGTTTTAGCATGCAATTTTGCCATCAAACATTAATAATTTAAGCAATAAAATCATACGATACTGAGTTTTAAACAAGCTTGCAATGTTAGGAATGATTTAAGCATTGTCATTTTGACGATAAATAATGGCGGTATTACCTATCCTTTGTACAAGCGTGGCCGTTAATTGCTGGCATAATGCTTCGATAAGTTCGAGACGCGCTTGTTTATCTAAATCATATAATTTAACTTTAATTAATTCGTGAGTCGTAAGGGCTATGCTCGTTTCATCAAGTACCGCTTGAGTTAGACCTTTCGCGCCGATTAAAATAATGGGTTTTAGATGATGTGCTTTTGCTTTGAGTTGTTGTTTAAATGATGAGTTCACAGCTTATCCAATTTTAAAAAATGGCAAATTATTGCACGTTTTTCTGGGAAACGATAGCAAATTTGATTATCATTATCTTTTTCCAAGCAATCATTAAAACTATGCCGCGTTCTAAAAGCAGCAAACAGTGGTTACAAGAACATTTCGCTGACAGTTATGTTAAACAAGCGCAACTTGACGGCTATCGTAGTCGTGCGGTGTATAAGCTTAAAGAAATTGATGAAAAAGAGCATCTGATTCAACCTAATATGACCATTGTAGATTTGGGTGCCGCACCCGGGGGTTGGACGCAATATGTCAGTCAAAAATTACAGGGCAAAGGCCATATCATTGCGCTTGACATCTTGCCTATGGCACCCTTAGCAAATGTTGATTTTATTTTAGGTGATTTCACCGAAAAAAAATGTTTGGAGATGCTTATTAACCAACTAGCTTCTAAGCGAGTTGACTTGGTTTTATCAGATATGGCCCCAAATATGAGCGGCAATGCCATCATAGATTTACCCAAAGCAATGTATTTAGCTGAACTTGCTTTTGACTTTGCGCTAGAGATGCTAGAAGCGCGCGGCACATTATTAATGAAAATTTTTCATGGGGTTGGATTTGATGACATCGTAAAAATGGCTAAACTAAGATTTAGTAAGGTGGTAATACGTAAACCCCAGGCCTCACGGGCGCGCTCCCGAGAAACCTATTTATTGGCGAAGGGCTATACTTTATAGCAACTTCATCGTTCTCACCTCGTATTGATACGAGTCTTAAGAGGTTAATGCTTTGAATGACATGGTAAAAAATTTATTTTTATGGCTGGTAATCGCCATTGTCTTAGTCTCGGTCTTTAGTAACTTTGGCCCACGCCATGCGGCAGCAGAAAAGATAGCCTATAGCCAATTTTTAACAGAAATTGATCAAGGCATGATTCATTCGGTAACGGTTGAAGATAATAAAATTATCAAAGGTTCCACCAAAAACAACCGCCGTTTTGTGACTTACATGCCGGTACAAGATAATGCTCTATTAGGTCAGTTGCTCAAAAATAACGTGACAGTTACCGGCCAAGAGAAACCACAAGAAAGTTTCTTATTACATCTTTTTATTAATTGGTTCCCAATGCTCCTCTTAATTGGTGTATGGATTTTCTTTATGCGTCAAATGCAAGGCGGTGGCGGTAAAGGAGCCATGTCTTTTGGGCGCTCTCGTGCTCGTCTTTTAGGTGAGGATCAAGTTAAAGTCACCTTTGCGGATGTGGCGGGTGTTGATGAAGCCAAAGAGGAAGTCAAAGAATTAGTTGATTTTCTTAAAGATCCCGCTAAGTTTCAAAATCTAGGTGGGCGCATACCACGCGGTGTGCTATTAGTTGGCTCCCCTGGTACAGGTAAAACGTTGCTTGCGCGAGCAGTAGCCGGGGAAGCCAAAGTACCTTTTTTTACCATATCAGGTTCTGATTTTGTCGAAATGTTTGTGGGAGTCGGGGCTTCTCGTGTGCGTGATATGTTTGAGCAAGCTAAAAAACAGGCGCCATGTATTATATTTATTGATGAAATCGATGCAGTAGGGCGTCATCGCGGTGCAGGCTTAGGTGGTGGTCATGATGAGCGTGAACAAACATTAAACCAATTATTGGTTGAAATGGATGGTTTTGAAGGCAATGATGGCGTGATTGTGGTCGCGGCCACCAATCGTCCTGATGTATTAGACCCCGCTTTACTACGTCCAGGACGCTTTGATAGACAAGTGGTTGTACCTTTGCCTGATATCCGTGGGCGTGAGCAGATTTTAAAAGTACATCTTAATAAAGTACCTGTTGAATCTAATGTTGAAGTCTTACCCATCGCCCGTGGTACCCCTGGGTTTTCCGGTGCTGATTTGGCCAATTTAGTCAATGAAGCCGCGCTTTTTGCTGCCCGTATTAATAAACGCAAAGTAAGTATGGCTGAGCTTGAAAAAGCGAAAGATAAAATCATGATGGGTGCTGAACGTAATTCGATGGTCATGGATGAAGAAGAGAAAAAACTTACTGCATACCATGAAGCAGGGCATGCCATCGTTGGTTTAACTGTGCCTGAACATGACCCAGTCTACAAAGTTTCTATTATCCCACGTGGTCGCGCGTTGGGAGTGACGATGTTTTTACCAGAGCAAGATAGATACAGCCATACCAGGCGCCGGCTTGAAAGTCAGCTTTCTAGCCTTTTTGGTGGACGCATTGCTGAAGAGCTTATTTTTGGAGAAGAAAGTGTGACCACCGGCGCGTCCAACGACATCATGCGCTCTACTGAAATTGCTCGAAAAATGGTCACAAGCTGGGGGTTGTCACGGTTAGGACCACTTACTTTTGGTGAGGAAGAAAGCGAAGTATTCTTAGGTCGTAGTGTGAATAACAATAAAGAAATTTCTGACAAAACCGCCGAAGCTATTGATGAAGAAATTCATTACATCATTGATAAAAATTATAAAAGAGCCAAAGATATTTTGGAGTCTAAGTTAGATATTTTACATCTGATGGCCAAGAGTTTAATCAAGTATGAAACCATTGATTCCCACCAAATCAAGCAAATTTTAGCCGGACAAGCGCCAACGCCACCAGCCGATTGGGAGTCTCTTAAAACACTTAAGGAAACAGAGACTGCGGCCAAAAATAAAGATGCTAAACACAATACCACGTCAACCACCACAGAAGATCCCGCCAAGTGACCGGCTGGTTTGATTAAGGTGAGCTAAAAAGATTGTGAATTCATCTCAATTTAGACATTGGTGTGCAAATTTTAGCACTACCGATAATAAGAATGCGCCATTGATAATGGCCATTATTAATCTTACGCCGGATTCTTTTTCGGATGGTGGCCGTTATGTAACTTTAGATAAAGCGCTCGCGCATGCTAGAAGCTTAATTGCTGCAGGCGCTGATATCTTAGATATTGGTGGTGAATCAACCAGGCCTGGCGCACAACCTATTAGTACAGAAGAAGAGTTAGACCGTGTACTGCCATTTATTGAGCATATACAACATCAAAGTGATATTTGCCTGTCGATTGATACCTATAAAGCACCTGTTATGCGCGCAGCGGTTGAAGCTGGTGCTGGTTTTATTAATGATGTACAGGGCTTAAAAGCGCCCCAGGCATTTAAAGCGGCGTTAGAGCTAGATGTGCCAGTTTGCCTTAATCACAGTATAAAAACGCCACAAACCATGCAATTAACGCCTGAGTATCCTGCTGGCGTAATAAATGAAATTCATGATTTTTTTGCGCAAAAAATTAAAAATTTAACTGCATCAGGTTTTAAAAAGCATCAAATTTTATTAGATCCAGGTTTTGGTTTTGGTAAAACTTGTGTGCATAATTTACAATTGATTAAACATTTTGCACAATTTAAAACACACGCTTGCCCGTTGGTTTTAGGCGTTTCACGCAAAAGCACGGTAGGTAAACTATTGAAGCTGCCGACCTCTCAAAGACTTATAGGCTCTATTACGCTGACCATCTTAGCTCAACTTCAGGGTTTAAGTATGATTCGTACTCATGATGTATTAGAGACCAAACAAGCGTTAAGGGTTGCACAAGCGGTGATAAACACCGAATAAAAGGAATATTATATGACTAAACGACAATATTTTGGCACTGATGGTATTCGCGGGCGCGTTGGCGAGTCCTATGTCAATCCTGAGTTTATGCTGAAGCTTGGCTGGGCTGTGGGACGTATTTTAGCCAATGGTCACCGTAAAAAAGTTATCATCGGTAAAGATACGCGTATTTCAGGCTATATGCTTGAATCAGCGCTAGAGGCAGGTTTGTCAGCAGCAGGCACAGATGTGAGTTTATTAGGCCCCATGCCAACACCCGGGATTGCTTATTTAACTCAAACATTACGGGCTAATGCCGGCATTGTTATCAGTGCTTCACATAATCTATTTGAAGATAATGGCATTAAATTTTTTGCGGCTGATGGCAGTAAATTACCTGATGAACTTGAGCAAGCTATTGAAGCTGAGATAGACAAACCATTGGTGATTAATAATCCAATTAATTTAGGTAAAGCACAGCGTATCAACGATGCAGCAGGGCGTTATATTGAATTTTGTAAATCAACCATACCATCTTTAACACGCTTAACTGATTTAAATATTGTGCTTGATTGCGCCCATGGTGCCACCTATCACATTGCGCCTAATGTATTTAGTGAACTAGGCGCCAATGTTATCACCATAGGCGATAAACCAGATGGTTTTAACATCAATCAAAATTGTGGCTCAACTGCGCCAAAGCTTTTGCAACAGCGTGTATTAGAAACGCAGGCTGATTTAGGTATTGCTCTTGATGGCGATGGTGATAGATGCATTCTAGTTGATGCAAAAGGAAACCTTATTGATGGGGATGGGATTTTATATATTATTGCCAAAGACCGTATGCAAAAAAATTTATTGCAAGGAGGGGTAGTTGGTACGTTAATGAGTAATTATGGTTTAGAGCTTGCTTTGAATAAAGCAGATATTCCATTCATACGTACCAAAGTAGGTGATAGATATATTTTAGAGGCGTTAAAACAACACGATTGGCGTATTGGTGGTGAGCCTTCCGGCCATATTGTGTGTTTGGATAAAACCACCACCGGTGATGGTATTGTCGCGGCCTTACAAGTATTGGCGTGTATGGTAAAACAAAACAAATCTTTAGAAGAACTAACCCAGGATTTGCATTTGTTGCCACAAACATTGATTAACATCCATACAAAACATGCGGCCTCGATGGTCAATCATCCATCAATTAAGCAAATGGTCGCTGATATTGCGCAATCTTTACATGCGACAGGCCGTCTTTTATTACGTCCATCAGGTACAGAGCCTATGTTGAGGATTATGGTTGAGAGTCAAGATAGTCAAAAAAATAGTGAGTATGCTGAACAAATTAAAAATGAATTTTTAAGATTAAACGAAGAAGTAGCGGTGTAATTTTATTCTACTAAATGTTTGGTCGCGAAATCTTGACCAATGCATTCACCAAGGCGTTGACTCCAGGTGATTTTATCAGCAGGGGTCAACATGACTGGAATGGTCAAATAATATTGCTTTTGACAAGCGGTTACACTTTCAGGCAGCCAGTCAATGCATTGATTATAATCAACATTCAATTGATTTAATGTTTGATTAGATGAAGGTTTTACAAAAAGACGTTGGCAAATGATGGGTGGCGCTATACGTGTTAACTTAGCCAGCCACTCATCACGTGAGATAGTCGTTTCGATGGTTTTAAAAACGGCAGGATTAACGGCTGTTTCAGCCGCTGATTTATCCAATAAAGGGGCGGTTTTGGCTAAAAGTGAAAGAGGCCAGGTAAAACTGACCAACAGCCATATAAAGCACGTAGAAACTGGCATAATACAATCCGTTTTTAGAAACACTTTATTTAAGCGTAGTCATAGATGACCTAAATTAGCAACAAAAGATTTATTTTTAAACAAAAAATTAGGTTCATAACAGGCGATTATCAATAAGCCGCACCTCATCTATCCACACTGCCACAAAGCGACGCGATGCTTTATCAACCAGGTAATCGATTTTAATATTCAAATCTTCTAATTGGTGTTTTATGGCATCAATGGGTAAAGGTTGTTGAAATATTTGCGCAAATTGCGCAGCTAAATGCCTCTGCGGGGCAGATAAACGACGGTTACGTGAGCTAAAAGGCAGGCCGCAGGCTTCACGAACAGTTGGACAAATGGTCATATCAATGTCCATAAAAAAAGCTTCCAGCATGTGTTGAACAAGCATGCATTGTTGATAATCTTTTTCGCCAAAATAAACGTGGTTAGGCTTAACTAAGTGCAATAATTTCATCACCACGGTAAGCACCCCCTCAAAATGTTGGGGTCGATACATGCCTTCCATATCAAGACTAAGCTTATGCTCAGCAAGTTGATAATGCAGATGCTCAGGATAAAGCTCAGATGCCTTTGGGACCAAAACATAATCAACGTGCTGTTTTT
>PKDH01000056.1 GCA_002863045.1 Legionella sp.
TGCTGAAAATAAACCATATTTACAAAATATAGGTTACATGGATAGATTAGATTATGTATCTATGATGTGTAATGAACATGCCTATGTACGCGCCATCGAAAAAATGCTCGATATTGAAGCACCTATTCGTGCGCAATATATACGAACGATGTTTGATGAAGTAACGCGTATTCTTAATCATTTGTTATGGTTAGGCGCTATTGCGCTTGATATTGGCGCAATGACAGTTTTTTTATATTGTTTCCGTGAAAGAGAAGATTTATTTGATTGTTATGAGGCCGTTTCAGGTGCTCGTATGCATGCAAAATACTATCGCGTGGGTGGTGTTGCTCGTGATTTGCCTGAAATGATGCCACACTACAAAGCATCAAAATGGCATAGTCAAAAAGAAGTTGAAATTCTTAATAAAAATCGTGAAGGCAGTTTATTAGATTTTTTATGGGATTTTACGAATCGTTTTCCTAAATGTGTCGATGAATATGAAACTTTATTAACGGATAATCGTATTTGGAAACAACGCACAGTTGATATTGGTGTGGTTTCTCTTGATGAAGCATTACAATGGGGCTTTACAGGTCCTATGCTTCGTGGCTCAGGTTTGGCTTGGGATTTGCGGAAAAAGCAGCCTTATGCAGCCTATGATAAAATTAATTTTGATGTGCCTGTAGGTAAAACAGGTGATTGTTATGATCGTTATCTTGTAAGAATAGAAGAGCTAAGACAATCAAACCATATTATACGTCAGTGTATTGAGTGGTTACGCCATAATCCAGGGCCTGTGCGAATTGATGACTATAAAATTACGCCACCAAAGCGTGAGGTTATGAAGCATGATATGGAAGCTTTAATTCATCATTTTAAATTATTTTCAGAAGGATTTTTCTTACCTGTTGGAGAAGTTTACTCTGCGGTCGAGGCTCCAAAAGGTGAATTTGGTATTTACTTGATTTCAGATGGGGCAAATAAACCTTATCGACTTAAAATTCGTGCCCCAGGATTTGCACATATATCAAGCTATGAGGCTATGACTAAAGGTCATATGCTTGCTGATGGTGTAGCCATCTTAGCAAGCCAAGATATTGTTTTTGGTGAAATTGATAGGTAGTCAATCATTTAATGATGATTAATATGTCGTATAGTGACTTATAAAATAGGGTTTAATCGTATGTCGCAAAACTCAGATAAATTACTTTTTCAATTATTATCTAAAGAAAAAATACAAGAAATAGATGCGTGGATTGCAAAATATCCTGATAATCAAAAACAATCTGCAGTTATGAGTACCTTGAGAATTGTTCAGGATGAGTATCGATATTTAACTTCTCATCTTATGGATGCTGTTGCAGAATATCTAGATATGCCTAATATAGCAGTGTATGAAGTAGCAAGTTTTTATACGATGTATGAGCATCAGCCAGTTGGTAAAAATATAATTAATGTGTGTACTAATATTTCATGTAAGTTGCGTGGCTCTACTGATATAATGAATTATTTGGAAGAAAAATTAGAAATTATTCAAGGTCAGACAACTTCTGATCAGCGATTTACCTTGCGTGCAGTTGAATGTCTTGGTGCTTGTATTCATGCTCCTATGATGCAAATCAATAAAGATTATCATGAAAATTTAACGTATGAAAAAATAGATACTATTTTAGAGCAATGTGAATAACCGAGGGCTTGCAATGATTAAACAAAATCAAGTCTGTTACCGAACACGTCATTTAGAGCAGCCCTGGAGCTTAAACTCTTATATGAGCGTTGGTGGCTACAGCGCTTTAAAGCAAATTATAGCTGATAAAATTACTCCTCAAAAAATAATTGATGAATTGAAATTATCTGCCTTGCGTGGCCGGGGAGGTGCGGGTTTTCCTACAGGTTTAAAATGGAGTTTTATGAACCGGAATGCACCTGGAGAAAAATATATAGTTTGTAATTCTGATGAAGGTGAGCCTGGTACTTGTAAAGATAGATATATTTTAGAAGATAATCCCCATCAATTGATTGAAGGTATGATCATCGCAGGATATGTGATGGGTGCTACTTGTGGTTATAACTACATACGTGGTGAATTTTGGCAAGCTTTTAAGCGTTGTGAGCATGCTTTGTTAGAAGCTTATGAGGCAGGGTATTTAGGAAATAATATTTTAGGTAGCGATATTACATTTCATTTATATAATCATCTGGGTGCAGGAGCTTATATTTGTGGTGAAGAAACAGCTTTGTTAAATTCGCTTGAAGGTAAAAAAGGGATGCCAAGATTTAAACCCCCTTTTCCGGCCAATTTTGGTTTATATGGTAAACCAACAACGATTAATAACACGGAAACATTTGCGTCTGTGCCTGTAATTTTAGAAAAAGGTGGTGAGTGGTTTTTAAATTTAGGTAAACCTAACAATGGCGGAACCAAATGCTTTAGTGTGAGCGGTCATGTTAATAAACCCGGGAATTTTGAAATTCCGCTAGGTACACCCTTTGCTCAATTATTAGAGTTAGCTGGAGGGATGCTTAATAATCATCGTATTAAAGCAGTTATTCCCGGTGGTTCATCTATGAGAGTATTGCCAGGTGAATTGATGATGAAGCTTGATATGGACTACGACAGCATTCAAAAAGCAGGTTCTGGATTAGGTTCTGGGGCTGTTATTATTATGGATGAAACAACTTGTATGGTTGATGCGCTTTATCGAATTTCTGAATTTTATATGGATGAATCTTGTGGTCAATGTACACCGTGTCGTGAAGGAACTGGTTGGATGGTCCGATTAATTCATCGAATTAAACATGGTCACGGAGAAATCGGAGATATAGAAAAATTAGTGAACGTTGCGGATAAAATTGAAGGTCGGACTATTTGTGCATTAGGTGAGGCTGCGGCATGGCCTGTACAAAGTTTTGTTAAAAATTTTTATGACGAGTTTGACTATTTCATAAAACATAAACGTTCATTTGTTACTGTGTAATTAAAAGGTTTAAGTAATGGCTACTATTGAAATTGATGGAAAAAAGTTTGAAGTTGATAACGGTAAAATGATCATTGAAGTAGCAGATGAAGCAGGTATTCATATTCCTCGTTTTTGTTATCATAAGAAACTATCAGTAGCTGCGAACTGCCGCATGTGTCTTGTTGAAGTAGAAAACAATCGAAAAACAGTGCCTGCGTGTGCAACACCTATCACAGATGGTATGAAGGTGTTTACCCAATCTCAAGCAGCTATACACTCTCAAAAAGCTGTTATGGAATTTTTACTTATTAATCATCCGCTTGACTGTCCTATATGTGATCAAGGCGGGGAGTGTGAATTACAAGATGTATCCATGGGTTATGGCTATGCAACTTCAGAGTACGAAGAGTCTAAGCGCACAGTTAAAGATCAAAATCTAGGCACGCTCATATCTACAGATATGACCCGTTGTATTCATTGCACGCGTTGCGTGCGATTTGGTGATGAAATAGCAGGTTTGCGTGAGTTAGGTGCAAGTTTTCGTGGCGAAAAAATGAAGATTGGTACTTATGTTGAACAAAGTATGGTGTCCGAAGTTTCAGGTAACATCATTGATTTATGTCCAGTGGGCGCATTGACCTCTAAACCCGCACGCTACACTTATCGCCCATGGGAATTAAAGCAATATGACAGTATTGCCCCTCATGATTGTATTGGCTCCAATATCCATACTCACACTCGTCAAAGCAAACTAGTTCGTGTAATACCACGTGAAAATGAAGCGCTCAATGAAACTTGGCTTGCAGATAGAGATAGATTTAGCTACCTTGGTATGAATAGTCCTTCACGGATTGCGCAACCTAAAATTAAGCGTAATGGTCAATGGGAAACTGTAGATTGGCCGGATGCACTACAATTTGTCGTTGATAATTTAAATAATTTAATTAAACAATATAGCTCTGAACAAGTAGGTGTTTTTGCATCACCTTCATCGACAGTCGAAGAATTATATTTGCTACAAAAACTTATGCGAAGCTTGGGTATTAAAAATCTAGATCATCGATTACATCAGATTGATTTTAGTGATCAAATGTATTTACCAGCTTTAAATACTAATTCTTGTCGTTATGCAGAAATAGAAGAGCATCAGCAGATATTATTGATAGGGTGTAATATTCACCGTGAAGTACCCATCGCAGGTTTGCGTTTGGTAAAAGCTGCACAAAATGGTAAAAAAATTCTTGCGATTAATCCTATCGATTATGATTTTCATTTCGATTTAGCGCATAAAAAAATAATATCGCCCTTAGAAATGCCATTGTTTTTGTTAAAAATAATTAATGCACTAGATGCTGAGTCTGCTTTGTTACCAAAAGAACTCCAAGCATTACTTGATGGTGTTGAGTCAGATGATATTTCTCGAGCAATGGCGAATGCTTTATGTCAGTCTAAAGCACTTATTATTACAGGTGAAATTTTTGATAATCATCCAAACGCTAGTTTATTACGAACTTTAATTTATCATATACGTCAAATTACTAAAGCTGGATTATATCGATTATCTGTAGGAGCAAATGCTACAGGTGCAAATCTTGTGGGAATGCTACCTCATCGTCGCGCATTTGGGTATAGTTGTGATGAACCTGGCCTAGATATTCAAACAGCACTAACGAAACGTCTTAAAGCTTATTTGCTATTCAATGTTGAACCTAATTATGATGTGGCTCATCCCTATAATGCGCGTCAAGCCATGCTTGGTGCAGAATTTGTTGTAGCTTTCTCAGCCTTTCAAAATGATACACTTGAAGATTATGTCGATGTTATTTTACCCATAGCACCTTTTACTGAAACTTCGGGTACTTATATCAACATAGATAATACTTGGCAAACATTTAAAGGTGTTTGTACACCCTATGCTCAATCGCGTCCTGCTTGGAAAATTTTACGGGTTCTAGCAAATTTATTCAACGTTGCTGATTTTGACTATTTTTCTACTGATGAGGTGCTAAGCGAAATAAAAGAACAGGTAAACACTATAGTCGAAATTAAATATATCCCAACTTATCCTAAATTGTTACCAACTATTTTACCTGGATTAATCAGAGTGGGAGAGTGGCCGCTATATCGTATTGATGCCATCGTGCGACATGCAGCCGCTTTACAACAAAGTGCCGCAGCAGATACAGCTTGTATAAAATTAAATCCAGAAACTGCAAGACTTCTTAAATTAGATGGGTACGCTACTGTTGTTCAAGGTGATATTGAGATAACATTACCACTTAAACAAGATTCACGGGTACCTCCCGAAGTAGTATGGGTTGCAAATGCAATGCCTGAGACAGTTGATCTGGGTCATTCGTTCGCGGCCATCTCTATTAAGCGCTAATTTAGGTAAAAAAATGCTTCATAATATTGCAATATTACTATGGATAATCATTAAGATATTACTCATTGTAGTTCCCTTACTACTTGTGGTTGCCTATTTAACTTTTGCAGAACGCAAAGTAATTGGTTATATCCAATCTCGAATTGGGCCTAACAGAGTAGGATTTAAAGGATTATTACAACCTTTTGCTGATTTGATAAAATTGATCACAAAAGAAGTCATCATACCCAATAAATCAAATAGATATTTGTTTATTGTGGCACCTTTGTTTGCATTGGTACCGGCGTTAGCTGGATGGGCTGCAGTTCCTTTATCACAAGGAATGGTATTAGCAAACATAAACGCTGGTGTATTATTTATTTTCGCCATCAGTTCGCTTGGTGTGTATGGTGTGTTGATAGCAGGATGGGCATCTAATTCAAAATATGCTTTATTTGGCTCACTAAGAAGTGCTGCGCAAACTGTATCATATGAAATTGCGATGGGGTTTGCTTTTGTTGGAGTATTACTAGCTTCAGGAAGTATGAATCTAACTGAAATCGTATTATCACAGCAAGGTGGTATTCATCATTGGTGGTTCGTGCCATTATTCCCATTATTTATTGTCTTTTGGATAGCTGCACTGGCCGAGACAAATCGTGCGCCTTTTGACTTGGCTGAGGGCGAATCTGAAATTGTCGCTGGCTTTCATGTTGAATATTCTGGTATTGGCTTCGCGCTATTTTTCCTATCTGAATATGCTAGTATGGTTCTTATCTCTACAATGATGGCTTTATTGTTTTTAGGCGGGTGGTTATCGCCTTTTGAGAATATTCCTGTTTTACAAAATATTTTATTTTTTATTCCAGGTTTTGTCTGGTTAGCTTTAAAAGTTGCGCTTTTTTTATTTGTTTACCTATGGGTTCGAGCTACTTTTCCGCGTTATCGGTATGATCAACTAATGCGATTGGGTTGGAAAATACTTATTCCAGTTACAATTGTTTGGGTTATCGTTACAGCATTAATGGTGGTATCTCACCTTAAACCTTGGTTTAACTAATTACGTAGAGTCGATATATGAAAAATGTTTTTCGTTATATTACACATTATCTAAAAAGCTTTTTACTCATAGAATTATTATTGGGTCTAAAATTGACGGGTAAATATTTTTTTAAGAAAAAAACAACCGTTCAGTTTCCTGAGGAAAGTACCCCAACTTCAACTCGATTTCGCGGTCTTTTGGCTTTACGGCGTTACCCTAATGGTGAAGAGCGCTGTATTGCTTGTAAATTATGTGAGGCAGTTTGCCCAGCTCTGGCCATTACCATTGAATCCGAGGAGCGTGAAGATGGTTCTCGTCGTACGACAAGATACGATATTGATGCTTTTAAATGTATTTATTGTGGACTTTGTGAAGAATCCTGTCCGGTTGATTCAATCGTTACAACGCCTATACAGCATTATCATTTCACCGAACGAGGTCAAAATATTTTGACTAAATCTAAATTATTAGCCATAGGTGATTTAATGGAAGGGCAGCTTGCGGCAGATCGTGAAAAAGATAGAGCATCACGTTAGTGGAGTAAAATATGCATAGTTTTATTGTTCAAATGATTTTTTATATATTTGCAAGTATAACCGTTCTATCGGCTTTTATGGTGATTACACAACATAACCCAGTAAGATGCGTATTATTTCTAGTAGTTGCTTTTTTTGCGTCTTCCATACTATGGATGTTACTTCAAGCAGAATTTCTATCATTAATTTTAATACTTGTCTATGTTGGTGCAGTCATGACACTATTTCTGTTCGTCGTGATGATGCTAGATACTAATACAGATGTACTACCAATACATTTTACGCGCTATCTACCTTTTGGCTTTATTTTGGTAACACTTTTAGTAGGTTTGCTGCTTATTTCAGTTCCGAAACAATGGTATAAAACAGATACTAAATATGATGTCGAAACAACCTATCAAAGTTTAGATGACAGTAAATTTAATACTGAAATTCAAGGTAATTTGTCGAATACTCAAGAAATAGGTTTACAATTGTATACTAAATATATGATTGCATTCGAATTAGCAGCTGCTTTATTATTAGTAGCAATTGTATCTGCCATTACTCTCGCCCATAAAAGTACTAGTCAAAGCAAAAAGCAACTTATTCTTAAACAATTAATGGTTAGAAAAAAAGATAGAATCAAACTTGTTTCTATGAATTCTGATAAAAATATATAGGTATAAAAATGATCCCAGTTAACCATTATCTTATTTTAACGGCTATTGTTTTTGGGCTTAGCATTGTGGGTATTATGTTAAATCGTAACAATGTTATCTTAATACTTGCTTGTATTGAACTTATGTTATTAGCAGTAAATACTAATTTTGTAACATTCTCTCATTATTATCACTCTATAGCTGGTCAAATTTTTGTTTTTTTTATTTTGACAGTTGCTGCCGCAGAGGCCGCAATTGGACTTGCTATTGTTATGTTGCTATATCGCAACCGAGGTAATATAAACGTGAAAAATATGAATCATTTAAAAGGTTAGCTGCATGTTTATACAAAAATTATGTCTTATTCTGGTTTTGGCTCCTTTAATAGGCTCTATCCTGTCGGGTATTTTCCGAAATCAAATCGGACCAATCGGTGCACATTGCCTAACAATCTTAGGGGTTAGTATATCTTTTTTTGTGTCTATTTTTGTTGCTTATTTGGTATTGGGCGAAGGCCATATTGTTAACCAAAATCTATATACATGGGCTTCAGGAGCGGCATTATTTCCATATGTTTTTAAATTAGGATTTTTGATTGACCCGCTTACAGCTGTGATGTTGGTAACTGTAACTTTTGTTTCATTATTGGTGCATATATATAGTATTGGCTATATGGCTGGAGATAAAGGTTATCAACGTTTTTTTAGTTATATTTCACTTTTTACTTTTATGATGCTGATGTTAGTGTCTGCTAACAATTTTCTACAATTATTTTTTGGCTGGGAAGGCGTTGGTTTGGTATCTTATCTATTAATTGGTTTTTGGTACGATCGTGAATCAGCTAATGAAGGAAGTTTGAAAGCTTTTTTAGTTAACCGTGTAGGTGATTTTGGTTTTGTTTTAGGTATAGCATTTTTATTGGCATATGCTGGTAGCTTAGATTATGAAACAGTGTTTAGGCAGGCGCAAATTTTGTCGAATTTGTCTATTACTATTTTTAGTTATCCTTGTTCAGTTTTATCAGTGACCTGCTTTTTATTATTTATAGGCGCAATGGCAAAATCAGCACAGGTTCCTTTACATGTATGGTTACCTGAATCTATGGAAGGGCCTACACCTATTTCAGCATTAATCCATGCGGCAACCATGGTAACTGCAGGTGTTTTTATGATAGCGCGAATTTCACCGATAATAGAATATAGTCCAAATATTCTAAGCTTTATTCTAGTAATTGGAGCAACAGGTGCATTGTTTACAGGTATTATTGCCCTTGTCATGAATGATATTAAACGAGTTGTCGCATATTCAACGCTTTCACAGTTAGGCTATATGATGGTAGCTATGGGGTTATCTGCTTATAGTGCGGGTATATTTCATTTACTAACGCATGCTTTTTTCAAGGCTTTGCTTTTTTTAGGTGCAGGGTCGGTCATTATGGGTATGCATCATGAGCAGGATATGCGGAAAATGGGTGGATTGTGGCGTAAGATGCCAATTACTTATACCACTTTTATTATTGGTTCACTGGCTTTATGCGCCGTTCCGCCTTTATCCGGTTTTTATTCTAAAGATACGATTATAGAAGCTGCACAATTATCGACTATCCCTGGAAGTAGCTATGCCTATTTTTGTGTAGTTACAGGAGCCATGATTACAGCATTATATAGCTTTCGTGCTTTCTTTATGACATTTCATGGTAAACCACGTATGAGTAGAGAGGTATTTTCACATATTCAAGAATCGCCATGGAGTGTGTGTTTGCCTTTAATTTTGTTATCAATTCCCTCATTTATAATCGGGTATGTATTGTACATGCCTTTATTATTCGACAATCAGCCTTTGCTAAGCCGTTCTATATTTACATTGCCTAACCATGATGTCTTATTAGAACTGGGTCGTGAAATTGCTTCACCAGCGCAAGCGATGCTTATGGCGCCATGGTCACTCACTTTTTGGTTAACAATCGGTGGAATAAGTTTAGCTTGGTTAAGTTATATTAAGTTTCCATACTTACCAACTTGGTTAGCTTGTCGTTTATCGTGGATATATCAATTACTGTTAAATAAATACGGATTCGACCTATTCAATAACTTATTTTTTGTTAAAGGAACCAAACAAATAGGTAGGTTATTTTATAATTTTGGCGATAGATATCTAATTGATAAAACCATGGTAAACGGCACTGGCTCTGCAATAAAATGGATGGCAAATAAAGGGCGAGCTTTGCAAAGCGGATATCTTTATCATTATGCTACCGTCATGGTTATTGGGTTGTTTGGTTTCCTATGTTGGTTGCTATTAGGTTGAATATAAGGTGAAGTTATGTATCATTTGCTAAGCTTGTTAATTTGGTTACCTATTTTTGGTGGAATATTTGTTTTTATAACAGGTGATGATAATAATCCTAATATCTCGCGCTATCTATCGCTTTTCGTGGTTGGCCTAACCTTAGCAATTTGTTTACCGTTGATGCTCAATTTTAATGTTAATGATGCTCGTATGCAGTTTGTTGAAGATGTCGCATGGATGCCCTCCCTTGGTATTCATTATGCATTAGGTATTGATGGATTATCATTGATGCTTATTTTAACAAGTGTTATAACTAATTTAATTGTTATCTTAGCCACCTGGCATAGCGTTTGTACTAAAGTAAGCCAATATATGGCATCTTTTTTAATCCTGCAAGGGTTATTAATGGGTGTTTTTGCGGCAACAGATGCTATTTTATTTTACATATTTTGGGAAGCCACTTTAATTCCAATGTATCTAATTATTGGAATTTGGGGTTCAGATAATCGTGTTTATGCAGCTATTAAATTCTTTTTGTATACTTTTTTGGGCTCTGTACTTATGTTGGCGGCATTTCTTTATATGGGATATCGCTTGGGTTCTTTTAATATTGAAATGATGTATGCATTAAAATTAAGTTTGCCTATACAAACATTAATATTCATCGCCTTTTTCTTCGGTTTTGCCATCAAAATTCCAATGTTTCCTGTCCATACTTGGCTACCTGATGCACATACAGAGGCTCCGGCTGGTGGCTCTATTATGTTAGCAGCTATTTTATTAAAGCTTGGAGCTTATGGATTTATTCGCTTTGCTTTACCCATAGTACCTGATGCATGTAATCAATATGCATCTATTATGGTAACGCTGTCGCTCATTGCAGTGGTTTATATAGGTTTAATAGCCATCATTCAAAAAGATATGAAAAAATTGATTGCTTATTCTTCAATTTCTCATATGGGTTTTGTCACACTTGGTTGTTTCGGCATTTATGCAATAGCAAAGCATACCAATTTGGCTCATGCAGGTTTATTGTTAGAAGGCGCTATTGCAGTAATGCTTTCACATGCTTTCATTTCTAGTGGTATGTTTGCAGGAGTGGGGTTTATATACGATAGGCTACATACACGACAGTTAAATGAATTAGGGGGCTTAGTACATTCTATGCCATTATTCGCTTCCTTTTTTATGTTATTCGCTATGGCTAATGCGGGACTACCTGGAACTTCCGGATTCGTAGGTGAATTTATGATTATATTATCGAGTTTAAAAGCAGGATTTTGGATAGCTTTTTGGGCGGCCTCGACGCTTATTATAGCGGCCACATACACTTTATGGATGTATAAAAGAGTTATTTTTGGTCAAATAACTCAACCTAAAATTGCTGAGTTAAACGATTTATCTTCATTTGAAGCAAGCTCATATATATTGCTAGCTGTAATAGTCTTAGCCATGGGTGTTTATCCTAAACCCATGCTAGATTATGTGCATCAATCTGTAAATCATACATTGATGCTAGCAACTAAATCAAAATTATCATAAATAAGGTAATCAGTTATGATGTCTTTAGTAGAAAATATCCAATTCATTACACCGGAGTTGATTATTATATCAACAGCACTACTGGCACTATTAGGTGATTTATTTCTAAAAAAACATGTTTTCTGTATTTCATTTTATATTTCTTGCATCGGATTGATTGCAGCTAGCATTGTGAGTCTTTCTTTATTTGGTAATTATAAAATGATTGTATTCAACGGCTTGTTTGTAATAGATGATGCAAGTCATTTAATGAAATTATTTATTTATTTAAATGTATTTTTATGTTTTTCTTATTCATATTTTTATCTCAAAGAACGGCAAATGCCAATAGGTGACTATTTTGTTTTAGCTTTATTTTCGACATTGGGTATGATGGTGCTAGTTTCCGCCCATTCTCTACTAACGCTTTATTTAGGGGTCGAATTATTATCATTACCTCTTTATGCTCTTACGGCTATGCGCAGAAGTCAGGGTAATGCCTCGGAGGCTGCTTTAAAATATTTTGTTATGGGTGCTATTGCTTCTGGTATGCTCTTGTATGGATTTTCTCTAATATATGGTGTAACAGGAGAACTTGATTTATTAAATATTGCTAATCAGTTAGCAATAAAATGGCAACATCAACATCTAATTTTATCATTTGCCATTGTGTTCATCATAACCGGCTTAGGATTTAAACTAGCGGCTGCTCCGTTCCACATGTGGGCGCCTGATGTTTATCAAGGTGCACCTACATCCGTAACGCTTTTTATCAGTACCGCACCTAAAATTGCTGCAGTTGGGATGACTTTAAGATTATTGGCTTATGCTTTACCTGATTTGGTTAGCCAGTGGCAACAAATTCTTTTAGTGATGTCATTATTATCAGTAGGTTTAGGAAATTTATTAGCTGTTACTCAAACTAAGATTAAACGCTTATTGGCGTATTCTGCAATTGCTCATACAGGTTATACATTATTTGGTATTCTAGCAGCAACCCCTGCGGGTTATGCTGCTTCTTTATACTATATTTTAATATATTCATTGACCAGTGTGGCTGCTTTTGGTTTGTTAACATTACTATCTCGAGATGGCGTTGAAATAGAGCTGGTGGAGGATTTGCGAGGTTTGAACAAACGAAATCCATGGCTTGCTTTCTTAATGCTTATAGTGCTTTTTTCAATGGCAGGTATTCCGCCAACAGCGGGATTTTTTACAAAGTTTCTCGTGCTTAAATCTTTAGTTGACGTACAAATGACTTGGGTTGCTATACTTGGATTACTTTTTGCTATTGTAGGTGTTTATTATTATATTTTACTTATCAAAACTATGTATTTTGATGAAATAGATTATGCGCCCCCCATACATTTGAATAAACCTCATGTATTATTGTATTCAATCAATGCCTTAGCGCTTCTTTACTTAGGGTTATTTCCAGCATTATTAATTGAAAATTGCTATAAAGCATTTTATTGATTATTTTTAATGAATAGCTTGATTTATTCTAAAGAAAAAGTATAATTGTTTTTAGTTGATGCGGGGTGGAGCAGCCTGGTAGCTCGTCGGGCTCATAACCCGAAGGTCGTAGGTTCAAATCCTGCCCCCGCTACCACTATATTAACCCCATTTTTGGGGTTTTTTATTGCCTTTAATTTGATACAACAGATTCAAATTCAACATAATCTTTTTTGAACATTCACGATAAAAATGTAAATTATTATTTGCTTAAGAGTTGGTTATGATAAGAAACAATTTTGTGACATTTTTAAAACCCATTATCGAAGAGTTAGGTTATCAGCTCTGGGGCTGTGAATATTTATCTCAGGGTAAGCATTCTTTGCTACGTATTTATATAGATAATGAGCAAGGAATTGGTATTACAGATTGTGAAAAAGTTAGCCGTCAAGTCAGTGCAGTGCTTGATGTTGAAAACAAAATTCAAGGTGAGTATAACCTTGAAGTATCTTCGCCAGGTATTCCTAAACCATTATTTTTCCTAGAACAATATAAAAATTATATAGGCAAAGAAATAGACATTAAATTATATCAACCTCTTAACAAGAAACGTAAAATTCGTGGGGTGATAGGTAGAGTGAATGAGGATGGACTTACTGTCTTGGTGGCAGATGATCCAATTGAGCTACCTTTTGCTTCTATTGTAAAAGCCAATTTAGTAGGCGAGTGAGGCCAATAATGAGTAAAGAGTTATTATTAGTTGCTGAAGCATTATCCAACGAAAAAGGTGTAAGTAAAGAAGTTGTGTTGCATGCTATTCAAACCGCTTTAGAATTTGCAACGCGTAAATTATCAGAAGAAGACATTAATATCAGAGTTAAGCTTGATTTTCGTACAGGTGATTATCAAACCTTTCGTTTTTGGGAGGTTGTTGAAGATGATGAAGTGAGTAATGTAAATCAACAGATTACTTTATCAATGGCATCGGCACGTAAGCCAGGGATTCAAATTGGTGAGGAAATTGAAGAGTTAATGCCTTCTATTAAATTTGGTCGTATTGCAGCTCAGACAGCTCGCCAAGTCATTATGCAAAAAGTGCGTGAGGCTGAAAGACAGAAAATTGTGGATCAATTTAAAAATAAGCTAGGACAATTAGTTTACGGTACAGTTAAAAAAGTTACACGTGATAATATTATTATTGATTTAGGTGGAAAAGCTGAAGCTTTCATGCCTCGTAATGAGATGCTGCCTAACGAGATGTTTCGGACTAACGATAGAGTCAGAGCTTATTTGTATGACATTGTGTCGCAGCCTCGCGGGCCGCAGTTATTTGTCAGTCGTATTAAAAATGAAATGCTCATAGAGCTATTTCGTATTGAAGTGCCTGAAATTGGTGAAAATATTATTGAAGTGAAATCTGCAGCCAGAGAGCCAGGTAATCGTGCTAAGATTGCCGTTAAAACCAATGATGGACGCATCGACCCTGTTGGTGCTTGTGTAGGTATGAGAGGTGCGCGTGTACAAGCCGTATCAAGTGAGTTAGGTGGTGAACGGGTTGATATCATTTTATGGGATGATAATCCCGCACAGCTAGTAATTAATGCTATGGCACCTGCCGATATTACATCCATTGTGGTTGACGAAGATACTCATACGATGGATTTAGCGGTACAAAAAGAACAGTTATCGCAAGCGATAGGTAGAAATGGTCAAAATGTTCGTCTAGCAAGTCAATTGACAGGATGGATATTAAACGTGATGACTACTGAAGAGCTTGATTCTAAAAGTAAGCAAGAGTCAGTAAAAGTTATTAATTTATTAATGTCAGCATTAGAGATTGATGAAGAACTAGCGCATTTATTGGCTAATAATGGTTTTTCTTCTTTGGAAGAAATTGCGTATGTACCCAAAGCTGAATTACTTTCCATTGAGGAATTCGATGATGAGGTGGTAGAAGAGTTACGAAATCGCGCTAACGATGCTTTGCTTACTCAAGCACTAACACATAATGATTTTGATGATACTAAAAAAACTTCAGAACCATTACGCGCAATGGAAGGCATGACAGATGAGCTCGTTTATAGTTTATCTAAAATAGGTATTTTAACCATAGATGACTTAGCCGAACAATCAGTAGATGAGTTATTAGATATTCCAGGTATGACCGAAAAAAAAGCAGGTGAATTAATCATGAAAGCTCGAGAGCCATGGTTTCTTTAATGCTGTTAAATAAAATAACAAATTAGTTAATGACAATGAAGCAATTTTTAAGAGTTGCTGAAAGGGGACGATGAATATGGCGGATGTAACGGTTAAGCAGCTAGCTCAAGTTGTAGGCATTCCAGTTGAGCACTTATTGAACCAGTTGCAAGAGGCAGGATTATCTTTTTCTGATGAATTGCAATCAGTCAATGAAGAGCAAAAGCGTATTTTATTGAACTATCTTAAAAGTAATGTTCGAAATACTACAACAAGTGCACCTGAACGGTTTACGTTAAAAAGAAAAAGTGTCACCAAAATTAAAGCAAATGATGCTCAAACAGGAAAAACAGTTAATATTGAATATAGAAAAAATCGTACTTATGTTAAAAGAGAAGTGGTTCCTGAAATACTGGATAATTCAACTATCGAACAAAATATCGTAGATAATATTGATGAATCTAATGTGGATGAGATGAGTACTGACAACAATGCAACGCTAATCGCCGAATCAGCTGAAGCTGTGAGCGAGGATACATCGCTGCCATCTAATACACAGACAGAGAATGCTGTTGTTAACACTCCTGAAGATGATAATTCTTCTGTATCCGAAAATTCGGTAGAGATAACTTCCTCATCAAAACCAGAGAATCAACCTGAGCCTGTTTCTACAAGTAAAGAGCGTTCTTCTAAGAAAAAAACGAACGCTACAAATGACGATAAAACTGACAATAGAAAAAATAAAAAACGAGTTAAGCATCAATCTTCTGTTCAGGAAGATGATGATACAACCCTTGCACGATTTAAAAAATCTAAATCAAAAAAACGTAAAGGTTATGATAAATCCGATAAATACCGTGAGGCAGAAGAAGCGCTAACGCAAGGTTTTACCAAGCCAACTGCACCGGTTGTTTATGATGTATTACTTCCTGAAACCATTACAGTTGCCGAACTTGCAAAACGTATGTCAGTAAAAGCTGCTGAGGTGATTAAAACTATGATGGGTTTGGGAGCCATGGCCACCATTAATCAAGTAATTGACCAAGACACAGCCGTTATTGTAGTCGAAGAAATGGGTCATAGACCGCAAATATGGCAAGAGGATGCCATTGAACAGCATTTAGGTGATACGCTGTCAAAAGGTAGCTTGCAGCAAAGTCGAGCGCCTGTTGTAACTATTATGGGGCATGTTGACCACGGTAAAACTTCTCTTTTGGATTATATTCGTCGCACAAAAGTAGCAGCAGGTGAAGCAGGGGGTATTACCCAGCATATTGGTGCTTATCATGTTAGTACACCAAAAGGTGATATCACCTTTCTTGATACGCCAGGGCATGCGGCTTTTACAGCCATGCGAGCACGTGGGGCCCAAGCAACTGATATTGTTATTCTTATTGTAGCGGCGGATGATGGTGTTAAACCACAAACCATTGAAGCAGTACAACATGCTAAAGCTGCTAAAGTTCCTCTTATTGTGGCAGTTAATAAAATTGATAAACCTGGGGTCGATGCAGATAGAGTGATGAATGAGCTTTCAGGACACGATGTTATACCTGAAGCATGGGGTGGTGATACCATGTTTGTCAGTATTTCAGCAAAAGAAGGCACGGGTATTGATGAACTGCTTGAAGCTGTTTTATTACAATCTGAAGTCTTAGAGCTAACTGCCCACACTGATGGTGCGGCAAAAGGGGTGGTGATTGAATCTCGTCTAGATAAAGGACGAGGGCCCGTGGCAACTATTCTTGTGCAAGATGGAACACTGCGCCGCGGTGATATTTTATTAGCTGGATTACAATATGGGCGTATTAAAGCGCTGGTAAGTGATAATGGTTCGTTAATTGATAGCGCTGGTCCATCAATGCCTGTTGAAGTATTAGGATTATCAGCTATTCCGCATGCCGGAGATGAAGCGGTGGTTGTGCCAAATGAGCGCAAAGCACGAGAAGTTGCCTTATTTCGTCAGGGTCGGTTCCGTGAAGTTAAGTTAGCTCGCCGGCAAAAATCTTCATTAGAAGGTATCTTTGAGAATATGGCTGCTGCAGATAGCAAAACTTTGACGATTGTTTTAAAAGCAGACGTTCAGGGTTCTATTGAAGCCATCTCAGATGCCTTAATTAAATTATCAACAGATGAAGTTAAAGTAGAGGTCATTAGTAGTGGGGTAGGTGGTATTACTGAATCTGATGTTCATCTAGCCATTGCTTCAAGTGCTATTTTAGTCGGATTTAATGTAAGAGCTGATGCTGGTGCAAAACGTTTGGCTGAGCAAGAAGCGATTTCACTCAATTACTATAGTGTGATTTATGATATTGTTGACCAAGTTAAAAGTGCTCTAAGTGGTATGCTTGCTCCGCAATTTAAAGAAGAAATTATTGGTATTGCTGAAGTACGTGATGTGTTTCGCTCACCTAAATTAGGTGCAATTGCCGGATGTATGGTAACTGAAGGTGTAATTAAACGTAATAATCCTATCCGTGTTTTGCGTAATAATGTGGTGATTTATGAAGGTACACTTGAATCATTGCGTCGTTTTAAAGAAGATGTGATTGAAGTGCGACAAGGTTTTGAGTGTGGAATTGGCGTTAAAAATTATAACGATGTAAAGCCTCAAGATTTAATAGAAGTATTTGAAACCATCGAACTTAAGCGGGATATATGACTCTAGAATTCAAACGAACTGATAGAATTGCTGAATTAATTCAACGCAAACTTGCCCAAATTATTCAACAAGAGATCAAAGACCCCCGAATGTCAGCATTTATAACGTTAACATCTGTCACAGTGACGAAAGATTTAAAGCAGGCAACTGTTTATTTCACGGTGTTAAAAGCAGATCCTTTAGAAACAAAAGAAATTCTAACAACTGCTGCAAGTTATTTGCGTAGTGTGTTAGCGCGCAGTATTCAATTAAGAGCTACACCTCAATTGCGTTTTGTATATGATGAATCTGTCGAATATGGTCGCAAATTAAGTAAATTAATTGATGATGTTACCACTGATGATGACTCAGTATCCTAAAAAGCAAGCGTTAGATGGCATAATACTACTTAATAAACCCATAGGATTATCTTCTAATGGTTTGCTTCAGCGGGTAAAGCATTTATTTCAAGCCCAAAAAGCAGGCCATACAGGCAGTTTAGATCCTCTTGCTACCGGGATGTTGCCTATTTGCTTTGGCGAAGCAACCAAAATATCTTCATACCTATTAGATGCAGATAAAACGTATCTTGTGACAGGTCATCTGGGTATTAAAACTGATACAGGAGATGCAGAAGGTCGAGTTATCGCAAAAGTGGAACATTTTAATTTGACTGAAGCGAATGTAAAACACGTTTTATTGCAATTTTTAGGGGCGCAAATGCAAATTCCACCTATTTATTCTGCTTTAAAACATGAAGGACAGCCACTTTATCAATTAGCTCGTGCAGGAAAGGCTGTTTCAAAGCCTGCTCGTGCAATTAATATTCATGCCATTGAGCTTTTATCTTTTGACCAAAACCTGATTACATTGCGTGTTTCATGTAGTAAAGGTACTTATATTCGTACTTTGATTGACGATATTGGTGAGGCTTTAAATGTATATGCTTATGTTAAATCACTTCATCGTCTTGACGTCGGAGGGTTTGCAGCAGATGCTATGTATTCATATGAAGAATTAGTAAATATGACACTTAATCAGCGTCTCCAATGTTTACAATCTATTGATAAACCTATTTCTTATATGCCGGCTATCACTCTAGAATATGAACAGATATCTTTGTTACGCCAAGGGCGTATTTTAGATTACCCATCATCGTCTGACGCAATTGTGCGGTTGTATGATATTAACCAAAAATTTATTGGCTTGGGGCAGCTAAATAATCTGCAACTTAAAGTAAAACGGTTATTACGTTTTGACTAAATATAAAATAGATTATCTTTATTGAAAAAGAGTAGAAATCTTGTATCTTTCTAAAGAGATTGGTAGAATGCCTGATTTTATTCAAGTACTTGTCGTATTAGCAGGAGTGAGCTATGACGCTAAATAGCGTGCAAACAGCAGAAATTATCAATGATCATAAACGTAGTGAGCGTGATACTGGTTCACCAGAAGTGCAGGTATCATTGATGACTAGTCGTATTAAATTACTAACTGAGCATTTTAAAATTAATGCTAAAGATTTTCATTCTAAACGTGGGCTACAGCAACTCGTTAATAAACGACGTAAGCTGTTAAAATATCTAAAACGCTCTAGTACAGAAAGATATTATAATTTGATTCAACAACTAGGTTTACGTGACTCATATTAATTGTTTAAAAGTAAACCTTTTTCATCCGAAGAAATAAAAAAGCGCAGTTTACTGCGCTTTTTTTTTGAATCGATTTTTATTGACATTAAGAGGTAAATTCCGTGACTAAAATTACAAAAGAACTCCATTTTGGTGAACATTTATTAGTGTTAGAAACAGGTAAAATAGCACGTCAAGCCGATGGCGCTGTGTTTGTTAGCATGGCTGGTACACAAGTTTTAGTAACTGTCGTAGGTAAAAAGAATAGTAGCCAAGAAAATGATTTTTTCCCGCTAACAGTTGATTATCAGGAAAAATTCTATGCCGCAGGTAAAATTCCTGGTAGTTTTACCAAGCGAGAAGGACGTCCTAGTGACCATGAAACGCTGACTTCTCGTTTGATGGATAGACCGCTAAGACCTTTATTTCCAGAAGGTTTTCGTAATGAAGTTCAAATTGTTGCGACCGTTATGTCTATAAATCCTGAAGTATCACCCGATATCTTAGCTATGATAGGCGCCTCAGCTGCATTAGCCATTTCAGGCCTTCCTTTTCAAGGGCCAATTGGTGCCGCTCGCGTAGGTTATCAAGATGGTATTTATCTACTTAATCCAAGCTTAAAAGCTTTGCAACATTCAAAGCTTGATTTGGTCGTTGCCGGTACTGAGGATGCTATCTTAATGGTTGAATCAGAGGCGCAAGAACTAAGCGAAGATATCATGTTAGGTGCTGTATTATATGGGCAAGAAATGTTTCGCACGGTGATTCAAACCATTAAAGAATTAGCAAAAGAATGTGCCAAACCGTTGTGGGAATGGGTGCCATCAGAACCGAATCAAATCCTTGTTGAGCGAATTAAAATCTTAGCCAAAAATAAAATCGAAGAAGGTTATAATATCAAGGATAAGCAAGCGCGACGTCAGTATTTAAATACTTTGCTTAACGAAATTACGAACACATTACAAGAAGAGGATGCACCATTTACTACGCAACAAATTACACAATACTTTAATGATTTAGAAAAAGAAATTGTACGTCAACGTATTTTATCTGGCGAGCCGCGCATTGATGGACGCGATAAAAAAACAGTTAGACCAATTAGCATTGAACCAGGAATATTAAATCGCGCCCATGGGTCAGCCTTATTTACTCGTGGTGAGACGCAAGCAATCGTGGTGGCAACACTTGGTAATGAGCGCGATGCGCAGATGCTAGATGGACTTACCGGTGAAAGTAAAGACCGCTTTATGTTGCATTATAATTTTCCTCCTTACTCAGTAGGCGAAGTCGGTCGAGTAGGTAGCCCTAAACGGCGTGAAATTGGACATGGGCGCTTAGCAAAACGCAGCCTTATGGCAGTGTTACCCAATCATCAGGCCTTTCCTTATGTATTGCGCGTGGTTTCAGAAATAACTGAATCAAATGGTTCTAGTTCTATGGCTAGTGTATGTGGTGCAAGCTTGGCATTAATGGATGCAGGTGTGCCTTTAAAAGCGCCGGTCGCAGGTGTGGCTATGGGGTTAATCAAAGAAGGCGAAAATTTTGCTGTACTAACAGATATTTTAGGTGATGAAGATCATTTAGGTGACATGGACTTTAAAGTTGCAGGTACCGAGCAGGGTGTGACGGCATTACAAATGGATATCAAAATAAAAGGCATCACCCAATCAATTATGGCTGAAGCATTAGAGCAAGCATTGGCTGGTAGAAAGCATATCTTAGAGGTGATGAGTAATGCTTTGGCAACACCACGTGAAGAATTATCGCAGCATGCACCGCGTATTACCGTAATGAAAGTTGCAGAAGATAAAATTCGTACAGTGATTGGTAAAGGTGGTGCAACAATTAAAGGATTAATTGATGCCACAGGC
Source organism: Legionella sp. (assembly GCA_002863045.1). Taxonomy (GTDB): domain Bacteria; phylum Pseudomonadota; class Gammaproteobacteria; order Legionellales; family Legionellaceae; genus Legionella_C. The sequence goes on from PKDH01000056.1 coordinate 21,134, forward strand.
GTAGCGATTGATATTGATGATACGGGTACCATTCAATTATTTTCACCCGATGCCCAAGCTCTTGAAGAGGCGCAAAGACAAATTAAAGCATTGGTTGCCGAAGTTGAAGTTGGAAAAACTTATCATGGTAAAGTCAGCAAATTGGTTGATTTTGGTGCCTTCATTAATTTGATACCAGGCAAAGATGGTTTATTACATATTTCTCAAATTTGTACAGATCGCAATCAAAAGGTCGATACCGTTTTACAAGAGGGACAAGACATTGACGTATTTGTCGCAGGTATTGACCGTCAAGGTCGTATCAAACTTGAATGGAAAGATAAACCTCAACAGTTGGTAACAGAAACCAAACAAGAGGACGCAACCTCAGTTACTCAGAACCACGATAAGCCGGCACAAACGGTAACTTCAGAAACTGAGACCCAAACTGATGATGTTGAAGATAATTTATCTTAATTAAATTTTGCGATTAAGGAAGAAAAGTGAGTTTCTTCCTTAATCAATTAATTTTAAAAATTCAGCACGACTCACCGGATTATGGCGCATATCCCCCAGCATAACTGATGTGACCATCGACGAATTTTGTTTCTCAACGCCACGCATCATCATACATAGATGTTTTGCCTGAACAACAACCGCCACACCTCTAGCATGCGTTACATCATTCATGCAATGAGCAATTTCAGAAGTAAGACGCTCTTGAATTTGTAGTCGTTTTGCGAAATGGTCAACGATGCGCGCAATTTTAGATAATCCTAATACTTTTTTATCAGGTAAATAGCCAATATGACACTTGCCGATAAAAGGTAGTAAGTGATGTTCACACATAGAATATAATTCTATGTCTTTCACAATGACCATTTCACTCATGTCTGAATCAAAAAGTGCATTATTTAAAATTTCATCTAAATTTTCAGTGTATCCCTTGGTTAGATAACGCATAGCATTCGCAGCGCGCAGTGGCGTGTTTACTAAGCCCTCACGCTCAGCATCTTCCCCAAGTTCGGTAATAATTTGACGATATAATGTTTGCATAAAAAATCCTAGCCTGGTGGCCATGTCAGTTGACGGCCACCTAAAAGATGTAAATGAATATGATTAATTTCTTGTCCACCGGCATGATTAACATTAAAAACTAAGCGATAGCCTGCAATGAGTTGAAACTGCTGAGCCTGATGTTTAGCAGCTAAAATCATCTCCCCTAAAAGAGCTTGATGATTGGATTGAATATCATCAATTGTGGCAATATGCTGCTTGGGTACGATTAGTAAATGAGTAGGTGCTTGTGGCTTGATATCATGAAAAATTATAAGTTGTGTGTTTTCAAATATCGTATCAGTTTGAATAACTTTATTCACAATTTGGCAAAATATACAACTCATTTTCTCTCCTATGGTCAAGCCAAGCATTATTTCACACCTAAAACAAAATCACCAAACGTTTGTTTTTGCCTTTTTATCACGTTTTGCGCATAATACCTTTTTTTATTAAGGTTAAAAATATGAGTTATATGAGTTTAAGTGCAGGGCAACATGCGCCTGAAGAGTTTAATGTTGTCATTGAAATTCCCATGCATGGTGAGCCAGTTAAATACGAAGTTGATAAAACAACAGGCATGCTTTGTGTTGATCGCTTTATGAGTACAGCAATGTTTTATCCGACCAACTACGGGTATATTCCTCATACCTTATCGCAAGATGGTGACCCAGTAGATGTATTAGTTGTAACTCCTGTGCCCCTTGCACATGGTTCAATAATCGCATGCCGAGCTGTAGGTATGCTAAAAATGACAGATGAAGCAGGTGTGGATGCTAAATTACTTGCAGTACCTATCACAAAATTGACCAAGCTTTATGATGACATTATCACCTATGAAAATTTACCCAAACCATTACTTAATTCGTTAGAACACTTTTTTACTCATTATAAAGATTTAGAAAACAATAAATGGGTCAAAATCGATGGTTGGGTTGGACCTGAAGCGGCCAAAGATGAAATTAAAGCAAGTATCGAACGCTGTAATAAATAATATTCATTAAGTCAATTTAAGTGCTTATAGATGTTATTTTAAAAGATTATAAATTATACAATTCTTAAGTTTATCTTAAGTTATTCTAGATATACTGATGCTTATTTTCTCTATTTAACAGCCGAGCAAAGAATCATGAGTCAAAAAAAACATGCTTTGACCGTTTTTAGTCTAACGATGATTACGGTTGGGTCAGTTGATAGCATTCGCAACTTACCTGCGACTGCTTTATTTGGTAGTCAATTAATATTTTTCTTTTTTTTAGGAGCTATTTTTTTTCTTATCCCAACGGCATTGGTATCAGCTGAACTTGCCTCAAATACGCATATGCAAGGTGGAATATATGGTTGGGTTAAACAAGCTTTTGGTAAACATATAGGTTTTTTCGCTATATGGTTACAATGGATTGAAAATGTCATTTGGTATCCCACAATTTTGTCTTTTGTGGCTGGTACCGTTGGTTATTTAATTAACCCCACGCTTATTAATAATCCATTTTTTCTATGGGCGGTTATTATTATTGCTTTTTGGGGCGCAACGTTTGTGAATTTAAAGGGCATGCAAAGTTCTGCTCTATTTAGCAATATTTGTGCAATTTCTGGGTTACTTTTACCCATGACCCTTATCATCAGTTTGGGGCTTGTTTGGTTATCCGGACATAATCAATCACATATTCAATTGACCTTATCTAGCATGTTGCCAAGTTTTAACGATACTTCTATGTGGGTTTCATTGACCGCGATTATGATGTCATTTTGTGGTATTGAGATTGCAACAGTTCATGCTAATGATGTGCTTAATCCACAAAAAGCTTTTCCAAAAGCACTAATGATCTCAGTCATAATTATTTTATCAACATTAATTTTAGGTTCTTTAGCCATAGCCATTGTGTTACCCCATCAGCAAATCAACTTAGTTGCGGGTATCATGCAAGCATTCCATGCATTTTTTGCGCGATATAATTTACTTTGGGTGATGCCTTTAGTGGCGCTTATGTTAATTATGGGGGGCTTAGGTGGAGTGAGTAATTGGATAATCGCTCCAACCAAAGGATTAATGGTAGCCGCACTAGATGGCAATTTACCGGAATTGTTTCAACGTCAAAATCAACATAGTGCACCAACTTTTATGTTGATTGTTCAGGCCATCATTGTGACATTGTTATCAACATTATTTTTATTTATGCCGAGTGTGAACGGCTCTTATTGGCTTTTAACGGCATTAGCTGCGCAACTTTATATGATAATGTATCTTTTGATGTTTGCGGCTGCTATTAAGTTGCGATTGACTCAAACTATATCAGCTGGTGCTTTTCGTATACCAGGTGGTATATGGGGATTGGTTTTAGTTGCGGGCATTGGCATGATTGGTGCGCTGATGACCCTAGTGGTGAGTTTTATACCGCCTGCTGATATTCAAATTGGTAACATCATGCATTACGAACTTACCTTAATTTTAGGCTTAATTTTGATGTGTTTACCACCTTTTATCGGTATAAAATTTACTCAGCCAAAATCGTCTGTGGTTAATCTTGATCTAATCAATTAAAAGGCACTTAGTTGCGTGCCTTTTGATAATTAAGCCTCATTTTTATTTGTAGTGCCATCAATTTTTTTATCAGTGGATGATTTAACTGGTGAAGTTTTAGCTGTATTTGTCGTGTTTTGGGATGACTTTGGAAGTGCGTTGGTTTGTACAGTAGGCACTTGGTTAGGCATAACAGCAGGGTGATGTGGCCGAAAAACGAAGTATAAAACGATCATGGCGATGACCACAATAATAAGTGCTAATAACCCTGTTTGGTCTGCGGCAGGTTCTTTAGGTGTTTCAGTCTCACGGGGTTTTGTTGTATCTTCTTCAGGTCGGTTAAAGTGATTATCCATATCATTTTCTCCTTCTTTAAGTAATTTAAATCATAGATGATGAATCATAAATTTTCCAAATTTTTATTTAAATAGGATGTTAAAACTACAAACATGCACGAAATAATTCATTCATTACGTAGCCGGCTGCCGGAGTTAGAATGGCATTTAAGCAAACTTAGCGCCCAAGTTTTGCCAATTTTATATGCAAGTCAGTTATTTGGTTTACCAAGTGATGCTTCTTATACTCACTGCATTGCCCAAATTGAATGGGATATAGAGCGCTTAGAAAAACCTTTAACAATTAAAATGCAACATTATTTGGTTAAGAGAATTCAACAAAAAATTAATTTTTTAGTCAAAATTTGCCTGGTGTTAGATAAAAAATCTTCTGAAGCAATTAAGAATATTGTTTTGGAAGGTTGTATGACTCCGCAACAACGTCAGCAGTTGATATATGAAATATGGCAAACATTAATAAAACAAGAACAAGCGCTTATTGAAGCCAAGCAATACCTGCCTTCATCGATTAAACAAGCTAAATTAGCAGAAGACTTAAATTTGTTACGACAAAAAAGAATCAATGCTCAAAAAATGTATGAGAATTTAACATCTATCCGCTAAATTTAGATAGATGGTTTGTGCTAAAGGCAATATTAAATCTTGGGCGATAAGATGGCACGCTTTTTTTGAGCTTAACAAAGCTTGGTTTATTTCAAGTTCGATGCCAATGTAATCTTGTTCACTAAATAACGTACGAAGTGTTGTGGTTAGGCCATCATCATAACCGTTATAAGGGTAATTCAAACGTGTGATTAAGCGAGTATTTTGCTGCAATTGTTCTTGCCATTGATACGCGAATTGTTGTTCAAAACGACGCGTAAAATCACCCAATATTCCTAGATCATTTTGCCGTTTTAGGCCATTTAATTTTGGCGTGAAACTATGAATTGATAGATGCAACACCGGCGTGTGGGCTTGAATTAATTGATAAATTGATTGGGTAATTTGCGCACGATAAGGCAAATAATAATGTGTCACTAATGTACGTTTTTTAGCAGACGAAAGTTTTTTGCTGATAAAGGAAAAACAAGTTGGGTGATAAAGACTACGATTCATGTCAATCAGTAAACGACTGATATCAGCTTTAAATAAAGGGGCGCGTAAACATTGGCTTAAATATTGTGCAATTTCTAATGCACCTATATCTAAAGCCTGATGGGTTGAGAGTATGGCTTTATAATAGGGCAAGATATCAGGCAAAAAGGCTTTAGGAATGGTATTAACCGCATGTTCACATGTAAAAAGTAATTGCCATTTTTTCATACAAACAAACTGTTGTTGGTTAAGCAATCCGCCAATTTATTGTATAAATCAAATAATTTATAAGGTGCATTCATACGATTGTAGGATTTGATTAAACGCTCACTTAAGCTGCCAAAACGTAATATATGTTCTAGTGCAAGCTGACTATCTCTATCTAATTCATGACTGATTTGTTCAATAAGTTTGGCCCAAACTTGACGACAATTGCTAAGAGGCGCTAACTGCCATTGTCTAAATAATTCAGCATCATCAATGGGCGCTTGAAACCCGTACAAAAGATTTTTATCGTAAAGAGTTTTTAAACGTTGAGTGGGACAAGGGTGTTCTAAAAAATAAGGTTTATTCTGCCAATGTTTTAAAATGGCAAATATTGCTTTGGCAATCGCAATATCAGCTTGTACACACTCTTGAGCGTCAAGTAGACGAATTTCAATAGCTTTTTGTGCAAATTTAGCAATAGCACCACGCGAATTTAGCCATTCATGTTGTAAAAGCCCTTTTGGGTCAAAAGGTGCAATGGCTTGATACATTGGCTGTAGAATTTGATGTTGGTAGGCCAGTTCAGAATCGACAAACTCAGGAATGATGTCACCTGTAATAAGTGGTATGCGTTGTTGATTGGTTTGATAAAAAGCCAGTCGGTTACTAAGCTTGCCAGTTAAAACGCCTTCTAAAAAAGGCGAGCTTGCGCTAAGTGCCGGCAAAATCGGCAAAATCAGACGTATGGCATTATGTAGTTTGGCAAAATCTTCATCGCTTATAAAGGGCAAATTAATATGCATGCTTTGCAGGTTTGACCATCCATGACCTTGGCAATTAAAAATGGTGTCATATTGTTGATAGATATCTTTTTGACCATAAGGCCAACGTTTGGTTTCAGTAAAAGGATTCATCCAAGGATGTGCGCCTGAGGGCAATAGTCTTAAATTATGCTGGGTTAATAGGGGTTCGATGGCATGCAAAGCGTTTTGAAAAAAGGAGGCAATAGGGGCAAATGGGGCAACAGGGCCATTATTTTTTAACTCTAAAACATGCATAACCAGCTCATTACTTAAAGCCATATTACCAAGTTTAACTTCATCAAAATTATCCTCATCGGACAATGCTTTTAAAATCAGGTCACTTTTAGGTGAAATTGCTAATGTGTTAGCTTCAACCAGCATATATTCAATCTCAAGACCCATAACTGAAAAAAGTGTGTATTCAGACATACCCATGTTTCCGACGAATACGCTGTAGAAAAACATTCATAATTTGATGGTATAAAGCATCACCTAACATTTTATCTTCAATACCAAAATCAATATTAGGATTATCATTTATCTCAATAACATAATGTTTATCAGCATAACTTTTAATATCAACGCCATACAAGCCATCGCCAATCAGTTTGGTCGCCTTTAACGCCACTTTTAAAACACCTTCAGGAATATCATGAATTGGTATGGTGTCATATTTACCTTCACGATGTTCTTTATCCGCCTCCCAGTTATAAATTTGCCAATGATTTTCAGCCATAAAATAGCGGCAGGCAAAGATAGCTTTGTTATCCAATATACCAATACGCCAATCAAATTCAGTGGGAATAAAAGGCTGTACTAGTACTAAGTCAGATGTTTTAAAAAATTGTGTTAAACATTTTTGTAAATGTTTTTTGCTTTCAATTTTAATCACCCCTTGTGAAAAAGCACTGTCTGGTTTTTTTAAAACACATGGATAGTCGATATGAGGTGTGGTTTTATCATACTTACTTAGTAAAACTGTTGGTGGGGTAAGCACTTGATGAGTGCGCAAAAGCTCAGCTAGATAAACTTTATTACCACATTTTACGATAGACTGAGGGTCATCAATGACGACTAAATTTTCTTGGGTGCCAAAGCGTGCCATACGATAGGTGTAATGATCAACGGCTGTGGTTGCTCGTATAAATAACGCATCGTATTCAGCGATGTTTTTAAAATCAGTTTTTTCAATAAAATCAACATTTAAGCCAAGCTCTTCACCCACATGCGCAAAGTTACTTAAAGCTTTTTTATTAGAAGGCGCATTGCCTTCGTTGGGGTCAGTTAAAATCGCCAAATCATGAAAGCGTTGTTTTTTCTTCCAACTAAAAAAGCGCTTTTTAGATAAATATTCTATTGCAGCTTGTTTCATGAAATCAGTGTGTTGTCGTGGAACATCAGCAGGTGCTAAACAATGAAGATGCTTAATATGCCATTGCTTTTTTTTCTCTAATTCGAAACGCATTAACGGTAGCGGAAAAAGATTATGTAATTTTTTAGCCAAACAAGCATGTCTTTTAGCTAAATTTTGACCAAAATAAACGCTTAATGTAAAACTATCAGCGCGTATATCATGTAAGCTATGTTCAATTTCATCTTCCACTTCTTGTGAGATAAGTTTAGTTAGTCGATTATTTAAAACATCTTGTAAATGATGGACTGATGGAATGGCCTTATGATCGCGCGCATGAGCTAACAGTGAGACATAATAGCCAATGGTTTGATGTTGATAAGATTGACAAAGGTTAATGACTCTTAGGGACTTGTTTTGGTTATACCGATCGTTTAATAAATAATCAGATGCATGTACAACGGATGAAACCAAAGAAGTTAAAAAATTCCAACTGATAAGATCATCGGTCACAATGATGGTTTGCATGCTTATCCTTAGGCTCAATGATTAATAAATTGGCATCATAGGTTAGTACACCAAGCATAATGGCGTTAATTAGGCGGTCGATACTAACTTTATAGTAATTGTCATGGGAAAGTGGATTTTCGCGATGAGGGTCGGCAACGATGACATTGTTACGCTCAGCTTCATAACCGCATAAAACGACAAAGTGGCCACAAGGTGTGCCACGAATGTCATCATAAAAACTACGGCCAAAATTATCAAAACGCTCGCGTGCACTTTGGTAAAGATAAGTAGCGCTAAGCCCAGTTAAGATAGGCAAACCCCGTTTGAAGTAGGTATTAAATAGCGCCAAATTTAGGGTGTGAAAGCAAATTTCACCACCTGCTTGTAGATAATCAAGATACGCTTGACTTGCATGCACTATGCCCCGAGTACGTTTATGTTTCATTTGTGCTTGTAATTTAGCCATTAATAGTTGAGTGCAGGCTTGACTGTCTTTAAACCAAGTAGGATCAAATAGCGTGACATTATTAACATAAAGAGTAGTTTTAAAACCTTGATACAAGGCATGTTTGCCCAAAAGTGACGCAAGCGTACCGCCTGATAAAGAGCGCTCTACCGTATTAACAACATCTTCAAGCGCACAATTTGTACCAAAATAGCGATAGATGGCATGTAAACTTGTCGGTCCACAAGTCTCATCGTCAGGTTGAGTATGTATGGCTAAATTTATCATACGATTTTTTTATAAAGACTATCTTTAAAAGCTAGTGGTGGTTTTAAGATTTGTCAAAAAGGTTTGTATGGTTCATAAAATGCTTAAAAATTTAGGTGAAGTCATGAAAATGAATATTTAAATGCGAATAGTTTTGTTACCATCGTATATTTTTTAGCCTTATCTTAAGGACATTTTTTATGCATGAAATTAGCATTCGTGGTGCTCGAACTCATAACCTTAAGAACATCGATGTAACCCTGCCTCGCGATAAATTTATTGTCATCACCGGTTTATCAGGCTCAGGTAAATCATCCCTAGCTTTTGATACGTTGTATGCCGAAGGGCAGCGTCGCTATGTTGAATCATTATCAGCCTATGCCCGTCAATTTTTATCGATGATGGAAAAACCTGAAGTAGATGCCATTGAGGGATTATCCCCAGCAATTTCTATCGAACAAAAAGCCACCTCGCATAACCCACGCTCAACAGTTGGAACCATCACCGAAATCTATGATTACTTACGTTTGCTCTACGCTCGTGTAGGTGAACCCTTTTGTCCCAATCATCATCTGCCATTAAAAGCGCAGACCATAAGCCAAATGGTTGATTATGTTGTGTCTTTACCCTTGGAGAGTAAAGCGATGATTTTGGCGCCAGTGGTGCGTGAACGCAAAGGAGAATATGTACAATTGCTACAACAACTGCAAGCGCAAGGTTTTGTACGTGCGCGAATTGATGGGCAATTGTATGAGCTAGATGCGCCCCCTAAATTAGCTTTAAGAAAAAAACATACCATTGAAGTAGTTGTTGACCGTTTTAAAATACGTGCTGATTTAGCCCAGCGATTAAGCGAATCGTTTGAAACAGCTTTAAATTTAGCGGATGGATTAGCCATAGTGGTCTCGCTAGATGAAGCTTTTAAAGACATTACTTTTTCGGCAAAATTTGCCTGTCATGAGTGTGGTTATAGTCTGGCTGCACTAGAGCCACGATTATTTTCTTTTAATAATCCACTGGGTGCGTGCAGTACTTGCGATGGGTTAGGAGTTGACCAATTTTTTGATGTCAATCGCATTGTGCCTAATCAAGCTTTGAGTTTGGCGCAAGGCGCTATTCGCGGTTGGGGCAAAGAATCAATGTTTTTTTACCCGTTATTACAGTCTTTAGCTAAGCACTATGAATTTGACTTAACCAAACCTTTTGGTGAGTTAACAGATGATATTCAAACCATTATTCTGCATGGCAGTAAGGATATTATTGAGTTTCGCTACCTTAAAGCTCATGGTGGCTATGTCACACGCCGACATGCTTTTAAAGGCGTTATCCCGTTGATGGAAAAACGCTATCATGAATCTGAATCAGAAAGTGTGCGTGAAGAACTAGCCAAATATTTATCTTCTCGACCTTGTGTGATGTGTCAAGGCGCACGTTTACAAGAAGCTGCACGTCATGTATTTATTGCGGACAAAAGCTTACCTGAAATTGCCGCGCTCCCTATTGAAACTGCGTTTAATTTTTTCAAACAGCTGAGTCTAAGTGGTTCTCGTGCCGCAATTGCCGCTAAAATTACCAAAGAAATTATGGAGCGCTTGGGCTTTTTAATTAATGTAGGACTTGATTACTTATCGCTTACACGTAGTGCCGAGACCCTATCAGGTGGTGAGGCGCAACGTATTCGCCTGGCCAGTCAAATTGGTTCAGGCTTAGTCGGAGTGATGTATATTCTAGATGAACCTTCTATTGGTTTGCATCAGCGAGATAATGAACGCTTATTAAAAACACTGACCCATTTGCGTGATATTGGTAATACCGTTATTGTGGTCGAACACGATGAAGAGGCTATTCTAGCGGCTGATTACGTGCTTGACATTGGCCCAGGTGCTGGGGTACACGGTGGACATATCGTGGCTGCGGGTACGCCACATGATATTATGAAAAATACACAATCACTCACAGGCCAATATCTGGCTGGAACCCAAACCATTGCCATACCAGCTACGCGTGTGCCTTTTGATAAAAAAGCGGTGCTACAATTAAAACATGTGACTTGTAATAACTTAAATAAAATTAGTGTTGCCATTCCACTTGGGTTATTGACGTGTGTAACTGGGGTCTCAGGGTCTGGTAAATCAAGTCTTATAAATGATACGTTATATCCGCTTGCCGCAAACGCACTTAATCGGGCCAATTTATTAGTTAAAAGCCGGCTAACTGATATCAAAGGTTTAGAATTATGCGATAAAGTCATTGATATTGACCAAAGTCCTATTGGGCGCACGCCACGCTCTAATCCTGCAACCTATACAGGCTTATTTACGCCCATTCGTGAGTTATTTTCTAATACCCCTGAGGCTCGTATGCGTGGCTATCAACCTGGACGATTTAGCTTTAATGTCAAAGGAGGGCGCTGCGAAGCCTGCCAAGGTGATGGTTTAATCAAAGTAGAAATGCATTTTTTACCTGATATTTATGTGTCTTGTGATGTTTGCCAGGGTAAACGCTATAATCGTGAAACACTGGATATTCATTACAAAGGCAAAACCATTCATGAAGTGTTGGATTTAACGGTCGAAGATGCTCGTATTTTTTTCGAGGCCATTCCGGTCATTGCGCGCAAATGTCAAACTTTAATGGATGTGGGTTTGGCTTATATTCGGTTAGGGCAAAGCGCTGTGACGCTTTCAGGTGGTGAGGCGCAGCGTATTAAACTGGCACGCGAGTTATCTAAACGTGGTACTGGTAAAACACTTTATATTTTAGATGAGCCTACCACAGGCTTACATTTTCATGATGTTAAACAATTGCTTAGTGTGTTATTTAGATTGCGCGATCAGGGTAATACCATCCTTGTTATAGAACATAATCTAGATGTGATTAAAACGGCAGACTGGATAATTGATTTAGGCCCGGAGGGCGGTAGTAAGGGAGGTAAGATTGTAGCAACTGGTACGCCTGAAACCATTTCCGCGTGCCCAGCATCCCACACCGGGCGATTTTTAAAGCCTTTGCTCGCTTAATTTTGAGGATGGCTCATCATGACAGCTACCCTCGGTATAGAGCCATTCCTCGCGACATTGGCTATCAAAAACCCGAATTGTTCAATCACATAATACGGCAATATGATTGATAAAAGCTTTCTTGAGGTGAGGCAGGTTTTTTATTAGACAATATTGAAAGATTTGAAAAATTAGTTAAATGGTTTTTAAGTTCAGGGTGAAGCTTAATATAAAGATTTAATAAACTTTGTAAAAAACCATTGGCTTGCTCTTCTTGTTGAGAAGTTTGTCCTTGTTTTAAGGCGATAGACTGGGCACAGCGTGCCAGAAAATTAGCACAGATTTTCGCGGTTTTATCTTCTGAACGTGTAATGATGGCATAGAAGCTGTGTTCAAAAGTAGGTTGCTGCCTTAACTCTTTTTTTTGGCTATCAGTCAATTCAGGTAATGTATTTAACCATTCATGCATCTCATCAATGTTAACCTTTCTTTGCAAAAAAGCCTCCCAAGAAGTCTTTAATGCATGAGAAGAGGTAATTTGTTGGCCCATTTGATCTATCAACTGTTTAATAGGATTTTGATTCATAGTATGTTTCATCGTTATAACTCATATTAACTACGCAAACCAACACCTAGCTTTAGTAGTTTTAAATTTAAACAGGTTAATCCTATAACCAAGCCCACAATAATACTCATTGCTAATCCGATATTAACTTCTGCAGTTTGACCTATCATGGCATATCGCATAGCGCTCATCATGTACATGATTGGATTAAACCAAGAACATGTTTGCCAAAAATCAGGCAGCATATGAATTGAATAAAAAATTCCGCCAAGATAAGTCAATGGAGTTAAGACAAAAGTAGGTACAATCATGACATCATCAAAATTGCGCGCAATCATACCATTGGTAAAACCTGCCAAAGCAAACAAAGCCGATACCAGCAGTACAACTAACATGACCAGAGGTAAATGATGGATATCAATATCTAGAAAAAAATAAGCTGTGGTAAAGACTAATAAACCAACAATTATTCCGCGTAACATGCCACCTAAAACATAACCCAGAAGAAGCGTGCTATTTTTTATCGGGCTAACGAGCATCTCTTCAATACTTTTTTGAAAACGAAAACTAAAAAGGGAGGTTGAAACATTGCCGTAAGAATTGGTAATAACGGCCATTAAAATTAATCCTGGTGCAATAAATTCTAAATAACTCACACCTTGTATAGGGCCTATGCGTTTGCCAATAAGCGTACCAAAAATTAAAAAGTATAAAAAAGTTGTTATGATTGGCGGTAAAAATACTTGGGTAAAAATACGAAACATCCGAATTAATTCGCGCCTTACCAGTGTATATAAAGCAATAAGTTGGGATTTATTGATCATAATGAATTAAGTCCAAAAAAAGTTCTTCCAAACGATTGGTTTTATTACGCATGCTTTGGATAAAAAGGTGGTGCTTAGTAAGCATTTGAAATATTTCATTTAAATGAACCCGATTATCAACTTGTAACTCAAATGTATTGGCATCAATTAACTTAGCGTAAAATGGTGCTAAATCAGGTAATTCAGTTAGTGTATCTGCGGTAGTTAATACATAAGTTTGATGACGAAAAGTTGCTAAAAGTTGTTTCATTGAGCTATGAGTAATGAGGCGCCCCTGGTCAATAATCGCAATATTTCTACATAATTGCTCCGCTTCTTCCAAGTAATGCGTGGTTAGCACAATGGTGACACCTTCTTTATTTTTACGCGTTAAGAATTGCCAAATACTACGTCGAATCTCAATATCAACCCCAGCTGTGGGCTCATCAAGAATCAGCACGCAAGGCTTATGAACTAAAGCACGTGCTATCATCAAGCGGCGCTTCATCCCGCCTGATAAATGACGTACGATGGTATCTTTTTTTTCCCATAAGCCAAGTTCATGTAACAAAAGGTGGGCATCGTTTAAAGCTTGTTTACGAGTGATACCATAATAGCCTGCTTGACTTAGAAGGATCTGCTCGCAGGTCTCAAAAATATTAAGGTTAATTTCCTGAGGTACAAGGCCAATGCAGGCTTTAGCTTTACTAGGTGCTTTATCCAAATCGTGGCCTTGTATTTTGATGGTGCCGCCTGATTTATTAAGTAGGGTCGTTATCATGCCAATGGTAGTTGATTTTCCTGCGCCATTCGCGCCAAGAAGTGCAAAAAAATCACCTGATTGAATCGTCAAATCAAGTGATTTTACTGCTTGTGTACCATTACGGTATGTTTTTGTTAATTGATTTATTTCAATGGCATCCATAAACTATTGACCCATAAAAGTTACCTAGAAATAGAATATCTATTATCATTTCGTATAAAAGTCGTCTAACTTGTAGATTAGATGAAATTCTTATATTTTGTCAATCTATGGCCCGTGATAAAAAATAAGACAAATTGATAGATGGATGCTATGTCAACAAAATTAAAGGTTTTTTATAAATGTATACAGGAATTACCCAAGGATTATTTGATGTCACAAAAGTACATCATCAACCAAATTTAACCACTTATACGGTAGAACTTAGTGCGCCTCTTATAGAAAATCTAGTTATTGGTAGCAGCGTATCGATTGATGGAGTATGTCAAACTGTCACTGCAATTCATCATTATCAAGTGACTTTTCAAGCGATTGCGGAGACTTTGCAAAAAACGACACTAGCAACCCTAATACCGGGACAAAAGGTCAGCGTTGAGCGTAGTGCATATTATGGCAAAGAAATTGGTGGACACGAATTAGCAGGTCATATTTTTGAAACCGGTCGTATTATTGAGCGTGAAGTATTCGAGCACTCGCTCAATCTACTGGTTCAATGTTCCAAAACATGTTTTGGTTATCTTTTTGAGAAGGGTTTTATTGGTATTAATGGTTCGAGTTTAACATTGGGTAGGCTTGATACTATACGACATGCTTTCTATCTTCACCTGATCCCTGAAACTCTAAGAGTAACTAATTTAGGCGAAAAAATGCTAAATGATCACGTTAATATTGAGATAGATGCTAAAACTATGCTCATAGTGCATACCATAAAACAGCATCATCAAAACATTGATGCCGAACTGGATAAGTTACAAAAACGTATAGATGTGTTAGAAAAAAAACTTAATATTTGATGTTAGCGTCCAGCTGGAATGCACGGGCTATCGATATATTCATCATTCATAGCTGCTACCATATTAACATTGCGTAAATGATATCGAGTCAAAATATCATAATCACGTTTGGTGACATATCCATGAGTTTGACCACAATAAACGAGAGAATGTGCGTTTTTAGTCGGTTTAGCGTAAAGAGTAAGGCTACATTCCCATCGAAAATGTTGAAGGTCGCATTGTGTAAAACCCAGCTTAAAATTTAACATCAAACTTATAAATAATAGAATTAATTTCATGATTTGCTCACAAAGGATGATAAAGTAATTTGATGCATCTATGGGTATAAATTTAGTAAAATTTATACCTTATTTAATTTTTCGTACACGTACTGTTTTTATCATATTGTCACTAACTTTCAAAATTTCTATTTGATACTGACTCAGTTTAAGGCAGCAAGATGCCGGTGGAATGTAACCTAGATATTCAATAATTATGCCACTTAGAGTGCGTGGGCCAAGCTCAGGCAATTGCCAATGTAACAAACGTTTTAATTGTCGTAGTGTGATGCTCGCATCAATGATAAAAGCATCATTTTTTTCAGCAACAATGTCTTTACTTAAATTGGTAATATCGGTCGTAAATTCCCCAACTACTTCCTCTAGAATATCTTCCATGGTAATTAAGCCTTGCAAATCACCATATTCATCCACAACAAAGCAGCTGCGTTTTTTCATTTTTTGAAAATGGAGTAATTGGGTATTGAGTGCAGTTGCCTCAGGTACAAAATAAGGTGCTTCGGCCAGAGCAATTAAATGCTCTTTGGTTAATTCACCACGTAAGTTTAAATTTAAAACTTGTCTTATATGAATTATGCCCAACAAATTATCAATACGATGACGATAAAGCGGTAAGCGTGTATGTTGTGCGGTTTCAAGTTGAGCTAATATATCTGGCCAGTGCCGTTCGATATCGATGCCTATAATCTCAGCTGGGGGAATAAGAATATCTTCAACCGTGGCTTTTTCTAAATCAAGTAACCCAAGCAACATGCTCTTATGTTCGATAGGCAAAAGACCACCTGTTTCGTGGACAACCAAACGAAGTTCGTCAGTCGATAGCGTTTCTCGTTGTATTTTATCCATCGATACGCCAACTAATTTAAGTAAATAATTGGTGATAAAGCTTGCGACATACACAATAGGTGATAAAACAAGATGTAATATTTGTAGGGGTAAAGCTGCCCAAAAAGCAATTTGCTGTGGTCTTAGGGCTGCGAGAGTTTTAGGCATCATTTCTGCAAAAATTAAAATAATTAAACTTACAATGATGGTTGCTATTGCAATACCTGCACTACCATACATAGATTGGCCTAAAATTGTTGCAACCGTTGATGCAGTAATATTCGCCAGGGTGTTACCAATTAAGATAATACTTAATAATTTATCAGGATGGGCCAGAAGTGTGTGTACGCGAATGGCCTTTTTATCTTTTTTTTTAACCAAATACCGCAAACGGTAACGATTGATTGACATCATGCCAATTTCAGCTGCGGCAAAAAAACCTGAAATTAAGATAAGTGAAATTAGGACAACAAGTAATATGATGGTGGTTACAGACATATGTGTTCCTTTAAATGAGCTATAAAAATATCATCTAATTAAATTTATAAGTCGCACAAGTCAGTAAAGCTTGAGTCTAAAATGCTTTGAGGTAACGCAAGGTTATAGTGCATAAGTCAAATCGTATATTGTTAAACTTTTAAGCATAAAAGGCTTAGATTAAGAACTAAGAACCTTAAGATTACAGTTATTTATAGCTGTGATACAATTATTTTTTTTCCGAAGGCAACCTAAATTATGTTTGAACAGTTAACTGAGCGTTTAACCCAAGCATTTAGAACATTAAGTGGACAAAGTCATTTTACCGAAGAAAACACGCATCATGCCTTGCGTGAAGTAAGGCTTTCTTTTCTTGAAGCAGATGTGGCCTTAGCAGTTGCTAAAGATGTTATCGCTGGAGTTAAGCAAAAAGTATTGGGTCAAAAAATTACCGCTTCGTTAAAGCCTGAGCAAGCGCTTATTAAACTTGTTAAAGAAGAGCTAATTGAAATTTTAGGCAAAGAACGTGCTGATTTAAATTTTAAAACTCAGCCGCCGGCTATGATACTTATGGCGGGTTTACAAGGCTCAGGTAAAACCACGAGTAGCGCTAAATTGGCACGCTATCTAAAAGAGAGCGCACAAAAAAAAGTGATGCTTGTGAGTGTGGATATTTATCGACCAGCTGCTATCGAGCAATTAGCCTTGCTTGCCAAACAAGTGGATGTTCATTTTTTTGAAGCTCATTCGGCACAATCTCCGCTTGATATCGCACAAAACGCAATGGATGCAGCTCGAAAGCAATTTATGGATGTCGTCATTTTTGATACGGCAGGTCGACTGCACGTCGACCAAACCATGATGGATGAAATCCAGGCCCTACATAATGTTATTAATCCTATCGAAACCTTATTTGTGGTTGATAGCATGACCGGACAAGATGCGGCGAATACAGCCAAATTTTTTGGTGAGGCGCTGCCGTTAACTGGTGTAATTTTAACTAAAACTGATGGTGATGCTCGAGGTGGCGCGGCGCTATCTGTAAAGCATCTAACAGGCAAACCCATTAAATTTATTGGTAGCGGTGAAAAAGTTGAAGCACTTGAACCTTTTTATCCTGAACGTATTGCCTCTCGTATTTTGGGTATGGGTGATATTTTAACTTTAATTGAAGAAGTTGAGCGCAAAACTGATAAAAAAGAAAGCGAAAAGCTTGCTAAAAAGATAAAAAAAGGCAAGGGATTTGACTTGGAAGACTTTAAAAATCAATTGCTACAGATGAATAATATGGGTGGAATGAATAGTATGATGAGTAAATTGCCTGGCTTAGGGCAATTACCTAATGACATGATGAATCAAGTCAATGATAAATCTCTACATAAAACGATTGCCATTATTAACTCTATGACTCCTAAAGAACGCAGATTACCCAAGATTATCATCGGTTCACGTAAGAAACGCATTGCGCGTGGTTCGGGTATGCAAATTCAAGATGTAAATCGTATGCTTAAACAATTTGATCAAATGCAAAAAATGATGAAAAAATTTACCAAGCCAGGTGGCATGCAACAGCTTATGCGTGGTATGAAAGGATTACCAGGACTTAAAAATATGTTTCCAGGGGAGTTTTAAATAAATTCAACCTGGACTCTTTTCATTGCGTCGTAATTTTCGTACAATACTCAGCATTTTTACGCAACTACTCTTAAAGAGGAAAATAATGGTCGTTATACGTTTATCTAGAGCTGGCGCAAAAAAGCGCCCCTTTTATCATGTGGTTGTCACAGATAGCCGCAAACGTCGAGATGGAAAATACATTGAACGTTTAGGTTATTTTAATCCCATTGCTCGTGGCCAAGAAATTCGTCTGCATTTGGATGTCGAGCAAGTTAAAAGTTGGCAGGAAAAAGGTGCACAGTTATCAGAAAGAGTTAAATTATTACTTAAACAAAAGCAAAAACAAGTAAGCGCAGAATAAAGTGTGAATAAGAACGAATACGTGATTTTAGGTTGTTTTGGTCGAGTACATGGCATAAAAGGATTCATCACGGTTCATTCTTATACTCACCCTAAAGAAACTATCTTAGATTATCACCAATGGTACATTAATCTAACGGATTGTTGGGAGCCAATTGCCACATCTTGTCGACAGCTAACCTCGAAAAATATACTAGTAAAAATAGATGGTTATGAAAGTAGAGAAGCTGGGATGTTATTAACTAACCGTAAAATTGCAGTTGAAAGGCACAAGCTACCAACATTGCCCGATAATGAGTTTTATTGGCATGAATTAATTGGGCTAGAAGTTTTAAATCAACATCAAACAAAAATAGGATGGATTTCAGATATTCTAGCTACAGGGTCAAATGATGTTTTGGTAGTAACGAATGATAATAGTCGTCTGCTCGTGCCTTATCTGCTCAACGATGTGGTGAAATCAGTTGACTTGATTAGCAAAACTATGGTTATTGACTGGGATATTTAGGTCATGACTCAACAAGTATTTGGTGTTATTACACTTTTTCCTGAAATTTTTTCAGTATTAGAATATGGTGTTACTGGTAAGATCCTTGCTAGGAAATTAACAAAACTACTTACTTGGAATCTGCGGGATTGGGCTTTGCCTTATGCAAATCAGGTCGATGATAAGCCTTATGGTGGTGGCCCTGGTATGGTATTGAAATATCAGCCCCTAAACGATGCGATTTTGCATGCTAAAAAAAATATGCCTGCTTTGACCAAATGTATTTATTTAAGCCCGCAAGGTAAAACAATTAAACAAAAAGAATTAAATGCTGTGGTAGAGCAAAAAACATCGCTTCTTTTTATTGCGGGTCGCTATGAAGGTATCGATGAGCGTATTATTGAGCAGCATATAGATGAAGAATGGTCAATTGGTGAATTTGTATTAACAGGTGGCGAATTGGCCGCCCTTGCTTTTATTGATGGTATATTTCGCCTTTTGCCAGAGGGCTTGGGTCATCCTGATTCAGCACTGCAAGATTCATTTATGCACGGGTTGCTAGATTGTCCTCATTTTACACGACCTGCAATCATAGAAAATAAAAAAGTACCCGAAGTACTTTTAAGCGGTAATCATCAACAAATAGAGCAGTGGCGTCGTAAACAAGCCTTGGGTATAACTTGGCTTAAGCGGCCAGATTTACTAAATAGTATTGTTTTAAATGATATAGATAAAAAACTTTTGGTTGAGTATAAACAAGAACACAGTATGACCTGATTTTAGGTTATATACATTTGAGGAGTTATCATGACAAATATTATTGATGAATTAAATGCTGAGCAAATGCAAGGCAAAGAACTTCCTGAATTTAATCCAGGCGATACAGTGCTTGTACAGGTTAAAGTAAAAGAGGGAACTAGAGAACGTTTGCAGGCGTTTGAAGGTGTTGTTATTGCCAAACGTAACCGTGGTTTAAACTCAAGTTTTACTGTACGCAAAATTTCTCATAACGTAGGTGTAGAACGAGTTTTTCAAACATATAGTCCAATTGTTGCTAGTGTGACGTTAAAGCGTCGCGGTGATGTTCGTCGAGCAAAATTATATTATTTAAGAGATTTAGCTGGAAGAGCTGCACGTATCAAAGAAAAATTAACTAAAAAAGATGCATAGATAGCGGTTGAGTCTACTTCAAGATAAACTCAATCATTTGGTTTAAAGGTGCAGTTTATCTTGAAATAATTGTCCAATAATTTGCTTAATTACTTAGAATCACTATTTATCTTTTTTTACTTAAGGAATAAAAATATAGCCTTGTTTTTGTACGGTTTCAATAAGACAAGGCTTTTTAGGGCCTTGTTCTATTTTATTACATAATCAACTAACTTAAATATCAATGCGTCGATAAGATGTTGATTGAGTTGGATTTTTAGCCAACCATTGATTTAAAAAAGCGCTACTTAAGATTTTCTGTAGATATCTAACAAACATTTCTAACAAATTAAACTCATAGCTGCTTAAAGCCATTTCATGGCCATGCATGTTAAATAACGGATGTGAGTTAAGATAAAAATTTCAATGTGTGAGGGTAAAACATACCACATCATGATTTGTTTGAACTCGCTGGATACGTCTTGTTATCGCAGTAATTTTTGCATGTCATTCTCTCCGGGAAACGGGTAAGGTTAAAAAATCATCGGCACCCACGTTTAATATTTCAATACCAATTTTATGTAGTTTCTGAGAAAACAATAATCAGGGTTAGAGAGTGTTGATATAAAGCTTTGAAATAGCAATCTGATGCAGCAGAACAGTTTATATTAAGCAAAATAGCTGTAGGGCGTTATAAATATTGGGCATCACTGATTATAGATATTCGAATTATCTTAAAATCAAACGTATTAAAATAATCACAAAATGTACTTAATTCAGATAAATCACCCATAACCACACTATAATTTGTGGTTACCAATTGTAAATTCTTTTAAAAAATGATGCAATTTTGACCTAAAATAATCAAAAATTTTGATAATACTACTATATTTTTAGAGAGTAAATGAATTATTGAAACAGATAAAATTTAATGTGTTTAAAAGATTTAAGGATTAAGAAATGGATTCAATTCGATTATTTTCAGCAAGTTCATCCACAAGGTTAAAAAATACTTCAATAAAAACTTTATTACAATGCAATTCAATAGAAAAATGGTTTATGAATTTAATACAGTTAGCTAATCATCCAAGCTATTCAACTTCGAATATTAATTTACAAATTGAAAAATTAAATACCACAGATTTACTGTATCTAAATAACTTATTTATTAATTTAGAATATGTTGACTTTATTAATAGCCTATATTTTTTCAAAACAAAGCCACACTTTCTATTAGCTAATAATTGTTCAGTTGAGCAATTATTAGCTATAAAAAATAAACTTTCTTGTTTATATATTTTTATTGAGCTAATTCAAAAAAGTGCAAGCAAAGTTATAACACAGCGTGGTTTGGTTGAAAATCAGGATTATTTATTTCATGGTGAAGAAGTTCAGGATGGTATTGAAGTAAGTATATTTTTATCTTATCAATCGGTTATTTTAAGTGTGTTAGATAATCATAAATGGTATACGCCTATTGTATCTGAAATTGCCCCGAGTGAGTCAGCTGTTAATCAACTTTTGAAAGTATATACATTTTGGTTTAATCCTAGCTATTTAGTTGATATAGCAATTTTTTTTCGTCAAAAATCTTTCGAAAGTAAATTAAATTTATCAAATTATATGTTAAAAATATTTAAAAGTTTATCGACCACAACTTGTCTAAGCTTATATGGACACTTTGCTAATAACCATACGGTTAATTTTTTGCACTTACTCAAAGCAACTTATCTAAGTCGTAATAATTTACCTTTTTTACCGTGCTCAAAAATACAAATAAAAGCTGTCAAGCACGTATTTTTTATAATAAATAGTATTATGCAAGCCGTACGTACCGCACTAATCAAGCGTCATATCAAAACTCAAAATTATAGATATATGCACATATCGCCTAAAGAAGTTTTATCGGGAAAACGCAATTGCCAAGCTATAGAGCGTATTTTAACTTTTTATTGCCCAAGGATTCTGCATAAAAATAAATCGTTAGATGAATTGTTTTTTATGTTAGAAAAAGATTAAATATCTTTGTTAGCCAAACATTGGTTATTCACAAAAGGATAGTGTGCAAGTTCAATATGATAAAATTGTTTTAATTGAGATAACATGTTGTGAAAAGGGGCATGTTTAATAAACGAGCTAGAAAAATCATCTTGCCAAATTTTAGTCTTTAAATTTAGTAAAACCGTGATGTAACGTGTTTTATCTGGATATAAAGCTAGTAGCCATGGATACTGAATTGCGCCATAAATTTTGGCGGCATTCACTGAACATAGTGCTGTTGATTTCATTTCAATTAAATTATTTTGCGGATTTATTTGAAATATTTGCTGAGCTAACGTAAGAATTTTTTCTTTTGTTAAGATGGCGTTAGGTGCAAGGCCGCTTTCTAAAAAAAATAACCGGTTTTCAACATATTGAGATGAGTGTTTAATAAAAGAAAGTAAGGAAATGCCATCAGGATGATAATTTAATTTTAAATTAAATAATTTGGCAATGGTCGGGGCAATATCCAAAAGAGAAACTGATGTTTGAATGCGCTTAAATGAATTTATAATTTGATTATTTTGCCATATTTGAAAGCTTAGAATGCAGTGAAACTGCTCAGGACTTAAAAGATCCGAGCCATGTCCTGCACTTTTATCCAATTCTACATGCATTTTTTTAAGATAATGACTAAATTTGCTCTGACTAAAATCACCGTTATAATTTTGTGCGGACGTTGCTCTCGAACCTGACTGATAAAGTACCTCTCCATGATCGCTTAAAACCATTATCAAACTATGATGCAAAATATTAGATTTTTTTAAAAAAGCTAATAAGCTAGCAAATTGCGTATCAACACGCTGCAGAGCTTGATAATATAGCGTATTCGATTGCGACAAATCGTATTGATCAAACGTTTTAGCTGTATAAGATGTTGCCCAAGAATAAGGCCAATGAGGTAAAGTAAAATGAACCGTGATCATCAAAGGTGGTGATTGTTTAGCAAGTTGTTTAATTTTTCTTTGCAAAGCCTTATCAAAGGTAGAAGGATAATACGTATGATTATTAGCACGATTTATATAGTTATAAGGCATTAACCATTGGCTCATTTGAAAATTTACTAATAAGTTGGTTAAGGGCAAATCACCAAATGAACCTAATAACACATTAGCTATACCAGGTTTAGGAGCTAATATATGCTCGAAACCAAACTTAGTACCAAGCGTATTAAAGCGGGTATCATCTGTGGCATATAAAGTTTGATAACCTCGATATTGAAATTGCCACGCAAAACTTAATGAATGCATAATTTCATTATCAGGATATAAATTTTCTCGGGCTTTATGATGTAAAGGATAAAGCCCAGTCAAAATACTTATCCAAGATGGGTAAGTACGAGCCAAAGGTGTGATTGCATTATCAAAATTGATACTTTGGGTTAAAAATTTCGTGAGATTTGGCATTGTTTCCAACGAAACTTGGGCAGGACTCAATGAATCGATACCGATAATAATTAGATTAGGTAATGATTTAGGAGAATAAGTGAAAGTGTCTGATGACAAATAATTTAAAATGCCTAAAGTTAATAATATCAATCCGACTAATCCAATTTTTGGATAATTTTTCAAAAAATTTAAATAAGCAACGCTTGCCATCAAGAGCAAAATACTTGTAGATAATATGCTTAAAATTTGTAAAATACGATAAGAAAATATGAGAAAGAAAAGATGATTGATGCGGCTTAAAGGAAAAAAAACTGCATTACTACTAATTAACCAAATAAATGTTATGAAGAAAATAAAAAAATGCCACTTGTTAAGGTAACGTCTGACAATAAAACTAAAAAATAATCCTTTTAATAAAAAAGTTTGGATGAGCGAAAGGAAGATGTAAAAGCTTATTTGAATTAATAAAGCCCAGCAAAGTTGCACATATACTGATATTGGATAAGACAAAACATATGCATAATTTTTTTCAAGATTAACAAGATAGCCAATTTGCAGCATTAATAGGATGCTATTGTATAGCAGATAAAATTTAAAATGAGAAGAAAATGAAAATTTATTATTCACGGAACGAGATAAATGCTAGTAAATATATCATAATATTCTAAAAATTATTTTCCAATCATCACCCACCGCTTAAGACTCACTTCCTAGTAAGGCACGGTTACGTAAAGCATAATGAATGGTACTAACATCTAAAAGCTCTAATTCACTTCCAGAGGGAATGCCCTGGGCTAATTGAGTAATACGTACAGATAAAGAATTAAGTAATTCTGCAATAAAATGGACGGTAGTTTGCCCTTCTATTGAAGGGCTTAAAGCTAAGATGACTTCAGTCACAGAAGTATTCTTGATAATTTCAACAAGATGAGCAAAATTTAATTCTTGAGGGCCAATTCCATCCAAAGGAGATAGTTTGCCCATAAGCACATAATACAATCCTTGATATGTATGGGTTTGTTCGATAGCCATGACATCAGCAGGTCCCTCAACAATGCATAAGAGTGTTCTATCACGATTTACGTTGCGGCAAATAGCGCAATATTCTGTTTCCGTATAATTTTGACATTGTCGACAATGCTTTATTTTTTTCATGGCTTCTTGTAAAGCTTCAGCAAGATGTAACCCTTTAGAACGATGACGATGCAGCAAAAAATGAACAATACGCTGCGCAGATTTAGGACCTATCCCTGGTAAACAACGTAAAGATTCGGTTAGACGTTGCAAAGAATCCATATTAGATTTATTCCTTATCGCCATCTTTCATAAAATCAGTTGGGATGTTTAAACCTGATGTAAGTTGACTAATTTTACTTTTAGATGCCTTTTCAATTTTTCTAACAGCGTCGTTATAAGCCGCATTAATTAAATCTTCTAACATCTCTATATCATCTTCTTTTAGCAACATAGGATTAATCTTAATGGTGCTTTCATGATTGCCTTTCATGGTAACAATAACAAGGTTTCCACCTGATTTTCCTTCAACCGTCAAACTAGCTAATTCAGCTTGAGCGTCTTGCATACGTTGTTGCATTTTTTGCGCTTCTTTCATTAAGTTTGTTAAATTTTGATTCATATCCATGGTGTACCTCATTGATTAAAGATTAAAAGATGTTCAAGTATAATCGATATTACTTGCCTTCAATAGAATTATTGACCAATTCTGCTTGAAATTCCTGTTTTATTGTTTGAAAAAAAGAATCAATGTTTAGTTGATGGGTATTATCTTGTTGTTGTTGTCTCAAAATCGCTTTTTTTTTCTGAGCAGGTGATGAGTCAATAGGAGCATCGAAATTAATATTTAATTTGATAGGAGCTTGATAGTACTGACTTAGGGCTTGCTCTAAGCGTTGAATAACAATCGTTGTAAATAACGATCTATGCCCTGAGGCAACATTGAGTGATATTTGATTGTCTATTTTATCAATCCACTGAGCATTTTCTGCCGCATTTAAAGTTAGACCTCTTAATTTTAATGCTTGAATAATATCGCTCCATTCATGAGTACCAGATACAACATGCTTATGGTCGGTGTGAGATGTTGGTTTAGGAGTAACACATAATGCAGAAGATGCTTTATCTGACTCAGATAATTGTTTATTTAATGATGAATTTATACGATTATTTTGAGCTACAGAGCCATTTAAAGGTCGCAGTTTGAATGCTAGCATGCGTATTAACGTCATTTCAAAACCAATCCGTAACGATGGTGCTAATTGAATCTCACTGCGCCCTTTTAAACCAATTTGATAAAATAATTGTAAATCTTCCGCTGTTAATTGTGAGCTTAATAAAGTTAAATCATTATCAATAATGTTATTATCATGAACAATTTGATGAATCGTGATTCGATGTAATAAAATTAATACTTCATCTAATATATGATTAAAATCGAGTCCTTCAACTTCAATATTTTGTGCGATGTTAATAATGGTATTACCGTCACTTTCAACCAATGCTTTAATTAAATTCAAAGCATGATCTTCATTGCTATAGCCTAATAATTTTGTTAATTCTTTTAAATTTAGGGTATCAGTGGAACTTGCTATTGCGTAATCAAGCAGACTTAAAGCATCGCGCATGCTGCCATGAGCTGCTTTAGCTAACAAAGCAGGTACCGCTTTTTCAAAAGAAATTTGTTCTTGAATTAAGATATGCTCTAATTTTGCCGTAATATTTTGAGCAGATATCGGGCGAAGATTAAATTGTAAGCAGCGAGAAAGGATGGTAATAGGTAATTTTTGTGGGTCTGTGGTAGCTAATATAAACTTTACATGATTAGGTGGTTCTTCCAAAGTTTTTAATAACGCATTAAAACTATGCTGCGATAGCATATGTACTTCATCAATTAGATAAATTTTATAACGACCCTGATTAGGTACATATTGCACATTATCAAGTAATTCACGAGTATCTTCTATGCGGGTTTTAGACGCTGCATCGATTTCTAATAAATCAATAAAACAATTTTTTTCAATTGCTTGACATATCTCACACGTGAGGCAGGGCGTGGGTGTTATGCCTTGCAAGCAATTAAAAGCTTTAGCTAACAAGCGCGCTATACTTGTTTTGCCAACACCGCGTGTTCCAGTAAATAAATAGGCATGATGCAAACGTTGTTGTGATAGAGATTTAATTAAAGCTTTATTTATAGGTTCTTGACCCACAAGCTCTGTAAATGTTTGAGGACGCCATTTGCGCGCTAAAGCTAAATAGCTCATACAATGAAATTAGTCGATTTGGGCGGTGATTTTAAGAGCCATTCCAGATGCTCGAATCGATTGCTACCGCTGCTCCTTTCCAGGCCTGACGGGGTTTACAATGTATCGTCATCTGGCGACCCATTAAAATCACCATAAATGAGTTTTTGATGCTATCAAAAAATTGCAATTGATACCAGTATGATAAAAATAATTTTTTCTTAAAAAATAAAATAGCATGATCTATTCAAAAACAGCGTATATTTTTGAATAGATTTATAAAGGTATTTATTTAATATTGATATTTGATGAATTTAAAAAAACTTATGTTAAAAAAATATAAAAAAAGGTTATCTAAGTAGTTGACAAGGGGGGAGATATGAGTAGAATACGCATCACGCCCTTGGAGGCGAGTTCATTAAGAAGAGAGAGACAAACTGTGTGGGTGCTTTG
>PKDH01000052.1 GCA_002863045.1 Legionella sp.
TGGATTGTGCTGTAAAAAGCGCATCAGTGTTGTAAGCGTTGCAACATTTAAATAATGTGCATCATCAATAATAATCAGCTTCGGCTGCTTACTGGCATTAACGCGCGCCACAAAATCATCCAGTGTTTCATCCGCAGCTAAAATTTTTTGCGCTTTTAATTGTGCCACAAGGTCAGTAAGCTTGCTCAAAGCCTGGGCATGAATCAGCGTGCTGTCTACATGCATACTTAACGTTTGCTGTAGAAGAGAAGCAAAGGTTGATTTTCCTGCTTTTTTATCGGCAATGACTGCCATTAATACCTGGTTATATAGCACCAAATGATGAATAAAATGAATCGAAGACATCCAACTTAAAGGCTTAAATAGCTTAGGATGACGCACTTTGTCACACCCCTTCTACGGCTTTGGTCAACCCCAACATCACCAAAGTCTCATCCATATTAGTTTCAATGTAGCAATGACCAATCGCTTTGATAAGGATAAAACGCAGGCTATGGTGCTGTGCTTTCTTATCTTTTTGGATAAATGACCATAGTTTTGCAAGTTCTATATCCCGGGGAATGTTAACAGGCAAACCTGCTTTTTTAAGCAGTACCACAAGATTGTTCACGATTGTTTTATCAATAAAACCTAATTCTTGTGATATCAATGCCGCCACATGTAAACCAATCGCAACCGCCTCCCCATGAAGCCATCTTTGATAGTGGGTGTATGCTTCAAGTGCATGTGCGGTGGTGTGACCTAGATTTAGTAACGCTCGTATATGAGACTCGTGTTCATCTTGCTCAATGATATGCGCTTTATAAGCACAGCAGGCATGGATAATATCGATTAACTGCTGGGCGTTCATCGGTGCATTGAGCGCTTGCTCAACCTGGTGATACAGCTTGCCTCCAGCCAAAAGCGCGTACTTAATAATTTCAGCCATGCCAGCTTTATAAGCACGCTTATGGAGTGTTTTGAGTGTGGCAATATCAATGATAACTTGTTTGGGTTGATAAATACTGCCGATTAAGTTTTTACCTTGAGGATGATTGATGGCTGTTTTACCGCCAACTGATGCATCAACTTGAGCAAGAAGTGTGGTGGGTATTTGAATAAATGATACGCCACGCTGATACGTTGCAGCAGCAAATCCTGTGATATCGCCTATCACCCCACCACCTAAAGCAATTAAGGTGGTATCCCGACGATGGTTTTGACTGACCAGTTTATCGTAAATTTTACGCAAACTTGCCATGTTTTTATACATTTCGCCATCTTTAAGTATGACACAATCAATTTTTTTATCGGCCAAAGAGGCGCATAGCGTTTGTAGATAAAGAGGTGCTATGGTTTCATTGGTTACGATACAAACTTGTTGAGTTTGGATTAAAGGCGTAATCAAAGATGGCTTGGTTAAAATATTTTGACCAATCACAATATTATAACTCCGAGTATCTAAATGAACTCGGAGTGTTTTGATTTCAGGCCTCGCCATAGATGTATTTGATGATGTTATTCGCGACCGCTTTTACGGTAAGCTTGTCGGTTTCAAAACTAATATCAGCCAGCTCTTCATAAAATGGCTCACGCTCATCACGTAACATCTCTAAGCGGCCTTCTAAATCATCAGTTTGTAGTAATGGGCGCTTGGTATCGCGTTTGGTGCGTTCAAATTGCTGTTGCAGTGATGTTCTAAGATAAATAACCGTGCCACGGCCTGCCAAAGCATTGCGATTTTCTGGCGTCATAATCACGCCCCCGCCTGTAGCCAACACGATGTTATTTTTCTGAGTTAACTCCTCGACCACTTTTTGCTCGCGCTTTCGAAAGCCTTCCTCGCCCTCTATATCAAATATCCAAGAAACATCTGCCCCTGCACGTTCTTCGATTACCTCATCTGAATCATAGAATTCCAGCTTAAGTTCTTTTGCCAAAGTACGGCCTATCGTGCTTTTTCCGGCACCCATAGGGCCAATTAAAAAAATATTTCGTACTTTAACTATGCTCATGTTTTATTCCATACCTCTAATTTGGATAAGATATAACTATCTTATATTTGATGAACTTATCTCTATAAATACCTTATTTATAGATTTACCAAATGACTTTTACTTGCAGTTTATACACACCGGTTTTCCAAATTTATCTAATTCAACCCCATTTAATATGGCTTTTCCTCGTCCTTCAATGGCGGTAATTGATAATGAATTGGTTATTATCCTAGGAGTTATGAAAATGAGCAACTCTTCATTGCGAATTCGTGCACGTGTATTACGAAATAAGCTACCCACCAAAGGTAATTCACCTAAAAGTGGTACACGCGCAAGCGTGTTGTTTTTATCTTGACGATAAATACCACCTAAAACCACGGTTTGTCCATTTTCAACCAACACATTGGTTTGAATTTGTTTGGTAGCAATAGCGGGTACCCCATTCACCACACGACCAGATGGCTCATCTTGATTAATTTGTAATTCCATTAATAGTTTATTATCTGGGGTAATTTGTGGTGTTACCTTTAAACTTAACACCGCTTTTTTAAAGGCCACCGCGGTAGCACCACTTGAAGTTGATTCTTGATAAGGGATTTCTTCGCCTGATTCAATCATCGCTGGCTGCTGATTAACCGTCATAAGCCTGGGACTGGCAATAATTTCAGCTTTATCAATGCTTTCAAGTGCTGAGAGTTCTAAATCAAGCAAAATCCCATTGCCTAATTTGGCCACAGCCAAACCCACCGTTGCTGCATTGACAGCCAGCGCTGGCAAATCAACATTAAGCCTATCGGTAAACGGAGTAACGTTACTGGTTGAGGCAAGCGGGGTTTGATTTTGCGCATAGACACCCTGAGCAATTTGATTTGCACCTGATAAGCTGCCACTTAATGCTTGTGGTTTAGAAATACCAAAACGAATCCCTAAGTCTTCAATGGCCTCACGTGAAACGTTGACAATACGTGATTCAATTTGTACTTGACGCACTGGGATGTCTAAACGCTTAATAAGTTCTCTTATTTCTTCAATTTGGGCGCCTGTGTCTTGTATCCACAAGGTATTTGTGCGCACATCGACACTAATTGCCCCTCTTTTGGAAAGTAGAGAAGTATTTTTATCTTTTAATAATGCGGCCATATCAACCGCTTTAGCATAATTTAACTGCAATAATTCTGAGCGCAGCGGAGCAAGATTAGTGGCTTCTTGCTGCGATTTTAATTGTTCGCGTTCTTGTTTCATTAAATCAATCGTTGGCGCGACCCACATAACATTACCACTTTGACGTTTATCTAACGAATTGGTGGCAAGAATGATATCAAGCGCTTGATCCCAGGGGGTTTTGTTAAGCCTGAGCGTAATATTACCCGTCACTTTATCGCTAATGACCATATTAATTCCTGTGAAATCGGCCAATAGCTGTAAAACTGAACGAATGGGAATATTTTGAAAATTAAGTGAAATAGGTTTACCTGTATAGACTTTTTTCTTTAATTTAGCTTGTTTTATTTCATCGGCACTAAGCGGAAACACATCAATAAAAAATTGTTTATTTACTTGATAGGCAAAATAGCTGTAATCACCTTTACTCATTAAGGTAATACGGGCATCGCGAGCGTTTTGCTCAACTGCAATGGTTTGTGCAGGGCTTTGAAAATCAGCGACATCAAAACGTTTTCTAAGCCGTGCGGGAACACGGGTGCTGATAAATTTTGCCACAATCTCTTTGCCTGTTTGTTTAATATCAATCGGAATACCTGTAGCAGAAACATCAATAATAATGCGCCCTGTTTGTTGACCTGTACCATGGAAATCAATATTTTTAAGTGTATAGCGCGCATTAATTGTCTGATTTGCCATGGCTATTTTTTTAAGCGGTTTGAATAGTTGATGACTTTTACCACTGAGTGTGACCGCAAAAACTTGCCCGTGTAGAGAAGTTGAATAAGCAACTGCTGCAGATAAATCAAGTAACACACGCACTCTATCACCCACACTTGCCACGTTATAGTTGACTAAATTTCCTAGGTCAATTTTTTTCATCAAATTTTTTTCATCGAGCGTATGATGTGTTTTTAAAAAATCAATGACAATACGTGGAGGCTTTTGGGTAGTAAAAGTCACAGGCACTGGTTTAATTGGCTCTTTAAATTGAAACTCGACCCGTACCCGCTCAGCAGGCAAGGGGATAATTTTAATTTTGGCTAATATATTGTCAGCCACTACATGACTTGAAAATAGGATTATCCATAGTAATATTGCTATTTTATTAAACAAAACACACACTCCTAAGACTGACTAGCTGGCTGCATTTTTAGAGTAATTCGCTGTTTTTGCCATTTA
Organism: Legionella sp.; assembly: GCA_002863045.1. Lineage (GTDB taxonomy): Bacteria > Pseudomonadota > Gammaproteobacteria > Legionellales > Legionellaceae > Legionella_C. The sequence continues at coordinate 4,320 of PKDH01000052.1, forward strand.
CCCGACACTCGAACTGTTTCTTCTAAAATTAAATGATCATCATCAATTGCCATGATTTGACCATAATTTTTACCCATATAATTTCCAACCGTTACTCTGACCAAACTACCATCAGGCTTGCTGATCAAACCCCATGTTCGATTATTCTGCTCAAGGATACCCACAAATTTCAAAGCATCGAGCGGCAACAACTCTAATGGCTCTTTGGGTCGTGATTGATTGGGTGCTAACTCATCTTTTTCGATGATGGGTTTAAGTTTAAATGGATTGCGACGCGTGTCCTTTTCAGGATAACTAAACTTAGCAATGGGTATAAAAGATGGAATCGCTTCGATAGGCCTGGGTGGGCGGGCATTTATTTTGGCAATATAACGATTTAGCCGTTGGTCTTCTTTAGAATTACAAGCAATAAGTGACATTAAGCATCCTAAGGTGATTAGAAAAAAACCGTAGCGCTGCGATATAATCATGTTTTGTACCGATAAATTTTAGCGATTAATTTCATTTCTAATAAATCTTTTTCAGTCACACTAGGCGCTACTGGTTTATTAGCAAGCGTGGCATTTTCTACTTGAAAAGGTGTAATGACGAAATCATGCAGAGTAACGATACGTTTCATTTGCGCCACACGACTTAAAAATATAGCCAACTGGTTATAATGCCCCAATACTTCTATTTTAATGGGTAATTCGACATAAAAATCATGAATAATTTCAGGTTGTGGGGCAAATAACTCAAAAATTAATCCGCTGGCCACACCTGTTTTAGAAATATCTTCTAAAAGGGCGGGCATTTCATTTTGTGCTGGCAATTGACGTAACATATCTTCTAAACGCATGTTGATTTCATTTAACTGCACTTTATAAGCATCTAGGTTAGCAGCTTGTTGTTGTTTGAGTTCAAACTGACTTTTAAGCTCTACTTCTTTTTGTTTAAGCGTTTTTATTTCTTCATATTTAGGCGACACAAACCACCAATACCCTAAGCCTGTAATGAGTATCGCTGCTATAAACGCTGCAGCATATTTAACCGGAAGTGGCCACTGGCCAATGTTATCGAGTGTTAGTTCATTAAAATTAATATTCATTTAGGTGCAACCTTCTCAGGCTTTGTACCCTGTAATACAAAACTTAGGTGAAATTCGTTATTAACAGCATTATTTACTTGATTGTTTTTTTTAATTTCGGTCAAATCAGGGTTTTCAATCCATGGGTCATTTTGAATATTGCGCATTAATAGCGAAATATCGCTATTTGACTCCGTATAACCTGTTAGAGTTATCTTTTCTTTTTCGCGTTTGAACTCAGTTAAATAAACGCCATCTGGTAGAACATTGAGCAATTCATCAAACAGATGAATGGTAAGCGTTCGCTTAGCTTGTAATATTTGAATGGCTTTCATACGGGCAACTAAACGATTTTTTCTTTGACGAATACTTGATATTTCTTTAATTTTTTTATCTAAAGTTATAATTTGTTGATTTAATTTTTCATTGCGCATATTTTGTGCAACAACCAACCTACTGGTGTAATAATAAAATAAAAATGATAAACAAAAACCAGCGATAGCTGCCAAACTTAGCAATCGAATAAATGCTTTTTTCTCATGTTCACGTTTGTATTCACGCCAGGGCAAAAGATTAATATTAGCCATGACTATATTTGCCTTAGCGCTAGGCCACAGGCCGTCATGAGTACTTGTGATTGTGATGTGATAGCGTTTCGTACCTGCGCGTTAAATTCAAAATTTGTCGATATATCCAGTATCGCGGTATGAATCCCTACTTTTTCTGCCACAATAGTGGCAATGTTCGGTAAAGTCGCAATGCTGCCGGTTAATAAAATCTTATCCACTTCAACATGATGACTTGTAGAGAAAAAAAACTGTAAAGCTCTTTTTATATTGACAATTAATGCATCCACATAAGGCTCTAGCACACGTTCTTGATAATCTTGGGGCAGATGCTGCTGCTTTATTAATTGCTCAACCTTTTCATTTGTAACATTATATTCTTGTTTAAAGATTTCAATAAGTTCATGCTCACCAAACTCTTCTTCACGCGTGAAAATAATTTTAAAATCTTGTAACACAAATAAATTAGCAAACATAAAACCCACATCAATGACCGCAGTTATGTTACTATCTGGTACTTCAGATGCCTGTGAAAGGTGTTTAATAAGGCGCTCAACCGCAAATGATTCAACCTCAATGACTTTAGCCTCAAGCCCCGCTTTAGTTAATATTTCAGCGCGATTGGCTACATTTTCTGAACGCGAAGCGACAATCAGTACATCAAGTAACGTCTCATTTTTAGATGAAGGCCCAATCACTTCAAAATCAAGATTGATTTCTTCGATGGGAAAAGGAATATATTTATCAGCTTCAAGTAAAATTAATTCTTCAATCTCACTCTCATTTAAACCATTATTGATAGTAATCACACGACTAATTACCGCAGAATCAGGTACACAAGCCACTGCCTCTTTTGTTTTAATCTTATGTTGTTTGATAATTTTTTCTAAAAGAAAAGCGATGCCTTCAATATCATGAATCACATGCCCTTCTACCATTTTAGGTGATAGTGGCGTGACACTGATATTTTCAATGGTAAAGCTTGAATCTTGAGCTGATATTTCAACAACCTTAAGAAAAGCTGATGTAATATCGATTCCAAGCATGCGTCGCGATTTAGATTTAAATACGTCTAGCACCCACTGAACCTCCCTGTTTGTTGCTAAATACGTAATGCTTAAGCTGAAAACTTTATCTTAACTTAATTGAAAAAGAAACTGTCTTTTTCGTTTATTTTCTTTCAAGGCGCTTTGGAGTTCATACTCATTGCACTGTAACTTAAAGTTCTATTATAGTGAGTATTTACATTACAAGGAATGTAGAGATGCTAACCTTACCCAAACTTATTGATAATTGGCTTGAGCTTATTACAGGCTATTGTGAGTATCAAATCAAATCACCTATTGTTTTACCTACCGATTCAGACGAACAATTATACTCCAGTTTGCTTGATGTAATAGATCAAGCCACGCATAACTATACTACGCGCAAAGCTTTTTTAACTTATGTGCTTGATGTGCTTATGGTAATCAAGCCCGTTGTGGCTAAAAATCAATATTTAGATGAGGAAGAAGAAGCACTTATCTTACATGCGTTATCTAATCTACTTTACCAATCCTCCATACTTATGAATACCACCAACGATAAAAAAGTAGCCATCGAACATCGCGATTCGAACATTATGATGCATGGGTTTATTCGTGGAGGTTGGGGTAAAAATTTCAATGGTGCTAGAACCACCATGGGTACACTTGTGCATGATAAAATTATGAGTTTAATCACTACCTCACCTGATGTGCCTTTATCCACAGCTTACGAATACTATCTCAATATCACTAAAACTTTGATTGAGCGTTATCAAGTCAATCTACAGCATGATGCACACATCAACGCTAAAATAGCTTTACTTGAAAATAAACTCTCTCAATCAGAACGACGTAATGATACTTTAGAAATTGCTGTAGGACAGTTAACCGAACAATATCAAGATTTAAGTAAAAAATATGAGGCGCTCTTAATACAGCTGCAAAGTTTAAGTACGCGCGTTAATTTAACCAATATGTCCGCGGGATTTTTCGCAAGAAGACCTCAAGATGCATCGGGTTACCTGCCAAGTAATTTAGCTACAAGCCCTGATAGTCCCTCAAGTAGCCCTTAAAAGCTTATTAGGTATTTAAATCGAATAACGCTATACTGAGGCTATTTTATTCAAAGTTGACACCACTATAATGAGCAGATTTGTTTATTTTTGGCGCAAAGGTATGTGGTCTTTGCTAAGCCTAAGTTTTGTATTTATGACAGGCTTAGGTTTGGTATATGTTTACCTTATTCAAGATTTACCAGATGTTGAAGCACTTAATAATGTCCAACTCCAAGTGCCTTTGCGTATTTTTACCCAGGATGGCAAATTAATTGAAGAATACGGTGAAAAAAAACGAATTCCGGTTACCTTCGCTGAAATTCCAAAACCGCTCATCCACGCATTGCTAGCCACGGAAGATCAGCGTTTTTTTGAACACTCAGGTGTTGATTTACTTGGTTTGGGTCGAGCCACTTTAAAAATGCTTAAAACTGGTACCAAGTCACAAGGTGGTAGCACCATTACCATGCAAGTTGCACGTAATTTTTTCCTAAGCCGCCAAAAAACATTTTTAAGAAAATTTAAAGAAATTTTATTGGCGATTAAAATAGATCGCGAACTGAGTAAAGAAAAAATATTAGAGCTTTATTTTAATAAAGTGTATTTAGGCAACCGTGCTTATGGAATAGGCGCTGCGGCACAAGTTTATTATGGTAAATCTTTAAATGAACTCTCTTTAGCAGAACAAGCCATGCTGGCAGGCTTACCACAAGCACCCTCATCGCAAAACCCAATTGCCAATCCTATAGCCGCACTAAAAAGGCGCAATCATGTTCTAGAACGTTTGCTAGAAGAACACTACATTAGCGCAAATCAATACCAAGAAGCCATTACCCAGCCTTTAACCGCCTCATATCATGGCAATAACGTTGAAGTGTATGCGCCTTATGTGGCAGAGATGATTCGCCAATCACTTTATAATCATTTTGGTACAAAAGCCTATACCAAAGGCTATAACGTTTACACGACCATTGTTGCTAAAGATCAGCAAGCAGCCAATGATGCATTGTTCAAGCAATTGCGCGCCTATGATAAACGCCATGGTTTTCGAGGTGCTATAGCGCATATACAAGATTTATCCACTAAAAATATCAAAAAAACATTAAGTCATTATCAAATAATTCGTCAATTAGAGCCTGCCGTCGTTATCCAAGTTTTAAATAAAGATATCAATGTCATTAATCGTGATGGCACACTCTACACCATCTATTGGCCAGGCTTAGCATGGGCGAGACCTTCTTTGAAAAAAGGCTGGGTCGGTCAGGCGCCACAATACGCCGCGCAAATTGTTAAAACAGGCGATATTATCTATATGTATCGTCACAAAAATGCCTGGCAGCTTGCGCAGGTTCCTGAAGTTGAAGCCGCTTTAGTGGCACTTGATCCTACAAATGGTGCAGTTCGTGCGTTAGTAGGTGGCTTTAGCTTTGAAAAAAGTAAATTTAATCGTGTGATTCAATCAAGCCGGCAACCAGGCTCAAGTTTTAAACCGTTTATTTATGCTGCCGCACTTAATAAAAACTATACCCTTGCCACGTTAATTAACGACGCACCTATTGTGGTAGATGACCCAAGTCAACCTGATTTATGGCGCCCACATAACGCCAATTTAACTTTTAATGGCCCAACCCGCTTAAAAGAAGCGCTGATACGCTCCAGAAATATGGTATCGATACGAGTTTTGGATGATTTAGGTTTTGACTATGTTATCCGCTTTATGATGCGCTTTGGGTTTGAGCAAAGAGATTTACCCAAAGCGCTTTCACTCGCACTTGGCAGCTTATCAATTAGCCCAATGGAATTAGCACAAGCTTATGCCGTTTTTGCTAATGGCGGTTATAAAATTGAACCTTTTCTTATCGAGCGCATTACCAACCATAACAAAGATGTGTTGCTGCAAGCTCACCCGGCTATTGCGTGCGATAACTGCGAACAAGATAAAAAAGACCCAGCGCCACTCGCACCGCGCGTCATTCCCGCTGATGTGGCCTTTTTAATGAACTCAGCATTACAAGATGTGATTCAACAAGGTACGGCGCGCGCAGCCAAAGTTTTAAATAGACATGACCTAGCTGGAAAAACCGGTACCACCAATGCTCAAGTTGATGCCTGGTTTGCTGGTTTTAACCCTGATTTGGTTGCCACCATATGGGTAGGATTTGACTCGCCGAGATCACTGCACGAGTATGCGGCAAGTATCGCCCTACCGATGTGGGTTGATTTTATGAAACATGCTTTGAAAAATGTACCAGAAAAATCTTTCACCCCACCACCTAACATCATCATGATTCCTATTGACCCGACTACCGGATTACGTGTTGAACCTGATCAAAGTAACCATATTATGGAATATTTTCGTGAACAAAATGCACCCACTAAAGAACAAGCTGTTGAACCTAATACAGCAACAGAGGACATAACTGAAGAGAATGAGGTAAATAATACATCTGAATAAACAAGCTATTTTTTAAGGCTCGACAATAAAATTTTTAAGCTTAGGTCTACGTTCTGTGACTTATTCGCTAAATTTATAACAAGTCGCGGAACGCAGAGAATAGGTCTAACGTATGGTTAATCAACCATTTTTAAAGCATCAAGCGGTGGGACATAATCATAACCTAGCTCACGAGCCACTGCTTCATAGGTTATCATACCGTGGTGTACATTCAGGCCATTTAAAAAATGTTCATCATTTAATAGTGCCAGTTTAGGACCTTTGGTAACTAAATTTAGAATATACGGCAATGTGGCATTATTTAATGCAAATGTTGAGGTACGCGGAACCGCACCTGGCATGTTAGCCACGCAATAATGTACGATATCATCCACAATGTAAGTTGGGTCACTGTGCGTTGTCGCGTGACTTGTTTCAAAGCATCCACCCTGGTCAATGGCTACATCCACTATCACCGAGCCTGGGCGCATGGTTTTTAACATAGCTCGGGTAATTAATTTGGGTGCTGCTGCACCATGCACTAAAACCGCACCCACAACCAAATCAGCCATGGCAACAAAATGCTCGATGGCCTCTGATGTAGCATATACAGTGGTAAGTTTAATGCCAAATTGTTCATCTAATTCTTTTAATCGTTCAATGGATTTATCAAGAATATATACACGTGCACCCATGCCCATGGCAATTTTAGCTGCATTCACGCCAACGACTCCACCACCAATGATAACGACATTAGCGGAGGGCACCCCCGGCATACCACTTAATAATATGCCACTACCATGTTGTGCTGATTCAAGGCATCTGGCTCCGGCTTGAATGGCCATACGACCGGCAACTTGTGACATAGGCGTTAAAAGCGGCAGCCCACCTTTGGCATGCGTTACGGTTTCATAAGCAATGGCGGTCACACCAGATTCTTGTAAAAGACGTGTTTGCTGCGGGTCAGGTGCTAAATGTAGATAAGTAAAAAGTGTCTGATTTTCACGCAAACGATGACATTCTATAGGTTGTGGTTCTTTTACCTTCACAATTAAATCAGCCTGCTCAAATAATTCATCAGCCGTTTCGACAATAATAGCACCTGCGGCTAAGTAATCAGCATCACTAATACCAACACCTAACCCGGCACTTTGCTCTACACACACAGTATTACCTGTGCGGATAATTTCTCGAACCCCTCCAGGAACTAATCCTACACGGTTTTCTTGGGCTTTAATTTCTTTTGGTACGCCAACAATCATTGTTGCTCCTAATATGTTTTTAACGTTTCAATAAATTTTGGTATTAATTCAAATAAATCACCGACTAAAGCATAGTCGGCAATTTGCATGATAGGTGCATCTTTATCACTATTGATAGCAACAATAATTTTTGCATCTTTCATACCTGCCAAGTGTTGAATAGCTCCAGAAATACCAATGGCAATATAAAGCATAGGGGCAATAATTTTACCCGTTTGACCAACTTGATAATCATTGGAAATAAATCCGGCATCAACTGCCGCTCTTGAAGCACCAATAGCAGCATTGAGCGTATCAGCTAATTGCTCTATAAGCTTAAAGTTTTCAGCACTTTGTAAACCACGACCACCAGCAACAACAATTTTGGCACTGGCTAATTCTGGTCGTGATGAATCATGAAGGTTCTGTGACAATACACTTATCTCATGATTAGATAAATTAACGCTGTTATCGAGTTGTTTGATAGGACAAGCGGTTTTTGTCGTCACTTTCAAATTAAAAGCGGTAGGTCTGATGGTTAACACCCTTTGTTTATCCATAATTTGCACGGTTTCAAGCACATTTCCAGCATAAATAGGATGCTCAAAGGTATCTTCACTGATAATACGTGACACATCAGAAACTTGCGACACATCAAGACACGCTGCCACGCCTGGTAAAATATTTTTACCAAACGTGGTAGCTGGTGCCAAAATATAATCAAACGATGATGCGTGTTTGACAATCACTTCACGCATAGACTCAGCCAAAGGCTTGGCATAGGCTTCATTGTCTAACACCCATACCTGCGTTACACCCTCAATAATGGCCAATTCTTGAGCAATCGAAGCGCAATCATGGCCAATTACTAGCGCGGTTATTTGGCAATTTAAAGCGTTTGCTGCGGCTAATACACTAAAAGTTGCCGGTAATACACCTTCCATATTATGTTCAACAATCACTAATGCATCCATAAAACCTCCTAAAGCACGTGTGCTTTATTTTTAAGCGTATGAATCAACTCATCTACTGATGCTAAAACTCTGCCCTTTTGCTGACGTTTATGCGGATAGTTACGTGATAAAATATTTTGATGAACGTTTAAATTTAAGGCTAAATCTGCAAGCGGCACCACTTCTAAAGGTTTTTGTTTGGCTTTCATAATATTAGGTAAGCTTGCATACCGCGGTTGATTTAAGCGTAAATCCGTACTAATCACCGCCGGTAGTGGCATTGCAAGCGTTTCAAGCCCGCCATCAATTTCTCTTACGGCGGTAAGCATCTTATCGTTCAACTCAAGCTTTGAAACAAACGTTGCTTGCGGCCAATTTAATAATGCGGCAAGCATTTGAGGGGTTTGATTATTATCAGAATCTGTTGCTTGTTTGCCCATCAAAATAAGCGATGGTTGTTCTTTTTCAGCAATTTTTTGCAAAATTTTTGCAATATTTAAGCTGCATTGGGGATCATCATTTTCAACTAAAATGGCTTTATCTGCGCCCATTGCCAGTCCATGTCTTAGCGTCTCTTGTACAATTTTATGGCCAACACTGACTAAAACTATCTCAGAAACGATAGCTTGTTCGCGCCAACGCAAAGCTTGCTCAAGGGCAATTTCATCGAAAGGGTTCATCGCCATTTTAACGCCCTGAGTTTCCACATCTGAGTTATCGGGCTTGAGACGAATTTTTACATAAGGATCAATCACGCGCTTTACTGCCACTAAAGCTTTCATATTTTTCACCAAAATCCGATTTGAATATGCATCTTGCCAGAAACCAATTCATAAGTTCAAGGCAGACCCGCGATTATTTTTAAGCGCCTAGTATTTTTCGCCACAAAGGCCATGGTATCCAGCGGGTGAATGGATGATTTTCAAGTGATTGTTGCTGCATGATGATAACAAGAATACGTAATGTAATAAGTGTTAAATATAATGCACTCAACACATCACTTAAAAAATGATGCACAAGTAAAATACGGGAAGATGCCACCATCAAACCACCTACAATACACATTTTTGCATAGCGTGGAAAAATAAAACTTAAACCTATAGCCCATGCCATGATGCAGGTGGTATGTCCTGAGGGACAAGACCAGAAATTCGGCGATGCTTGCATGCCATAAAAACCATACCACTGATGCTCAAACCATAAAATTGGACGTGCTCGACCTAAACTTATTTTTAAAATTAAACATAGTGTATTACTAAAGACCATATATACCCATAAAAACCAACAACGTGCTTCCCAAAGTGGCTGATGACGGTAACGAAATAAAAGCGCCATGAAAAATAAGCCAATAGTATAAATGGCTATCTCACCAAGATGTGTTAACCATGTAAGCGGTAAAAATGCTTGCTCTAAATTTCTATCGTGAAAATATTGCGCAAGCGGTTTATCCAAATAGCAATAACTGATGATAAGTACCAGGGTATAGCATAGTGTTGGCTTAAAACTTGTTAGCTTGGCTAAATAATTTGGGCGCGTCATGATTTTGTGGCCTTGATGGAAAGGCTTGATGTTAATCTTAAGGGATGACTAAAGCAAAAAAAGTCGTTAAAATGCCGTAATTTAAATTAAACTGCATATTTAATGCATGATTGAATTATCTACCATTCAACAAATAGCTGTCTGGATTTTACCGGTTATTTTTGCCATCACGCTACATGAAGCCGCTCATGGTTATGTGGCAAATTATTTTGGTGATGGCACCGCTAAAATGCTGGGTCGGGTAAGTTTCAACCCCTTACATCACTTTGATTTAGTTGGCACTCTTATCATCCCTTTGCTGGTACTTTTGTTAAGTCACTTTAATTTTGTTTTTGGTTGGGCAAAACCTGTACCTATTAATAGCCGAAACCTGCGCCGCCCCCAAGATATTGCCTGGGTCACTCTGGCCGGACCTATGGCCAATCTACTCATGGCGATTGGTTGGACATTGTTATTTAAACTAGGTTTGTCATTTAGCTCCAATACAACCATAGGGCTTTTTGTACTTTTAACGGCTCGAGCAGGTATGGTCATTAATTTATTATTATTTTTCTTCAACCTTTTGCCCATTCCACCACTTGACGGCAGCAAAATTCTTAGCGTATTTTTACCTTCCCAACAGGCCATCATTTATCAAAAGATTGAACCTTACGGCTTTTATATTCTTTTAATTTTACTTTTTACCGGTAGCCTAAATACTCTTATTGGCGTACCTATAAATTGGGCAATCAATATTTTGCGTGTGCTTTTTAATTTATGAAGCTTCTTGCCGATGCCTCCCTGCCTTATGTATCAGAATTATTCAAGCCCGCCTTTGACATAACTTTTTTTCACGATAACCATACAGTTGCAACATTGTTAAAAGATCATGACATTTTGCTTTGTCGCTCAACGCTAAAGGTTAATCACGCGCTTATAAAACAAGCCAAGCTTAAAGTTGTAGCCACGGCCAGTAGTGGCACTGATCACATCAATCAACAAGATTTACAGCGCTTTAATATCACGTTGCTTGATGCTAAGGGCTGTAATGCACGCGCTGTGGCTGATTATGTGTTGGCATGTTTTGCTTACTTATCGCAGCAACATGCTTTCAAAACAAAAACTGTGGGCATCATTGGGGCAGGTCATGTTGGTTGCATGGTGGGTAGTTATTTTAAAACATTAGGACTTAAGTTTTACTATTATGACCCTATTAGGGCTTATCATGACCCATCCTTTAAAAATACTAGTTTCGAACAAATTTTAGCCTGCGAGATGATTTGTGTGCATCCTAATTTGCATAATGATGCGTTTTTTCCTAGTCGAAATTTATTAAATCTAAGCGCATTACAACAACTTAAACCCAACACCGCTTTAATTAATGCCTCTAGAGGTCATGTAGTCTGCGAGTCCGCTCTTCTCGCACTTAAAACCCCTCTTTTTTATTGTACGGATGTGTTTGCTAATGAGCCTTACATTCTTGATGACATTGTAAAATATGCCACGTTGTGCACTCCCCATATTGCCGGTCACACTTGGCAAGCAAAATTTAACGCTCAAGCTTTGCTTAGTCAAAAATTACATGCTTTATATAATTTAACGGCTCCTAACTTTTCACCTGTTTATCCAATTAAACCAATCAATACAGATGCTCTATGGCAAAATAATGTTCTTGCTTGTTACCACCCCTTATTGGAAACAAATATTTTAAAAGCTGCAGCTGATTTAAAAACAGCTTTTATAGGGCTTCGTCAATCCCACAAACGTCATGACTTAGAGCGCTATTTTAATAAACCGCTCGCTAAGGTATTCAATGAGGCTGAGCCGTCTTAAGGGCTGCTTTAACCACCGCTTGGTCTGAAAAATCATAGCGTGTCGTGCCGATGATTTGATAAGCTTCATGACCTTTACCAGCAATTAATACGGTGTCATTTTTTTGAGCCACTTTAAGAGCGTATTCAATGGCTTTTTGACGGCTTACAAACGTTTGAATAGCACAAGTGGCCGGGATACCTGTTTTGATATCCTCAATGATACTTTGAGGGTCATCAAATCTTGGATTATCACTGGTGATAATGATTTTATCAGCATAAGTTGCAGCAATTTGTCCCATTAACGCGCGTTTTGTCTTATCACGTCCTCCTCCACAGCCAAACACCACAATCACCTGCCCCTCTTTTAGGGCTACCAATGTTTTTAACACATTTTCTAGTGCATCAGGTGTATGAGCAAAATCAACAATAACATAGGGTTGGTGATGCACAATTTCCATACGACCTGGTGCGGCATTAAGCGTTTCTAATACAGGTAATATTTGCTCAACACTAAAGCCTGAGGCTATCAAACTTGCAGTGATTGCAAGTGTGTTGTAGATGTTAAATTCCCCAATTGTTTTTAAACGTACATTGAAAGTTTTTAAAGCTTGGGTCATTTTAAGTGAGGTACCCGCTAAATCCATGGTATAAGATACCGCCCGCAGCTGACTTTGTTTACTAAAACCATAGGTCAAACAACGCACATGAGGCTGTAATTGGTCTTTCATTAAAGAAGCATACTTATCGTCTTCATTGATAATGGCCCATTTAAGGGTAGGCATTTTAAATAATAGACTTTTGGCTTTGGCGTAGTGCGCCATGGTTTGATGATAATCAAGATGGTCAAGCGTTAAGTTGGTAAAAATAGCCTGCTCAAAATCAATGGCCTCAACTCGCTTTTGCACAAGCGCATGCGATGAAACTTCCATATTAATATATTGAATATGCTGCGTAACGCATCGTGCAAGCAATTCTTGCAAAACCAACGGGCTGGGTGTGGTATTGGTTAATATTTCCATACAGCCCACGGCATCAAAACCAAGCGTACCAATATAAGCACATGGTTTCTTTAAAGCACGATAAGCTTGGGTCAGCTGATAACTGATGGTGGTTTTACCGTTGGTGCCGGTAACGCCAATGACTTTTAATGCGCGAGTAGGATAATGATAAAAACGACTGGCAAGCAGCGCAATTTGCTGCGCTAGATGGGCAATTGGGTAGGCTTTTACCTGAATAGCCTCAGCTGTAACTACAGCATTTTCCGGGTCATAGACCACCGCAATTGCCCCAGCTTGAATGGCATCATCAATAAATAAACGACCATCATTTTGAACCCCAGGATAGGCTAAAAACAAAAATCCAGGCTGCACTTGGCGACTATCACACGCAAGTCCTTTTATAACCTCTAGCGCATCGAGATGCTCATGCCAGGGTTTTAATAATTCTTTTAATTGCATCATGCTTGTTACTTAAAATACACAGCATTTGAGCATAGCATGTTTATTATTTAAGGCTTAAATATTTTCTGACAACTTGTCTGGCAAAATATTAAGTAAGCGCAGCGAATGCGCCATGACTTTGGCAAAAAGCGGACCTGCAACAATCGCACCATAGTAGCCACCTTGGCGGGGTTCATGAATCATAACAACGACCACAAGGCGAGGCTTAGACACAGGCGCTATGCCAACAAAACTGCCGCTATGACGATTCTTTTCATAACCTTTTTTGCCAGCAAGTCGCACCGTCCCTGTTTTTCCGGCGACACGATATCCTGCTATACGAGCTGATTTACCGGTACCTTCTTGTGCTAATACCGCTTCTAGCATAGCCAATACTTGATGGGCTGTTTTCTTAGGCATCACTGTTTTTTTATGTAGTGCCTGATGGCGATATAGTAAACTCACTGGTATTAACTGACCATCGTTGGCAAAAATTGCATAAGCTTGAGCAAGCTGTAAAGCCGTGGTTGACATGCCATAACCAAAACTAAGTGTTGCTAGTACAAATGGATTAGCATCACGAACTTTAACTATCATACCGTCAGCTTCACCAGGATAGTTAGAATCGGTACGCTCGCCAAAACCACTGCGATGTAATAAATCAATGAGCTGATTAGGCGGACTCATTAGGGTCATTTTAGTCACACCAACATTACTTGAATGTTGCAAAATACCTGTCACATCCAGCACCCCATAGTTTCTCACATCGCGAATGGTGCGGTGATTAACCATCATCCAGCTCGGATTAGTATCAAAAACCGTAGTAGGTGTAATTAAGCCGGTACTCAAAGCACTGGCAATCGTAAAGGGTTTGATAACTGAACCTGGTTCAAAAACATCGGTAATGGCTTTATTGCGATAACATGCTTTGGTATAGGCGCTTCTTGCATTGGGGTTAAATGATGGATAATTAGCGACTGCCAATATCTCGCCTGTTTGGCTATCTAAAACCACCACAGAACCTGCTTTGGCCGCAAATTTCTTAACCGTTTTTTGTAATTCTTGATAGGCAAAATATTGAATACGATTATCAACACTCAATCTTAAATCGTGTCCGGCATGCGGTGGTTTAACCACCCCTAATTCTTTGATGATACGCCCGGTACGATCTTTTAATATTTTCTTTTTGCCCGAAACACCAGCAAGCCAGTCTTGATAAGCAAGCTCCAGCCCTTCGATACCTTTATCATCAATATTGGTAAAACCCAGCAGTTGAGCCATGCTTTCACGCTCTGGATAAAAACGCTTAAATTCTTGCTGAAAATTAAGTCCTTTGATATGTAAATCAGCGAATCTTTGCGCAATGTCAGGCGTTAATTGACGTTTTAAGTAAACAAATTCACGTTTATTAAGCGCATTCACCGTATAGGATTTAAGCTTTTGCACCGGCCAGTGCAATAAGTGCGCCAATTGTTTTAATTGCCCAATGGTTGGGTCAAATGATCGTGGATCGACCCATATAGCCGTTACGGGTGTGCTTATTGCAAGGGGAAGACCATGACGGTCTGTTATCATGCCCCGATAAGCTGGAATGGTTTGGGTGCGAAGGCTGCGAGCCTCGCCCTGTCCTTTTAAAAAAGCACGATGCCAAATCATTAAATCGGTTATTCGCCATCCTAAAATCATCAGCACACTAAAAAAACACAAAAATACAATGCTTAAACGGAATTGATGACTTTTATTCTTTTTTTTATGCATGTTTTTCATGTAAAACACAAAAATGCTTGATACGCGGCAAATGCATCTGTAATTTTGCTCGAGCAAGCGCTTCGATGCGTTTAGGTGTGGCAAGGCTTGCTTGCTCAAGCAACAATTTACCGCGTTGAATTTGTATTTTTTGGGCTTGATGATATAACTGCTGTAAATGACTAAAATCTAAACGATGGTTATAGGTAACGTACACCACAGCAACTGCACTAACTAAAGTCGTGACCACAAGCACGATAAGCAATCGACAAAGTCGTGATAACCGAACCTTCAATAACTGGCCACTGAAAAAACTATGTTCATGAATAATTTTAGCTGCATGATTCATCGGTGCTTTTCTCCCACACGCATCACCGCACTTCGCGCCCTGATGTTTCCCGCCAATTCACTCGCACTCGCCTTAATGGCTTTACCGATGATTCGCAAGCTTGGTGGTGGCATATCTGTACTCTTTACAGGTATGTATTTAGGCAGGCCCAAAGCTTTGGCTTCAGAACGCATAAATTGTTTAACGATTCTATCTTCAAGTGAGTGAAAACTAATTACCACCAAGCGTCCACCTGGTTTTAATACATGTAAAGCAGCTTTAAGCCCAGCTTGAAGTGCAGCCAATTCCTCATTGATATGGATGCGTATGGCTTGAAATACGCGCGTAGCAGGATGTTTATGCTTTTCCCAGCGTGGATGAGCAAGTTTGATAATCTGAGCTAACATGCCTGTGGTGGTAATGGGGGTGTGTTGCCTAAAATCAGCAATGGCCAAAGCGATGCGATAAGCATAACGCTCTTCGCCATATTCTCTAAAAATTTGAACCATTTCTGCCACTGAAGCTTGTTCAATAAAAGTTTGGGCGCTAAGTACTTGGCTTGTATCCATACGCATATCAAGCGGTCCGTCTTGCATAAAGCTAAAACCACGCATAGCATCATCAAGTTGTGGTGAAGATACGCCAACATCTAATAACACACCTGCAACCTGACCAACCAGTGATTGATGTTCACATATTTCTACAAGATGCGCGAAAGAATTTTTTACGATATGAAAACGCGCATCATGGCCAAAA
This sequence comes from Legionella sp., assembly GCA_002863045.1. Lineage (GTDB taxonomy): Bacteria > Pseudomonadota > Gammaproteobacteria > Legionellales > Legionellaceae > Legionella_C. The sequence goes on from PKDH01000052.1 coordinate 20,261, forward strand.
TTTTCTTTGGCATATTGAATGGCTGTATCATCTTTATCAAAAGCCCATAGCCGGCCTTGTTCATTAAGACATGCTAAAATGGCTTGACTATGACCACCTCGTCCAAATGTACCATCAATATAGGTTGAGGAAGCATCAATGGCTAGACTATCAATGGCCTCTTTCAGCAGCACAGCTTGATGGGTAATCGCTGTCATAAATAAGCCTTTCACTTAAGAATTTAATAAAGCGGCATGACGCACACCCTGCAACACTAAATCAGGCACCATATGGTCATATAAATTTTGCTTATCAAAAAGCGCTGCAAAACCACCTGTGACTAAAACAGTTACCTTCTCATCTACGAATGATTCTTGTTTGATACGATGAATGATTTCGCGACAAGCTCCTAATGCGCCAAAAAAAATACCCGATTGAATATTTTCAGAAGTTGAACGTCCAACTACCTGCTCGGGTTTAATAATTTCAATATTAGGCAATTTGGCTGTATTGAGAGATAAAGCATCTGCTGATAAACGAATGCCTGGTAAAATCGCACCGCCGCGATAAACTTTTTGCGCGCTAACCGCACAAAACGTCGTGGCCGTACCAAAATCAATAATGATAATATGTTCATTTGGAAATAAATTAACCGCAGCAATGGCATTGGCAATACGATCAGCTCCTACTTCCCCTGGATTACGATAAAGAATATTAAGACCGGTTTTAACACCTGCTTGTAAGAAAAAAGGTTCAATCGAAAAATATTTTAAACAAGCTGAACGCAATGAGTAGTCAAGTTGCGGCACCACCGAACATATGGCAATTTTTTTGATAGATTCAGGCGCACAATGATTTTCCCGCAAAACACTTTTTAAAAAAATACCCAGCTCATCGGAGGTACTAACCGCTGAGGTATGTCGAAAACGCAACAAAATATCATTATTAGCAAATACACCACCATATAAATGTGAGTTCCCTACATCAATACATAAAATCATAGTATGGTCCTATGCCTGTACCAAAGCATTTGAATTTTGCTTTAATTGTTTGGCTAACGATGAATATTTAAATAAAAAATGGTAATGATCTACTGCATGATAATCAAGTGACAATATAAAAAAGTAAAGCCAGTCTATAAGCCGGGTTCTGTCGTGGACAATCATTCATCTAGAGTCTATGTCACCATAGACCTCAAGCGACCTACCCAAACTTTGCATGGGCCATGCATGTTCGTAAACATAAGTTTCTATTTGGTCTTGCTCTAAGCGGGGTTTACCCTGCCACGATTGTTACCAATCGCGCGGTGCGCTCTTACCGCACCATTTCACCCTTACCTATTTTTTTAGGCGGTTTATTTTCTGTGGCACTTTCCGTAAGTTCACACTTCCCAGGCGTTACCTGGCGCTTTGCCCTGTAGAGCCCGGACTTTCCTCTTTTTTAATTTAAAAAAGCGATTGTCCAACTGGCTTTAACTCGGGCGCTATTTTAACAGAACTCTGATTAAAAGCCTAATAAAAAAGCACTTTTAGTGCTCTGCCTAAAAGTGCTTTTTTGTAAATTGGAACAGACTAGTCTCTGGTGCCAATAAATTCATCATCAAAATAGCGTTTTAATTTTGTTCTTAACGTGCCACGGCTTACGCCTAAAACTCTGGCAGCTTTTGATTGATTGTAACGCGTTAATTCCATTACAGTGCGAAACAATGGCGCTTCTACTTCTTCAACTATCAATTGATATAGATTTAAATTTGCTTCTTTGCTGCCCACCGCACTCAAGTAACCTTTTACAGCATTCACAATTTGCTGACTTAATGCTTCGTTAACTTGTTCGATGTCTTGCATAACTGCACTCATTACTCTCTCCATAACATATATAAATAAAAAATTAACGCGACAAAATTTACATTAGTAGCGCATCATGGGTTATATACTAACAAACAAAACAAACAATGTAAACATTGTTTTATAGATATTCATTTATTAAGGCAAGCTTAAGAAAAAAAAGCACAGATATCAAGTATTTTTATTTAAATTAAATCTTAATAGTTAATAATTTCTTTTTTTGTGTAAATAAAAAACTATTGTAGGATACTTGGAAAAAGAGGATCAAGCGCGGTGTATTGGATGTTTTGGTTCAATTTACTTCCATGCCTACGTTTTGCAACTTGTTTTAAAAATACATTATTTGTATATATCTATTATATTTTATAGATGCAGCGAACAAGCCAGAAAACGTAGGTCAGGTTATTATTTGGTGTACGAAAGTTTAATCATCAGGTAATGCCGTAACCGTAAAACTTTCACCACAACCACATTGCCCGGTTTGATTAGGATTGTGAAACACAAATTTATAATTTAAACCTTGCTGAATATAATCAACCGTCATGCCTTTTAAAAAAGGATAACTGGTTTTTTTAACATACATCTTATAGTCATTCGTAAGCGATATAGCTATATCACTTGTATCAACTTCACTGACATAATCAACCACATAAGATAAACCCGAGCAACCAGTTTTTTTAACAGAAAAACGTACACCCAAACATTTAGGTTGCTTGCTAAGATGCGCCAATAAATGAGCTTTTGCCGCATCGGTTAAAATTAACTCACAACTGTCTGCCTTTTTTACCATCACATCACTCATTACCTTCTCCTTCAAAAATACTCTAGTAGATTTATTATAAAATCCCTAGTTTGACATTAAGCTTGGTAAGCGCTTTAACATAATAGATATCGTGTTATCGATATCTTCTTCGGTCGTAAAACGACCTAATGATATACGAAGCGCACTAAAAGCCTGCTCATCTTTTAAACCTAATGCTTTTAATACGTAAGACGGATGCTGGCTTGCAGCCGAACAGGCTGAGGCATTAGAGATTGCTAACTCAGAGAGTGCCGGTAATAGTTTACTGGCATCAACATGCGTAAAACTGACATTAAGGTTATTGGCTACTCTTATTTTTTCATCGCCATTTAATTGAATGTTAGGTAGCACACGAATGTTGTGCCATAAATATTGCCGCAACGCCAATAAACGCGCTTGCTCTTGCTCTCTTAATTGCTCGCTCAACACAAATGCGGCACTCATGCCAACAATTTGATGAACAGGCTGAGTACCGGCACGAAGACCGCGTTCCTGCATACCGCCAAAGCTTAAAGCTTCTAAGCGAACACGTGGTCTTTGACGTACATATAACGCCCCTACTCCTTTTGGTCCGTAATTTTTATGTGCTGAAAAAGACATTAAGTGTACGTTCAAATTAGTTAAATTGATTGCCAATTTGCCAGCACTTTGCGCTGCATCAACATGAAACAAAATACCTTTAGAAGCTAGTAACGCACCAATGGCGTTGATATCTTGGATAACGCCTATCTCGTTATTAACATGCATAATAGAAACCAGGATTGTTTCAGGCGTTAATGCTGCTTTTAATGTTTCTAAATCTAATAACCCATTAGGCTTGGGCATTAAGTAGGTGATTGAAAAACCCTCGCGCGTTAAATATTCGCATGTTGCAAGCACTGATTTATGTTCAGTCGCAAGGGTAATAATATGGCGCCCTTTGCGCTGATAAAAGCGACTGGCTCCTATTAAGGCAAGATTAGTCGCTTCTGTTGCACCTGAGGTAAATATGATACTTTCAGGAGTCGCACCAATGGTTTGCGCAAATGTTGCACGTGCAGTTTCGACGGCTTTTAGAGCCGCAATACCATAGGCATGCGTGACTGATGCAGCATTACCAAATCCTGCCTGCGTTTGCATAAAAGGCAACATTTCCTCTAAGACCAAGGGGTCAATTGGTGTGGTGGCCATATAATCTAAATAGATAGGTAATTTACTCATCAGTTACAATCTTTTTATCAATTTGCGTTAAAATACCACGCAACATCTGTATTTCCTGTTTGGTTAACAACACGCGGTTAAACAAGCGCTTGATGCGTTGTTTGACTTTAGCGGCATTGGTAGGCTTTAAAAAATCCACATGTTCAAGAATATGCCATAAATGGGCATAGCCATGCGCAAGTTCATCATAACTAGCTAAATTTTCAGGTATGGCTCGTGTATCACTGACCTGATTTGCAATCGCCATGCGTAATTCATAAGCCACAATTTGTACTGCTTGTGCGAGATTAAGTGACGCATAATCAGCATTACTTGGAATGATAAGATGATAATGACAATGTAATAGCTCCTCATTCGTTAAACCTGTGCGCTCACGACCAAAAACAATGGCCACCTTGGTGTTACTTGATAAATATTTTAACATATCAGCACACGTTTTAGGCGTTAAACCTGGCAGGGCTAAATCTCTGGGACGGGCACTTGTCCCAATCACTAACTGACACTCTGTTAAAGATTGCTCCAAAGAAGTACAAATCTGGGCATGGTTTAAAAGATCATCTGCCCCAGAGGCTAATTCTGTTGCGTGCTTATCTGGAAACAATTTAGGCATAACCAAGCTCAAATTGTTTAATCCCATTGTTTTCATGGCTCGCGCACTAGAACCAATGTTACCAGGGTGAGAAGTTGCTACTAACACAATTTTTATATTTGATAAATTCATTTTGGCCAAATTATAATAGATAATTACTCAATTTTGTCATAAATATAACAAAATTATAAAATATTGTAACTTACTTCATTTACACAGAAATATGATACCAGGGCAATTGTGGGAGTTTATACAGAGAAATGCCGTATTTTTTATTTAATTTTCAATAATGTATGCTCTGTGTACAAAAATAATATGTTAAAATCTGGCGCTTTGCTGCTTTGAGAGTCACTTATTATGCAACCTCTTCTAAATATTGCCATCAACGCTGCCAGACAGGCTGGCGACATCATTAGACGCTATGTTGATCAGCTAGATAAACTTAATATCACCGCTAAAAATGATCATGATTTTTTTACCGAAGTAGATGTGAAAGCTGAGCAAATTATCATCAAAAATATTCATAAAGCCTATCCTGAACATGGCATTATTGCTGAAGAAAGTGGTGTTATGCATACTGATTCTGACACTACATGGATAATTGACCCACTTGATGGCACGAATAATTTTTTACATGGTTTTCCATTTTATGCCGTGGCCATTGCCGTTAGGGTAAAAAATCGTCTTGAGCATGCCGTAGTTTACGACCCTATTCGTCATGAATGTTTTGCAGCAAGCCGCGGTCGAGGCGCACAACTTAATGATAGGCGTATTCGTGTGTCTAAACAATTTTCATTATCACAAGCCTTGCTAGGCATGGGGCTTTCTAAACATGCTATGGTGCAATTAAAGCGCCATCAAACCATCCAAGAACAACTGATAGGCAAATGTGCTGGCATGCGCCGTACTGGCTCAGCGGCACTTGATTTAGCTTATGTGGCATGTGGTAGGCTTGATGGTTTTGTCGAAACTAATTTAAAAATTTGGGATATTGCCGCAGCTTCTTTAATTATCCGTGAAGCTGGCGGGCTTGTGAGTGATTTTAAAGGTCATGATGATTATCTAAATTCAGGTAATATCGTGGCTGGCAACCCTAAAATTTTCAAATCACTATTGCAAATCATTCATACTAAATAGCCATTCAATATGGATGATTTTAAGTTAAGTTAAATCTATCACTGATTCATTTTCTTCTGATAAAAAAGTTGCTTTAAGCGGCGAATGTGGTGAGCTAAATAGTCTGGAGCGCGACATCATCTGGGATTTTGTGGCCTGCTGTTTAGCAGGCGGCTCTGTACGCTTATCATCTTCTCTATCTCTTTTTAACACAACTTGATTAGCGGCCAAACTTTGAAATGGTTGTAATTCATCTAGCCATTGAGTTATGTTTTTATTTTTTTGAATAAATTCAATAATTTTTTGGCGCATTTCTGGTGCAATAGGCGTAGTATGACCCAGCTTTTGCCACTGTCGGCTTTGAGCTAATAAGATTTTTAAATTATCAACACTGCAAGCATCACTTTTACTAAGCTCAATCAACTCTTTTGGTGTAAAATGAAAAATTTTTACTAATTTTTCAGCGCGCGTTAATAGCGATATTTTTTCTGTCCCATCTTTTTTAAGCGCTAAATCTTTAATATCCGCAAGTTTATAACAATGTTTTAATAAGATAGGTCCTTTAAGTAACAAAGTTCTTAAGTTGGTTACTTCGCCATACGATAAAATGGTAGCGAGCGACTCACCTTCAATTTCAAGTAACTTAAGAAATGTTTTATGGTCTCTTTCTAGACAACACAGTCGTTGTAATCTCTGTGCACCTTTTGAGGACATCAAAACATCAACAATATCGAATAAATCAAACTCAAAATCGACAAATTTGCTCAAGGGAAATTCATTGATGTACCTTAAAATAGTACCTTTTTCATCATGCCAATGTCCCTCATGCGATAAACGTTGGATAAGTTTATCTTTATCAAATTGGCGACATGAAGACTGATTGCTAATAAAAAACATCAATAAATGCAAATGTGATTCACTTCCTTTAAGAAAAACTTTATATACTTGCGCTAAAGTAAATTCTTGCAGTAAATAATTCATAAACTCAGAATAATTTTGTAAAAGTATTTGAAATGGACGAGCTTTTTCTGTGCTAAGTCCTAGAGCGCGTGCATATTCAAAAAAATTAGCGTCATCTGGCAGATTGGCGTTTAAATCAGATGGATAGGTAGCGCTATGCTCTACAGCATCAAACATGTTAAACCACTCGCTTTCATTAAGACCTGATAGCTCATCATTATCATCAATAGCAGCCGTGGATGCATCTTCTAATAGCGGTATCTCATAAATTGCCTGCGCAAAATCATTTGGGTCTATAGGAATAATTTGAATGACAGTATCTGCGAAAAAACCGTTTTCACTATTTGGTGGATTTGGTAAATCTTTCATAAAATTGGGCATAGCATAAACATTATAAGCAAAAAGATTTATATTAGCACAATAAATATTTTAATAAAGACAGATGGCTTTAAAATTAACAATGTATTAAATTTGTTAAGCTGCTACTTTAGACAAGTAGCAGCTTATTTTTTAACGCATTTGACGCCAAATATGACGAGCTTGTTGTAAGTGACTTGCAACGTGCGCGCGCGTGTCGGTCAAGTGCGCTTTAACGCGTTGATTATCACTATGTGCAATTAAGTTATCAATGGTAGTTAAAGCTTTGCGATGACCTTGAATCATGGCATTAATATAGGCACGATCAAACGCATGACCTGAAGCATGTTTTAACATATTTGCTTCTTGTTTGCCTTTATTTTCAAGGGTTCTAGCAACACTACCTTGCTCAGGTGTAATGCCTAAATGTCGGCTTAAACGCATGGTGTTGTTCAAATTTTGAGTATGGGCTTTTTCAAGCATTTGTGCGTAATCACGTACCAAAGGATTCGACGATTTATTAAGCGCAATATGTGCAGCATTGATTTCATTTTGGTTAAGAACCACTAACACACCCAAAGCCTTAGCTGCATTATGCACTTGTACTTGATTCATTGTCTGGGTTTGAGTATTCATGGTGTTATCAGCTGACCATGGCATGTACTGACAACCAGTGGTCAAAATACTTGCGCCGAACGCCCAGGGTAATAAACGGGTTAATTTCATAAAATATCCTTTTGATTGATGTCAATTAAAATAAATTGGTCTGCGATAACTCGTTTTTAGTATAGTGTATAAACAATGAAATTTTATAAATTCCAACAAGTTGCATCTTGATTAGCTCCACTACTGTCAACTGCCGTTTTTTGATTGGCTTGATTTAAACTAAATGATCGACATTTGGTATCTTTTGTTTGATTACCAATGGCTGTGGCAGTCAGGGTAAAAGTCGTGGCTGTTAAGTTAGACACGCTGATGCTATAAAGGTTTTGTTCAGAATTACGCGGATAACTTGGGCGTGCAGCGCACGTGGCGCTGTAACTGAAATTTTGGGCATAGCAACGCTCAAAAATAGTTTGGTCTTGCGTTAAAGCTGACATTGCATCCACGCGATTAGCACTTAAAATGTATTGTCGATAAGCCGGATAGGCAAAACTAATCAAAATACCCACAATCACCAACACGATTAAAATTTCAATAAGCGTAAATCCTATTAAGTTTTGTCGACGATAAATAGGTTGATTACGTACTTGCATTTTTGACTCCTTATTGGATTTGCCACCATGATCTAATTTTAGGGCTAACTGTTGGGTTAATCACAGTGGATTGGTTACCTGTTGAATAGGTAAGTAATTTGACTTTATTACCATTGACATCAAGGCCTGGTAAAATTGTGGCACGCGAAGCAATACCTGCATCAGCTAAACCAATACCCACCGCATAACTACCATTGTAAGTATCTGCGACATTAATAATACCGTCATTACTAATATCAAGTTGTGGATTAAAAAATCCACCACCAGTAATGTAATTAAGTTCTAAAAAGACCGAGGTAAAATTAGCTGTACAGATATTAAGGGGTGGTGTGATAAGGGTGGTTAATACCGCACCATTTAACAATTGCGGGCTGCCATTGATTCGTTGGCCACCCACTAATAGATCCGTATACCATCCCACTTGAGTGGCCCAACCTATGTCATTATTTGTGCTTAAGATAATATCCTGATTCAACCCTGATACACCTAGCCCTATCAAGCTTAGAGTTTGGGATTGTAAGTCAGCTCGAGTAAACGTACGCGTACCAATAGGCTTATCCCATACGCCATAAATTGTTTGTGTTTGAGTATCAGTTAAGTCATTAACAGTTAAAAATTGACCAGTACCAAAGATAACAAATAACCCTTGATAACGTGGATAAAGCGGATGCAAAGTCACAACTGGTGCGGTGGTAATAGGTTGAATAACGCCTGCTTTATCACGCGCTTTAAATAATACACGTGCTTGCCATTGCGAGGGAGTGCTACTGCTCACATCAATTGACCATAAATTACCTTGTAAATCTCCGGCATAGACTTGGGAAATACCTGCACCTGAAATGCCGTCTTTATTACCAAATGCTACGGAGGATAATCCTTGTGGTTTGTTCACATCGCACGTATTCGCTACCAGCGCACACAAATCCATTTTACGAATAAGCGCACCAGTCTCAGGGTCAAGCGCGTATAAAACCGCTTTATTGTTGGCACTGTTATAACCATTACCAAAAAAAACCGCAAAGCGTTGTGTCGTGGTCGAGGTAGGGTTAATCGGCGCGATTTCAGGCTCACTATAAGTCAAACCCAAATCAGTTTCGGTATATTCCCACAAAATAGTACTGGCAAGATTATTTTCTGAATTAATCGCGGCAGGATTCGTTACATCAAGCGCGTAGATACTGTTTCCACCCCCGCTTTCACCACCAACAACAAGTGTATGCCAACTGCTGTCATTAAATTGGACATCAGCTGCTTGAGGAGAGCCATCAACAAAGTAAAGATGGCTTTGATTGTAAGTAGTATCTGCAAGTGTTGAAAGATTATTAAATACTGCATTAGGGATAAAAGCAAAACGCTCTCTGCCCGTACTGGCATCAAAAGCATGTAACATACCATCATTTGCGCCCACATAGAGAACGCCTGGGCGGTTGGCTTGCGCTGTGACAAAATCACTATAGCCATTGATAGAAAAATAAGCGCTATTAGGCACCCCTACAAACACAGGATTGCTGTTAACAATATCGCCTAAAATATGCGAACGATTACGCCACCTACCACCACGCCTAACTTCTTCGTTGGTGTTACCGCGCAGGTAATCTAATCGAGAACTACCTTGCGGGTTTAATTGTGCGCGTTGAGTAGAATCAATCCGCGGCCATGTAAAAGGCACACCACGCCCAGTATTACGATTAAAAGTAGGGTCCCATGTGGCTATTAAACGGTTATTAGACCAACCAGAGCCTGCAACCAAATTGTCTAAAAGACGACTTGCTGACCAAAGCGTTGTGACCGTCGGTGAACCTGATGAAGTATCCAAACTTTGAGCAACTAGATTACCTGTCCAATCTAAAAAAGGTGTGTCTTGTGAAGTAAAACTTGCTTGATAAGCAACATTACCTTGTTGTACGGGTATTGTGCCGACCGCCGCTGAAGTAATACTTAATGACCCGCTTTGAACTGAAACTAAAATATTATTTAAATCATCCACCAAAGCTTCAGGGTCAGTAGCAGGATAATAGTCAATGGTGCCTCCTGCGACCGCCATAGCTTTTAATGTTTGCGCTGCTTGTGGATTTAATAATGGATTAACACCTGCCCCAAGCCCCACAATAAACGTGTTGATACCGGCTTTGCGCAAATTAGCAATCGCAGTGATGGTATCTCTGACGGCTTGATTGTTGGTGGTATTTAACGAGCCATCGGTATTAAAGGTTGCACTAACATTATATCCGGCTGCAGCAGCACTACCCAAAGGCGGCCAAGAGCGGTTATTTAGGTCAAGCGTCGGCAGACCATCTGAAATTAAAATGACATATTTTTTAGAAGTACATGCAGAGCCACTGCTTGAAGTACCTACGGTGTTTAAATAAGTTAAAGCGCGTGTCATAAGCCCGGCCATCGGCGACTGACCAGCCAATGCTTTAATTTCGTTACTCGATGGGTTACTGGTTTCAGGTTTGAGGAAACTGGCAAACGTATTATTTGCATTTGTAATGCTATTGGCTGAAGGGTTTGCACCTAAGTCAGTCATTGGCACTATAATATTGCCTGATGTTGCTGATTGACTACTGCCATAACCAAAACCACGCTGGGCATACATCACTTGATTTGAAAAAGGCACAAATCCGGCATTGGTAGGAGCGGTGCCAAAGCTGCCAGCAAATGAGGGTAAAACACTACGATAGCTTAAAAAAACATTATTGACATTGTAATTGGCAATACTGAAATTTGGTGGATATGGCGTAGATGGGTTAGGTCCATTATAGGTAACAAAAACACTCGCAAGTGATCGGGCATACAAAATATCATTGATGTTAGCATCATCACTTGAGGCGCCAATTTGCATGAAAGAACTAAAAAAAAGATTAGACGCACCATAGAGTGAGGCAATTGAACTACAGTTTTGATTTACCAGAGGCGATGCAAAAAGATAATAGTAACAAGGGTTGGTTACATAACGATTTCCATCAATTGGGTTATTGGTAAAATTAAAATTACTGTTAGTCGGCGACATATAGTACACCCAGGTATTATATATAGTGGTGTTAGAAGTACTGTATGTTTCTAGCGCAAAGTCAGTGGTAGATAAATAAGCGTCTATAATTGCACCAATACCAGCTTTTGCCACATTGAGGCGACTGTCGCTGTTATCAACAAGCTGGCCTAGCTGTGTGACGGTATAAGGCGCGATGTTTGAAGAATTAGCGCCTTGCACCGGAGGTGTAAAACCATTAGGTACCGTATAGCTTACAGGTGAACTTGAGCTACTTAATGAACCAAGAGAAGTCGATAAAGCACCTGACCCTACCATGATAGCGCCACTTAAATTACCATCCATTGATTGAGAGTTGGCCACCGCGATCAAAACTTTAGGACGCGCAGGATTAATTAATGCCAAAGGAATTTGCGATATAGGCAAAGTAACTGCTGCATGTATCACAGGCATTACACTGCTTAGTACTAAGCTTAACCAACATAACTTACGCATTATCTTATCCTTTAATTGTTAGGTACCACCAACGTACTTTGTAATAAAATCGCCGCTCCGCCACTAACCCCCACCCCGCGAGCTGTTACTCGATACACAAAACTTGGTTTACTCATTGCCTGACCTGGCGGTGTTACTGAGGGCAGCTGTTCAATAATATAAGCTGCCTTAACGCTGGCACTGCTTTGATAAGCTTGGATTGCCGCATTACTACCCCAATTTATCGTCGTCCATAAAGGTGCATCGTTAGGCTTTAGGGTATAAAATCCTCGACTATTGGCCAAAAAATCATTGAGATTGTACTTGCCTGATATCACTTGATTCACACCCTGATAAAGTGCCGCTTCGGTGGTTTCAAACGAAACGAGTGCATCACCAGCATTGGTAGCAACACGCGTTAACATGCTGTTAAAAGAGGTTTCGCGTACGGCTAAAATGGTTAAAATTAACATTAATACAAGGGTAATAATTAACGTTGAACCTCGGTGTTTTGGCATATGGATTTTTTTCATAATAAGGAATTTCTTAGATAAATCGTCATTTCATACACATGACGAAGTCGGTTATCACGCGGAATGGTATAAGTGGTATTAAGCATGTTAAATTGCGTTGGATTACTAGTATTACTACTACCTGAACCTGCCTGACCCCCTATTAAAAAACTTAGTTGCACTGAACTCACTTGACTCCAATCATTGACATTATTAGCCGTTACATATCGGTTGGTTGACCCAATTTTTATACCATATAGAACATGCATCATATCTATGCCAGGAATTAATGGCTCTGTTATCCAGCCGCTGCCATTATAAGTAGCTCTCATTAAAACACTTTGATTATTTTGACCTTGCGCGACAAAAAAAGCTGTTTGCACAATAGGAATAAATTGCGCCCCGATGGGAAAATCCACAGCTAGAGCATCACTTATATTGCCCATTGCACCGCCTGTAGCATGAGCGATGGTATTGCCTGAAACACCGGTGATTTTAAAAATACTCGCTTTCGCGCAATCAGAAATGGCACCATATTGACCACTTGCAACTCCGCTGGCGTTTTGTACGCTAAACGATACGCTGCCTGTGGGGATAGAGGTCACTGATATAGGAGATGCATTCACTAAGGGTCCTAGCACTACCAACACATCACTGCCTGACTCAACTTGACCCACTAAGCCACTTTCAAGAGCGGGTGTCCAAAGACCCGCTGAGCTTGCATTAGGCGCGTTAAAAGCGGTGAGATTGGTATTCGCATTATAACCCATGACCATCGCCGCTTTGGTATTTAATGCACCAAGTGGTAATGCGGTGCTAGTGCCTAAATTTGACATGGCATTCACCACCGATGAACAACCAAAAAACCCACTACCACGAATCAGCGGATTAACAAGTTCATGTAAAGCATTTTCCGCATTTAAAATCGCGCCCTGACCAACTCCTGTGCGATAAGTTTGAGTTTGTGCTAGATATAGCCCCAAAAACGCACTTATTAGAAACAAACCAATGGTCAAAGAAACCATCAATTCAATAAGCGACATACCTTTTATCAAATGATATTTCATATAAGTGTCTCAAGAGAATATTGCACCAAATTTGCATTAAGCGGTGAAACTGTACCAATTGCACCTAATTTGGTTTGAGCTGGACTATCATTCCATTGCACGGTAATGGTCACTGTCATCAAACCACTGTTGTTCACCGCGTTAATAGCAGCGGAGCCAGCTGGCAATAAACTCACATCTTGATTTAACCAAGAGACAATGTCATAACTTGCCAGTTGAGAGGCTGTACAAGGCGCATTGGCACAGTTGGTTGACATTGCCGGAACAACCGGTGTGCCGGCTGTAAGATTGCTAAAATTATATCGCCCATCAACCACTGCTTGTCGATTGGCTTTCATTTTATCTAGCATATTATAGACCACCTGTAGAGCCTGTTGCTTTAAATAACTGGAACTATTGGCTTTGTGTGCTTGTAATAGCATAGCACTGATACCAAGCGTGCCTAGTGCCATAATGATCATGGTGACCAATACTTCTACCATGGCGAAGCCATGTTGCGGTTTTATGAACATGAAATTGCTCCACCACTCCAGGCTGATTTTCCAAGCGTTGAACCGGCTTGAATAAAACCTGTAGCAAGTACTGTCACCGAACCGGCATAAGCACCACCGCGGCTATCACAAACAGCAAAATTAGCTTGACTTGAAGCAAGACCTGTTGCTGAAAATGTTACATCGCTTACCCCAGGCGCTGAAATTTGTGGCCCGGATGTGGTGGTTTGGCTTTGCGAACTTTGTAGTAATACCGGCGTATTGCTTGCAGGTTGGGTAATAACAATCCAGCCATTACTCCAATTAGTACCGCAGCTGGTTGAATTAGCCGCACTATAAGGGCACATTTTGGTGCTGATATTTTGAGCCAATGCAGTTTCACGGGCATAGCTTAACCCATTGACCAAACCATCCACTTGCATAGAAATGCGCGCATTCATTAAAATCGTTTTAAACGAAGGTGTAACAAAAGCCAGGATAATACCCAAAATTGTTAGAGTAATTAATAACTCAATTAAGGTAAAACCTCGGCGGTTTAGGTTAAAAAATTTGAAGCCAGTCCTTGTTGCTTCAACCATGTCAATATCCTATTGATCATTAAATTATCTTAAATTTTACGCGAAGAGAGTGTTTTCACATCTTGATTCCTAGCGTAGGCTTCTAGAATATCTGCTACTAAATTATCTATTACACTTTCACGTGCTTTATCCTCAATTAATCCTGCCTCTGCTTTAAATAATGCTAGACGTTCTTCTATTTCTTTACCAGCTGAACCATTTGGAAAAATATTAGCTAAGAGACGTCTCGCCTCGCTTGGACCCAAATGACGATAAAGCTGGTTACGAATGGCTGCATCTTCAGCCGTGGTACTAAATGCCCATAATTCAATCGGCCCTAAAGTGAGCGTTAGCAATTGAATGTGTACGCCATTTTTTGTCGCAAATTGTACAAGAAAAGTTGCCCCGCCCTCGCGTGGTCCATGCACACGGGTTCTTAATGCCATTTTTGCAGTATCGGATAACCCAAAGATTTGCGTGGTTTTATCAACTGCCTGTGAAGGACCTGCATCCATAATGTAAATAGCTGTGGCAAATTCAATCATCACTGCATCAAAATCCTCAACTGATTGCGAAAGCAACGAAATTTGTACTTTCCACTTACGGCCTTCGCGCATATCAGTAATCACTTGATTTCTTACCGCTTGAGAGCGTGATGTACGATGAAATTCATCATATACAATACGCTTAGGGTCTTCTCTGATTTCAGCAATACGATTTTTGTGATATTCCCTATAGGTTTCAGGTACCTGCCCCATGCCCTCTTCGGTTAAGTAATAATGTTTCGCCAACACATAACGTGCCAACATATACATGACTGAGGTTTGCCTATCTGCCGCATCACCACCACTTTTAGCCACTTCATCTAAATCAAGGGATACAACCCGGGCATCACCAATATCAAAACTTGTGACTCTTGATAAAATAGAATATTCACGTACAGCACTTGAAATCATCCTTGAAAAAGAATTAATCAGTGACTCACCTGTGGGTGCGGTTACTTTTTCATACAAATCTTCAATAGAGGCGGTGCGACAAATGGAGGCTGCATCTGCGAGTAATGGCATGGCATAGCGTTGTGCTAATAATGCTTCGTGGACAAAGCCTGCTGAATACAGCGCATCGGTCACTTCCCACCAAGTTGATTTTGAATCTTTAACAAAACCAATTTCTTCTAAAATAATGTCTACCATTTCTTCAACGCCTGAAGAATAAGGCGCCGGATTAAACTCATCTGCCATGCTTTTATATAACTCATCAACCACCATACCTGCTAAATCTGGCATGCCATCATAAGGTTTTGCCGCACCCAGGGGGGTCGTGAGAAGAGTCAAAAAATTGACCAAAAACGAACGCTCATTTGCTGTTGGATAACGGCACCCAAGTTGCGTATCAAAAGGATTAATTGAATAATCAGGCGTCATGCGTAAACGATGATAAGCGACTAAATGGCGCTTTGTAGCTGGCAAAGATTCTTTGAGCAGTGAAATCAAACCACTGCTGGATGGCCCAATATCAATGATGGCAATTCTTGGTAAACGCACCAACCCACCTGACAAACACAATGCTAAATTTTGCGCATTAGATAAAACTGATTTACCTGAACCGGGTCTGGCATAGATTAAGTCAATCCAGGTTGTTTGTTGTGTTGAACCAGGCTGAAAAGGCCAGGGTTTGCCATCGGGCGTACGAAAAAGTAGCGCCCCTTTTACCCATGGAGACGCTGGGCGAGTAATAGGTAGCATGCTAATAACTGCCGATAAGGGAGCTACTGAAGCCACAGCAGTGTTATTTAACGTGGTTGCCAACATACTTGACACAAAGCCGTTAAAAGGATCACCACACATTTCTGACACATCGGTTGAGCCCCAGCCTTGTATTGCTTTGACCAACTCTGAATTTCGTCTTCTAAGCAAAGGTAAATCTTGCTCTCGCGCCCAGGTGGTCGCCACAACCCGAAGCTTGACAATGGTATCGTCTGTATTGATTTTTAGGTATTTAAGCAAATTGACTGAGTCACTTATCAAACGATTTTGCGCTGAAGAAAAACTTAAAATAGCCGCCAATAAGCCTTTTAATTTAATGGTATTAAGTCCCTCACTTTCTAGCAAAAATGAAATACGCCAGGGTACATGAGATGGCAAAATACGACTAAAAAGTGATACAAAGGGGCGGATGTCTTTGGGAAATAAGTCAATGTAGACCGAAGAATAAATTTTATCGCCAACTCGAACAGTCCTTAAATCTAAATTCTCACCATCTCGAGGGATAATTTGTTTGGCCAAAGGCGGCCAGAGTAAGTCTGAGGCATCACCCTCAAAATTATTAACATTACGTGGATAAAGTCTGTCACCTGGTAAAAAGGCTTGCCAATCTTCTGCCGTAAAATCCGGGTCTGCTGACATACGAATGGCATGCAACGCATCATGAACTTCTAGTAATGAGGCAAATATATTAAGGGTTTCTAAATCATTCAAAACAGAACGCACATAAGCATCATGGGTATCACGAATTTCGGGTAAGGCGGCATGAACGGTTTGTGTGTACTTAAATGGTGGTAGCTTTTTATCTTTAATAAGTTTTGTTTTGGTTTTATTAGCAACTTTAAGCTGGTCACCAGGCAAATTAAAAGGACGCGTATACAATACAAAATATAACTTTTCTTCAGCACAATACCGCGATAAATAATTAACCCGCTCTTTGAATAAATCAGTTAATTCGAGTTCTAAACGGTTGGCCGTGTTTTCCGCAGGAGTATAAATATTTTCAATGACTTTTCTAATGTTTTGTTTATCATGACTAAAAAAAACTTGTAAAGCATGCCCCGGCCGACCCATTGCACCTTGAAAGGCGTTATTTAATCCCTCAACTAAACGCTCAAATTCTTCTTGGCCAGCAAGAGCGGTGATGCCCTCTATTTTAATGATAGATAATAAAGAGCCATCATGATTGACTAGTACCGTTGGGCTATCTGCTGTTTCTAAATCACAATAAGACTCGGTGGTTTGTTTTAGTGACGTACCAAGCCATGCAAAAAACGTATCTACTCCTTCGAAAAATGAATCAGCCCAACTTCCCATACCATTTCCCTAGTTAAAATACTTGAATAAAATAATTGATCAGCTTTTAAACATCACCAAGTTATATATTTTTTAGTTTTAATAAGTCATTCCTTTTGCTGACTCATTTCTTTTAAAGCGCTCATAGCCCAGCTTTCTATTTGTTTACGAAATTTTGCTCGCGAAGGTAGCAGACGAATGGACTCAAACAGTTTTTTAGCTTTATCTGTACCTGCAATATCAGAGTCAATCATTAACTGCCCTAAAATCGCTGGATCACTTGTGCCTTCGCCTAATTTTTCTTCCACTGCTTGAGCGCGAAATTTAAAATTACGGTAAATTTCCTGTGCACTCATCTTATAACCTGTATCATTAGTGATAGCACAAAATAGCACATGACATAAACTATTTAGTTCAGTTTGAGAAAGTTCAGGCAAATAAATAAGCGTACCACCGCCATATCCACCCACCCCCACTGACTCAATAAAAAAACATTGCGCGCAAAAACAGCAGGCTGTTACCATATTAGCTAATTTATTATGCGTAAAATCACCATCTAAATTGACAATATCTTGAAACAACTTTGCCTGAAAACCACAAAATTGACAGGTATAGCTATCTCTTTTAAATACCTTTAATTCAAATGCTTTAAATCGGGGATCAGCTTTTCTTGCAGAATAAAGCCGCCAAGCTCCAGGAGTAGCTTGTAACATAAGAGCTTGGCGTTGTTTATGCTCATCCATAACTTATTTACAAAATATTTTCATTATTTTTAACTACCCGTGCTAAATACAGTACCTGAGGGTCCTGCAGTTTCAGCACCTGAGCCAAATATTGTTTCACCACTAACACCTAACACAGATGGTAAGAATAATAAGGCAGCGGCAATAAATACCAGTGCTATGGGTGTGCCAATTGGAACTTGAGTTGGATTATCTTTATGCTGCTTAAATTTCATGACCGCCCCAATTGAAAATGCCATTCCAGCTAGATAAGACCCAGCCGTAATAAGTTTGGTCAAAGAAGTAAACGAACCGGTAATGGTTGAAGCAACACTGCCTAACGACATATTACTTGACTTACCAACCGCATATGATGCGTTAGTCAATAAAAACAACATCCAACCCAGATTAACACTCATTTTTTTACAGAAATTTAAGTATTTTTTCACATTTCTTCCTTATTTAAGCATTAAAAAATTATTAAGATGTTGTAAATACCGTACCAGAAGGCCCTGCAGTTTTAGCACCTGAACCGAATATTGTTTCACCACTTACACCTAAGACAGAAGGCAAGAACAATAAAGCTGCGGCAATAAATACTAAGGCGATGGGCGTACCGATTGGAATTTGGGTCGGATTATCTTTATGTTGCTTAAATTTCATAATTGCACCAATTGAAAAAGCCAAACCCGCAAGATAAGAACCGGCGGTAATCAATTTTGTTAACTGTTCAAAAGAACCCGTTATGGTTGATGCTACACCACCTAAAGTTAACGTTGTATCAGCGTATACCAAACTTAAATGTAGTAACCCTAATAGAATGACTATTTTTTTTAATAGATATTTAGAACGCTTACCTAAAATCATTTTTTCCCCATAAAAAGCCGTTATAGAATGAATATGTTATCTACTACATACAAGAATAGCCATGCTTATTTTATATTTATCTTAAGAACCTGGACCATACAAAGTGTTATCTATAATTTGTAAAGTTAAAACAATATTCATTGCTAATACACCACCAAATACATGCATCATGCCTTTACCTAAGTTACCCGGCTGCTGCCCAGTACCTGAAGATTTGGCAATTAATACCCAACCTCTTACAAAAGCAATTAAACCAATCACCTGAATGATAATAGATAACCCTTTTCCTACCATACTATTACTGCCAAATAGCGTATTAATGGTTTGATTTTGGCTATCAACAGCTTGATATTGCAAAATACTTGATGAACCAAATGTCGTATTAAGCACAATAGCAAGTCCTGTGGGAAAATAAACAAACACTGCACCAACGACTAAATAAGCAAGTGATTCTTTAAGGTTGCCATGATTAGACATCATTGCGCGTGATTCACCCAGACTTTTTAAACTCAAAATCGCTTTAAATATAAAACTTAAACCAATAAGATAGGCAAGACCCGTAACTAATTTTTCTATTGGTACAAGGCTTGTGGCAATATTATTGATGATGCTAATGTTTTCAGCTATCCATCCTGTTAAGCCACCAGTATTAGGTTCCATAATTAATTCAGCTATCTTGCTGGCTAAAACGAATCACTCTACCTGAGCTGGTTAAAATTCTGCCTTGAGTCGAATCAATCAATTTGACCATACCATACCCCTTGATATTTGTACCTTCACTGACAGTAAGTGTAGACCCGTTTGCCGCAATTAACCATGCACGACCAGGAATGACAGCTTTGATATAATAACTTTCTTTAGGTTTAGCTTTATCTCGTGATGCTAGTTTTTTAGATACATTAGCCCGAAATACTAAAAGCTTTTCAATTTCATGGGATTGACTATCCAATTTTGTTACAGTATCGCTTAAAGTTTGCTCAAGATTTTGCAACTGTTGCGATACAGCAGCCAAATTTTGATTAATCTGGTTAAGTTGGTAAGACGTTGCTGTTATATTATCATTCATTGTGGCATTTTTAGTTTCTAACGCAGCGACTTTTTGCTGTAGTGTCGTCATGTTGTTATCAGATACCTGGGAAAATGTTGGATTAGTTTTAGCATCATTTTGAGGCGCTGCAGTGAAGGGCTTGGCTTGCGAGGGTCGGGATATAACAGCGGCTGAATTAGATACTGTTTTCTTGGATACAAACCCACTAATAATCTTATAAAAAACCATGGCTATAATCACAATTGCTACAGCAATGGCAGCATTCCTAATGACTGTATTATCTTTGGGTGGTTCGGTTGTGGCTTGATAGGGCTCTGCTACGTCCTTTTCTTCAAGGGCATCAGACGATAGAGCATCAATATCCGCAAATTCATATTCATCATTGTTATCTGCCATTTTATACCTTCTTAACTTTATTGAAGTGACTGCACGTCTTGAGTGAACAAAACACCAATTCCAGTACCGCTATAAACCTCAACAGTGGTGGGTGTATTAAATTGTTGTTGAGCTACCTGACCCCAGGCTTTACCAACAGTGGCCAAACCAATCACGGCATTTTCTAAAGCCGAGCGTCCAATACCATTTTGCACAGTGATATTATCACCACCCCCTGTGCCACCAATGGTCACAGTCGTATCAGCTGATTGAAAAGCATTACCAAAACCTTCTAAAAATGATGACGCAAATAATGAACCATAACGCAGCAGATAATGGTGATCGGCAGTACTCGCAAGGGCTGTGCGTGCGGTATTTGCATCAATGGCCACCGCATTAATGGAAGCGGTTTTATTAGCACCCGGAACAGATATCGTATTAAACGATATGATCATTTTATCAGCATTGGTTGGCAGCGTAAAACTGCCTATTAATTTAGCATTCTTATATTTGCCTGTAACAATGGTGGCTAGAATAGGACCTGGTTCATCACTATTAACAGATGTATCAATCACAGCAAATAAAATATCTCCTGTTTTAATCAATGCCTTACCTGAAGATTTAATCATAGAAGTGCTACCATTAGCTGCATTATTTCTGACAGTTGATGGATTCGAGCCATTTGCGTAGCTCTTGGTTTTGTCTACTGGCCCGACAATATACATCTGGGCTGAAACTTTCTTCCAATCACTTATCATCTGGCTTGCTGCAGATTGCATCTTGGCGGTATATTGCTGAACTTTTTGCTGATATTTTTGGTCAACCATTTGTTGATTTTGTTTATCTAAAATATTATTTAGTTTTTGGGCATTTGCAGAAGCTAACGTCCTATCTTTATTTTGAAAGGGATTAGGAATAGCCGATGGATTCATATTGGCCATTGATTTGGATGCATCAGTATAACCCTCTGGGTTTAATTTGATACCGGCAGCTTGTAATTGACCATCTGTAAATCCAGCATTTTTTAAATCTTGCGTACTAAAACCAGCATTTTGTAAAGATTTTGCGCTAAACCCTGCTTGTTTTAAAGCTTCTGCGCTAAACCCGGCATTTTTTAAATCTTTGGCACTAAATCCGGCGTTTTTTAATTCCATAGCACTAAAACCGGCATCTTTAAGTGCTTTGGCACTAAACCCGGCATCTCGTAATTGACTAGCACTAAAGCCTGCGGCCTTTAATTGACTAGCACTAAACCCGGCATCTCGTAATTGACGCGCACTAAAGCCTGCAGCTTTTAATTGTGCCGCACTAAAGCCGGCGTTTTTTAACTCCGCCGCACTAAATCCTGCATCTCTTAACTCTGCTGCTGTATAACCTGCAGCTTTCATTTGACTGGCACTGCACCCTAAAGTTTTTCTAATAGTTAAAGCTGAGACTCCAGCACTACGAGCTGCTGCCAGGGAAGCTTGGCTACAATCTTCTTGACGACCCTTGGCGATTAAATCAGCGGGGTTAGCGCCTGCTTGAGTAAGTTCTTGAGGCGTAAAACCAATGGACTGTAAGGTTTGTGGTGAAAAACCTGCTGCCAATAAGTCTTTAGCATTAAACCCTGCTGCTTTTAATTGTGCCGCGCTACAACCATTTAATTGATGAATTTTTTGAGCTGAAACACCTTGTTGACGTAATAATTTTAATTGGTTTATGTCACATCCGGCTGCACGAATTGACTCATCATTGGGTTTAATAGCGGTAATTTGCTCAGGACTAAAACCTGCTTGTGTTAAGTTTTTGTTGCTAAAGCCTGCGTCTTTTAAAGCTTGCGCACTGCAGTCTGCATATTTTTTAATTTCACGCGCACTCACACCTGCAAGCCGCTCATTTGTTAAAGCCGCTTTACTGCAACCAGCATTTTTAACATCTTGCGGCGTAATCCCAGGTGGTAGTTGCGCTTGCGCTTGTGCAATTTGCGCAGGTGTAAAACCTGCATCCGCTAACTCTTTCGGGCTAAAACCGGCATTTAATAAATCCCGGGCTGAAAACCCTGCTTGTTTTAATTGAGCTGGCGAAAACCCTGCTTTTTTTAATTCAGCGGCCGTAAATCCTGCAGCCTTAAGTTCTTTAGCATTATAACCTGCTGCTTTTAATTGAGCCGCGCTACAACCACTAATACGTCGGATGGCTGCGGCCGTGACCCCAGCTTGTCTTAATTTAGCTAAACTTTGTGCATCACACCCAGCACGTCGTACATCAGCGGCTGTGATACCATTTGGTAGACCGCCTGCTTTGGCTATTTCTGGGTCTGAAAATCCAGCCCCTTTTAATTCGCCATCACTAAAGCCACCCTCTTTCATTTGCTCTGCAGTAAAGCCTGCATTTTTAACCTCACAAGCATTAAAGCCACACTGTCGCAATTCACCGGCTGAATAGCCATTGTCTTTTAACTGCCGTACGCTAACGCCGGATGCTTTTAATTCTTTACATGCACACACGGTTTTTAATAAACGCAGCGAATACCCATCATCTTTTAATTGTATGCAAGAGCATACTTTTTTCACATCCGATAACGTTGCACCCTGCTCTAAAACTTGGGCTACTGCCGTTTTACTACAGTTATTATCTTTTAGTTGCTGCAGCCATTGAGTTTTTATGTCACCACCTTGGGTTTCACGAGTAAGCGCTGAAAAGCCAACCCCGGTTTGCCCCGTTTTTGGTTGTAGAATATTCACCCCACTACCCACCGATTGTGAACGAATAATGGTTGGTATCGCACTTTGACCAGTTTTAAGCGCGCTACTGGCTTGACTAACATTTTGCGCTTCTTGAAGCTTGGCATATTCAGCCGTAGGGTCAAGCGCACCCGGAATAGAACGAATGCCTGCCGGAGCATTCGCAAGGCTTGAATCAGCCGCGCTTTTGTTACTGCTAAAAAATTTTGTAAGGCCTATAATAATGGCTACTAGCATAATAATGGCCGTAAAAACGATAATGACCCGTGAGCGGGTATTGGTAAACAGCATTTTAATATTTTCTTTTTTTTGCGCCATCTTATAACCCTTCCACCTTAAGCTGCATAATTTTGCCATGCCAAGATACCAGTAATACCGGTGATTTTTGCATTTCATAAGCGTGCATGCCATCAGCACTTGTCATACTACTTATCCAGCCTGGAGATAAAATAGTTAGGTTGGTACGAACATATAATTGTTCATTAAGCAACCAAGCACGTGCATCTCCGCCGCTTACAATCAAGCGCTGACTGCCATTAGGCGGCACCCCTTCTAAAACATGTAATAAAATGTCATTAGCGGCCGGAGGCAAGCCTTCTTCGGTAGGTAAGGCCATGGCTTCAGGCCCCACACCCTGCACTCTCAAATCAACACGATAATCAACTGCTTTTTGACCTGGAATTAACGTTAACATCACAGGCGTATTCAATCCTTTTAAGCGCACAGCTAAATTACCGTAATTGTATAATTTAATTGCTTGAATCATCAGTGTATTCCCAGTTTTATCCCACTGGATATTAAAAGAGGATGGATCTCCTAGATCATAAGCACTGATTGGCCAAGGCGCACCAGTTGAATCGAGAAAAACCAGTGAAGACACAAAACCTTGCGCCAGACGAATCACCGGCGGTGTTGAGCCTGGTGATAAGTTGACAAATTGCGATGTGGCCGTGGGTTTAGGCGGTACTCCTGCAGATGCAGCCTGCGCGTATTCGGATGTTCTATACATTTGTTTTAAACGAATAACTTGCTCAGGCGTTAAAGGAAACATCTGCTTGGTAATTTCTTGAAAAGCTATTTCTTCAATATCAGTACCATTATTCGATGGGGTAAGCGCCACAGGATGAGTGTTCGGATTATCTGGTGTTAATGGATTAACCTGTGAATTTTCATTGGCTTTAATTGGGTTGATAACACTAGGCTTTGTTTGCTGAGATTCTTTTTTAGCCAATTTTTGTTGCAAAAGACGTAATTGTTGCAAGGCTTGCTGTGAGGATGCATCTTCTGGCGCCCCATAGAGCGGGCTAATCAACAGCGACGAACACATAACACCAATTGCGACATAATATTGATATGGATTTATCATGAATTTACCCCACCGCTTGCCGGTCCTACTACAAACTGAGTAATACCAATACCACGCGGCGAATTGAGCGTTGAAACGCGTGTGACCAGCATGGTTACCACATTATTTTGCTGTGAAAATTCGCTTGCACTTTGATACGTTACTAAAAGTGGCATTTGAATACGCCAAGAATAACGGCCATTCAATAAGCCTTTTTGCAAAATAATAGGCGCACGCGTTGCTACCGCCGACACGATTAATTTTTTAGCTTTAACTGCTTCAAGGTTATTAGATTGTTGTAGAGCCGTTAAAAATTGATTCCAACCATCAGCAGTAAAAAACCCAGAGGATGCCTGAAGTTCATCTCGATAATTCACAAAATTATAAGTAAAAGCGGCAATGGCAGCTTGATTTGCCCATTGTAATATTGCTGAATCCGACTGATTGGGCTCAGTTAAGGGGAAAAGTGGCGTAATTCTGCCATTGATGCTCGTTGCAAAATATTTAGGTGCCGGCGGATGACTCATAAGATATATCAGCATGATTGCTAGCATACTGTTAACAAGTAGTGAAATGATTAAAGCAATCACTAATTTACGCTGGCCATCTTTATAAAATTTATTTCTTAAGGCAACCGCAGTCAGTGCATCAAGCGCCATATTTTCCTCTTAATTAATTTTTTAATCAGGTATGATTTTGCTATTGTCATCATTCTTAATATCAGAAGCAAGTAACGCTTGGGAGGTGTTATTGGGCTGATTTAAAACTTTTAATTGAATGGGTGGCGTCATACCATTTGTTGCATAAAAATCTCCCTGAGGTTGATGCCAATAGGTAAAAATGATGGCGAAACATAACAAAATATTTAAAGCAACTGAAATTGCGATGATAGATAGCAATTTTCGATAGATAACTACATAAAAATATCGGGTAT
>PKDH01000042.1 GCA_002863045.1 Legionella sp.
CATTAAATTATCACAAGGAGCTAAACCTGGTGATGGCGGGCTATTGCCTGGCGCTAAAGTGACTGAAGAAATTGCCAAATATCGTCAAATTCCCCAAGGGCAAGATTGCCAATCACCCGCAAATCATCCTGAATTTAGCACACCTAGTGGGTTGCTGCATTTTGTGGCGCGCTTGCGCAAGCTTACCTTTGGCAAACCCATTGGTTTTAAATTATGTATCGGGCGGCGTGATGATTTTTTAAGCATCTGTAAAGCCATGCTTGAAACCAATATTTTACCTGATTTTATTACCATCGATGGTGCCGAAGGCGGCACGGGGGCTGCCCCCAGTGAGTTTTCTGATTATGTTGGTTTGAGCCTTGATGAAGCATTGCCTTTTGTCCACGCAAGCCTTGTGGGTTGTAATATACGTCAATTTATCAAAATTTTAGTCAGTGGCAAAATTGTCGATGGCTTTGATATGCTCCAAAAAATAGCGCTAGGAGCGGATGGTTGTAATGTGGCGCGTCCCATGATGTTTGCGGTGGGATGTATTCAAGCATTGCGCTGCGATAAAGGTGACTGCCCAACCGGTGTTACCACCCAAGACCCTAAAAGAGCCAAAGCCATTGATGTGGATAGCAAAGCCGTTTATGTCAAAAATTATCACGAACAAACCATGCAAAGTTTTCTACAATTGGTGGGGGCCATCGGGGTAAGTCACCCTGATGACTTAACACCTGCGATGATCAAACAACAACAAGGTCATCAGCAAATAAGCGATTATAGGGCGATGTATCATTATTTAAAGCCAGGTGAGCTATTAGGTAAAACCATACCTAAAGATTTTGCTGATGATTGGCAAAATGCCAGCGCGCACCACTACTATCAAGCAGCTTCAACGTCTACCAAAATATTTGATTAAAAAAAGGACTTTTTATGACACCAACCACTGCTGAACAAACGGTACAAATCTTAAAAAATGCCGGTATTAAACGTATTTATGGCGTCACTGGCGATAGTCTTAATTTTCTAAATGACGCATTGCGTCGTGATGGTAGCATCCAATGGATTCATGTGCGTCATGAAGAAGCGGGTGCTTATGCTGCCATGGCTGAAGGCGTTTTGGGTGGTATGGGCTGTTGTGCCGGCAGCTCAGGACCAGGCCATGTGCATTTAATCAATGGTTTGTATGATGCGCATCGCTGGGGCGCCCCAGTTTTGGCTTTGGCTTCGACGATTAGCTCAAAAGATTATGGCAGTGAAAGTTTTCAATCCACCGATTTGAGCATGTTTGATGGCTGCAGCTACTATAACGAACTTGCGCAAACACCCGAACAACTGCCCCGCATGCTGCAACAAGCCATGCAACATGCTGCTGCTTGCCAAGGGGTTGGTGTTTGCGCGTTTCCAGGTGATTTAATGATGAAAAAAGCTTACACCAAATTACCACTGGCTACTTTATATCAATCCAAAGCCCTCACGCGCCCCACCGATGATGAGCTTGACAAGTTAGCCGTTTTATTAAAAAGCACTAAAAAAATAGGTATCTATGCGGGGTTAGGTTGCGATAACGCTCGTGAGAATGTGTTGGCTTTAGCACAAAAGCTAAACGCCCCAATTGCTTTTACGCTGAAAGCCAAAATGGCCATGGAACACGATAATGCCTTTGCCGTTGGCATGACCGGCCTTTTAGGCAGTAGTGCTGGCGCGCGTGCTATCACTGAATGCGAAGTATTGCTGATGCTGGGCAGTGATTTTCCCTGGCGTGAATTTTTAGACGGGCGCGTTAAAATCATTCAAATCGATACCAAACCTGAACGCCTTGGCCGCCGGGTGGCACTTTATCAAGGCTTAACTGGCAGCATTGATGCCACCCTTGAAGCATTATTACCAAAACTTGATTTGCAAGAAGATGCTTCATTTTTGAATACGTGTTTAAAAGAGCATCAAAGTATTACCAAACGCCAACAGCAACATGCGCAAACGCCTGGTAAAAAAAATTTGATAAGTCCTGAATATTTAGCCCACTTGGTGAGTGAATTAGCCGATGATGATGCCATTTTTACCGCTGATACCGGCATGTGTGCGGTGTGGGCGGCGCGCTATCTTAAAAGCACTGGCAAGCGCCACTTGATGGGCAGTTTCTCCCATGGCTCGATGGCCTCAGCCATGCCCCAAGCCATCGGCGCGGCATTTTATGCCCCAGAGCGTCAAGTCATAGCTTTTTGTGGTGATGGTGGGCTTTCGATGCTTTTGGGTGATTTGATGACCATCAGCCAATATCAATTACCCATCAAACTTGTGGTTTTTAATAACCGTGCTTTGGGCATGGTGCAGCTTGAAATGCAAGTCGCAGGTTTACCAAATTGGCAAACTGATATGGTTAACCCAAATTTTGCCGATGTCGCTC
This sequence comes from Legionella sp., assembly GCA_002863045.1. Classification (GTDB taxonomy): domain Bacteria; phylum Pseudomonadota; class Gammaproteobacteria; order Legionellales; family Legionellaceae; genus Legionella_C. The sequence continues at coordinate 2,393 of PKDH01000042.1, forward strand.
GTGCGTGCGGCATTAAAGGCATCCAAGTTGATGACCCAGCACTGCTTAACGATGCATTAAAAGAGGCGTTTGATAGTGATGAGGCAGTATTAATTGAGGTGCTGACTAATCCTGACATTCCAGTATTGCCGCCTCATACCTCAATTGGCGTCTTAACACGTTATGTGGAGTCAGAAGCAAAATTAGCCAAAGCTGGGCGCTTTAAAGAAGCTTGGTTGTCTTTATCTACCTCTGTTAAGTATTTACGTGATTTATGGTAACAAAACAAAATTTTCATATCACGGCACGGCAATAAAATAGGTTCACTCTCGAAGAAATTCGTGCTTTGTAAATACTCAATCAGGAGTCTTCATTTTACGATACCAAAGTATCTAAAAAGGCGACTCCTAACCTGATTTTAAGCAATCAACATAGAAATGCTTTGGGCATCAATAATATTTTTAATGTCAGCAGGGATATCAATCTTGTTATCTTTACAATATTGTTCAAGCACAGCATAGTCAGGCATGATATTAATATCTAAGTCATTCGCCCTCACAATTTCTTCAATTAAATCTTTTAAGATATTGGCTGGTATATCGCTGCCTGTATTGTCTTGTGAAAGAAAATCAAGGCTTGCGATAAGGGCTGTGGCCATCACCGTTTCATTATAACCGGTTTGAGCTTGGGTTTTGCTAATGGTTGTAAGCCAACTAATGATGGCTTTATAGTTAGCGGGGATAAGACTTGAGGTTTTTTTAAAACATGAAAATAAATTGGTACAACAATTATCTGAACCTGTTTCCTCGCCTAAATTATTTTTATAATGTTGTTTTATATTCATGACCGCTGAAAGTACTGGATTTAAGCTAGGTGCATCTTTAGGTGCTTTATTATGTTTAGCGAAAAGTGTTGGCATCATGACTCCTTTAATGAAAATTAAAAATAACAACAACCTTTAGAGTATGGCTAATTTTTTTTCATCTGCCAAAATATTAAAAACTAAGTTAGCTTTGCACTTTCTATATAAGGCTCTATCGTAGTATTTGCATCTGAGTTAGGTGGAAAAAATGTATGAGGATTTGTTCGAGCCAAAGCTGCTTGTTTTTCTTGTATCAATTTTATTTCGATAAATATATCGTCTTTGCCTAACATATTATCTGTTTTTTCTAAAATATCTAAAGTCTCGTCTATAAGCTTTGGATTATTAGTAAAAAGTTTATTGAAAACTTTGCGCCCATCTGGATTTATTATTAACTGATATAAAGGTGAATCATAAGCATTGTCTTCAGCTTTTAATGAACATCTCAAACACAAATCATGCGCATTAATATCTTTGATTATATCAGGGTTTATTTCAAGCAATTTGCTTAAAATTTTACAGCCATCTGGGCTGGCTGTAAAAATATATAACAGTGAAATACCTGCATTTAATTTTGCTTCTGATGAGCGTATGAAGCATAAGTCATGAGCACTAATCTCACTGGCTAATTTCGGGTTTTTTTTAAGCAATTTTTTTAAAATTTTACACCCTTTCGAACTACTTGCTAAACAATATAATGCAGAGTTGTCAACATGTAATGGCAGAGCCTTGGTTAACACCAAGCATAATGTTTTAGCGCTAATTTCGTTGGCCAGATCAGGATTAGCTCTAAGAAGTATGTTCAAAACCTTAAGTCCAGTAAGCGTACATGTAAGCCAATAAAATGCTGAGGTATGCATAGCGAGACCTGCTTTTTCTGGTCGCCAACGACACAACGCTTCAGCACTGATTTTTTTGGCCAGTTCAGGATTAATGGTAAAAATTTTCTCTAAAATTTCACAACCATTCTCTGTTGCTGCAAGGCAATACAACACAGAGACGTTCTCATTAGCCCCTGTCATTGACGAGCGCGGGTGGCATAACACTTCAACACTCATGTTTTTAGCTAAATCAGGATTTCCTTCAAGAATCTTAATTAGCAACTCTTCTCCGTATGGGTTGGCTGTAAACCATAACAAAGGCGAGCTATCGGCATACCTACTTCGTCCTGATGGTCTTATATCAAATAAATTCGTACCAATGTCCTTGACTAAATGTGGATACGCCTCAAGTGCGTCGTTAAGATCAATTAACCCCTGCTTTGTATATAATTTTTCAACTGTGATTAACTTAGATATATCAGGGACTTTTAAATATCTTTTTTTTCTGTGCCTTGAGCGAAAACGGGCATCTATCCTGGTTCTTCTTAAAGGTTTATCAACATTCGTCACCACGGGTACCGCTGGCGTATTTGTTGGTTTGTCTAACTTTTTTGCGTGTTTTTTAGAGGATACTACGGTCTCGACGGCGCGATTTGGCGGTATTGTAGCCTGAGTTTTAGGTTTAAGTGTTTGTAATTTTTTATCAATTTCGTCCACTGTCATATCTAAATGACACAACATAATTTCTCGTGCTAACGCCTGGCGACCTTCAACGAAATGTGTCATTGCCATATCTTGCCACTGTTGATATTTTTGCGCAGGCGTAAGTGGCGTCACTTCATGAGAGGGTTGATTTATATTAATATCGCCAAAAAATTGCTTTGTCTTATCGTGCCAATACTTATCTTCGTAAATAAAGGCACTTTTTTGCGCACGACTTAGCCCAACATAAAGCGCATTTAAAGCACGCCATTGATTTAAATTTAAACCTTGAGAAGATGTATTGAGATCAAGCTTTTTCAAACAAGTTACACTTGAAATAGGTTTCCATAAAATGACTGTATCAAAATCAAGGCCAATGGCCTCTTGAGCGCTTAAGACATGTGCTGTTTTTAAAATCTTACGGATTTTTTCAGCTTCAACAGGTGAACAATTCTCAGCAATCACAACCGTGGTCGCGCGTTCAGTTATGGGGTACAGAGCCGCACATTGGGTCGAGTCAATCAAGCTTATATAGCCTTCATCCGTACGTGCTGATTTAAGCTCATGATATTCGCGCTTCTTATCTTTGCCATCTAGCTGATATTTAAGCTGCATAATATGATTGGCAGCTTGTGCAATTTGCGGTGGGCAGCGCCAAGTGCAAAGCAAATGCTGCAAGGTAAATTTGCCATAAACCGTGTACAACATCGATTTCAAACAACTAAGTCCAAAAGAAGAAATAAGGCACTGTTCACTGTCAAGGCAGCTCACAAATTGTTGATTATCAACATGCTCTATAAAAAATCGCAAAGCACTAGGCGGTAAATTTTGAGCCTCATCACAAAACACGCCACTATATTTAACGGAATCCATCCCTGCTATGGTGCTCACCATGGGGTCTAATTTACCCGCGTCATCTAAATATGCTAACCAAAGCTTATACAAATTAAAGATTTTTTTTTGCTTGTTAGTTTGTCCGGCATAAGCACTTTGACGCAGGCCAAGCTTTTGATAATGCTCAAAACCTAATGCCATAATTAAGCTAAATTCATAGTGCATCACTTCTGCTGGTTCTTTAGGCATTTTAAGCTTGAGCCAATCGCCAAACTCATGATCTGCAATGGTGCTTTTATCTGGGTAATGGGTTGTCAATAACGATTCCCAGGTGGTAAATACCACAGCAGGCGCATTCATAACTGCGCGATGCTCAGGATATCCCTCTAACGCATCTATCAGCTTTTGTGAGGGTGACACAAATATAATATCCCCAGCAGCAGCTTTGGGTAAATCACTGTGCAAAGCATGATACTTAGCATACCGCTGCAAAGCTTGAACCATCATGTTATACAACACCACGGTCTTTCCGGCTCCAGGTGGCCCACTTAATAATAAGGGAGCCTCTTGAACAAAACTTTGCTTTTGGTATTCATCTAATACCAACGTATCTTTTTGATAGCTAACCGCCGCCATGGCATTGAGTATGACATCCTGACCTTTATCATTCAGCGCCATAGAGTCTTCATCGCTTAATTCTGTAAGTTTTACTTCCTGCTGCTGCCCCATTAACTGACGTTTTAACTGAGTATAATTATGGTTATTATCCGCCAAAATAAGTAAAACACGCTCACCTTGATACTCGATAAACGTATAAATTAAACGATGCTTTTTATCGATTTTGGCACGATAAACGGTTTGCCCTTGATATTTAAAGCCTACAAGTTTTTTAGCTTGGGGCGAGCGTATTTCACCGTTTATGATGGCTTGAATAAGTGACTTATAGCTTGTTAATAAATCATTGGCATCAATATGTTGTTGCAGAAATAAAATATTCATCTAGATTTACAATTTGTTTATAAACTTTACTAGATAGTATTTAAAAAAAGCAATGAAGTAAAATTTAATTCTAAAAAAAAGTACAGCCTATCGCCTGTTTATTCAAGCGCGCTTCCTCACATAGCTGCCAAGTTTCTTCACGTAATATTCTTTTGCGAAAAAAATCGTACAAATGGTGTAACTTCTGGCGCTTAGACTGCAATACTACATAGTCTTTATCATCAACCTCGATAGCCATTTTTTGTTCTTGATATTTAAAATGTAACTTTAAGCGCAGATACATCGAAAAGGTGATCAAGGTATAAAGCGTTTGTGCTTGGGATAGATTTATCAAACCATGTATAAAAGCTTACCTTTTATTTTTTTACCCAAAGGCGTCTTACTGGCTACGGGTAAATTAGAATCAAAACTATAACCATCTTTGGTATAGCTATCATACAACGCTCCATTAAAGCGAATAGCATGACCTTGTTGACGTGCATAAGACCCCATGTACATTAGCGCCCACGAGGTGATGTCCATATCAAGCAATAAAGCAGACGCTTCGACTAACGAGCTAAAATACTGTCGAAGGACCTTAAACATATGGCCATACAAAGAAAACATAGAAATACCTTGGGTATCAGCTTGTGAAAACTGTTGTGATAAATCGCCTCGTATGGCCTTTAACTGCTTGCTATGATGAATATCACAGGCTTCTAATACTGCTAAATTTGCCTGTCCGGATAAGTTGAATTGTTGCTTAGTGATTGCAATAAAGCGCCGCATATTAATCCAGGTGGCTTTTTTAAATTCACGTATATGCGCGTTGTATTCATGCTTGTCGAGCTTGTGTAAAACATTAAGTACAAAATTAAATAAGCCCGCTGTTTTGATAAATTTTTCTGCTAAAAAGTAAAAAACCGCCAGCTCAATACTGGCATTAATCAAAGCAAAATGGGCTTTTTGGTTATACAAAATCATGCGTTGCATACCCATAACATCAGGTGTTTCATGACTGTGTTTAATTTCAAATAACTGTATGTAATAAGTTATTTTAGAGCGCAAATGAAACGATCTTTTAGCAAGCATATCGAATGCTATTGGAATAGAAAAATCGTTAGAAGCCGGCCCTGCTATCAGCACATCGCTGCCTATTTCAGATAAAGACAGTAGATGCTGCTCATTATGTTGCTCATTAAAAAAACGAATTTTTTCAAATATGGTTTGCTGGATAAACGCTTCTTGTAAATAAAAAGTATTCCATATATTTTGCTTGACAAAAGCTAGTGCGTGCATGGTGTTACACGTAATAAATACTATTTTTTCCCCATTTTGTAGAGGCTTTTTACCATGCTCATGGTACCACACGTCTAACAAATCATCTGATTCGGTTAAATTCATTCCTTGGCCACACGCCACCACTGGTATCAGTTTTGTTGCCGCAAAAAAAGACTTACCTTGTGTGAAAAGGTGAAAATAATAAGCAACTAAGTCAAGAGCCACAGGCCAGGCCCCGCCCTCATAATCGAGAGGCGCTCGTTGTGCTTTGTGGGCTACGGCATCATAAATGGCTTTATCTTGATAATAGTAACTAAAAGCCGCACGCGGCCATGTGCTAACACCCAAAGCGTGCATGATTTCTTTTTTAAGTGCTGATAAATTCATCGTCCACTGTAAAGAATCCCAAGCATCTTGATGCTGCTCTAACCCTTTTTTAATCAAGTGGGTTTTATCAGGGCAATTAAACCAAATGGGGCCGGCGAGTAAAGCCGGCAATGCTTGTTCAAAATTAAACACGCCGCGAGGACTGGTGAGCACATATAATTCTAAAACAGGTTGGTTTGCATGGTGCGCTATAAACTCAATGCGTTTAAGCAAAAATTTTTCCAGAGCAGACCATAATACAACTTTATTAATGATCACATTTTCAGGCCATGGCTTTTCATCAATTAAACCTAATTGCCGGGCACATAAATACAGTTGCAACCTTACATCGTGTTTATCACCACCTACCAATTTATTAAGAGGATATGCCTTCTCTTGCCAGTGCTTTGTATTGATACCACGTTGCTCTTTATCAAGAGAAATACCCTCTACATGAAACTCTTTGCGCAACAAATACTTATCTTTAACCCAAGAAAGCCATTCAAAACCCTGAGTTAACGAGGCGAAACGAAAATTTAATAAATCATCTACTTCACGGTGGGTAAGCACATGTTTATGACCCTTTAGATAAGGTACAGCATCATTTTCATCTTCAAAACACCCAGCATAAGCCAATATTCTAATATAAGCTTCTTGTTCTTCTGGTTGCTCAAAGCCATCTAAAGCGCAAACAGCACGTAAAGTATTATTCATCATTATGGTCATATTTTATCATAATGCTTGGTTGTTATTTATTTTGTCAGCGTGTATTAAATTTTAAAGGATGCTTTTTCTGAAAAAATTTTATAATATTCCTCGCTTTGCAATTATGCCGTATGAAGTTGTCATGCTAGCGGTGATATCGAAAAAGCAAGTCAATGGGCAGGTGACATTCAAGATGAATACCAACAAAATACAAATTGTGGTGCCAAACAAGCTCATCTTGATGCAGCTCAACATATTCTAGAAGGTGTTTTCGCGCCTCAACCATAACGTTTGATATTCAAATCACTTTGGACAAACTATAAGGAATCAAATTATGCCGTTAAACAATTTATTTAAACACGTTGCCACTAGAACACCTTATACATGCAAACAAGCACTTCCACGCACAGTAGCGCCACTTCTTGCCGGCATGGGTGCTTTTGCCGGAGCATTGCATGGCGGTGGAGCAGCACTATTTTTAGGTTGCTTTCCTGACCATAAGGGTCAAAGCTTGATTCTTGATGGCAAAAAGGTTGACCCATTTGCATTGATAACTTTGGTTGGTGGTGGCGCATTACTTGGTGCGGCTATTGTTGGTGGTAAAATATATCTTACCTCGTATTTTGCAACCAACCTATTTATGTGTGGTTTTAGAACCTTTGAAAATGTTGAATCGCGATTATTAGCAAGACCAGGCTTTAAAGATCAAGCAGTTCTTTTTGGTACAGGATTTGCTTTACCTTCACTTTTTTGGGCGGCTAAAAATATACCAACCATGCTTGCGCAAAACGCTTCAAATAATAACAGTGATTCAAGCCCTAAACCTTAAAATACTGGCTTTTTAAATTATTGATATAAGATTGCCAAGTTCGTCTAGATGCTCATCATTTTTAATAATATTTAATTATCAAAAATGATGAGCATCTTATTTTTTATCAAGAAGAATAAAATTGCATTTTACCGTAAAATCAAGCAACTACAGCTGATAAATTTCATCACATAAAAATCATTGCAATGACCCAAAGCCTTTGCTATTGTATGCTCTTATGTTAAGCAGGTTGTTATATTTATTAGATTTATTGTCTTTATATTACTCATAAGCGAATCATCATGCCCAAAAAATCTTACGACCTTTTAACCTGGATTCCTCATTTATTATTATTTTATAAAGAAAAAGTGTTTCGTAAGCTATTACCCATCATGGTCATTATTACCTTGTATGAGTTTATTATTGGCTTTTTTTTCCCACATATTGCCAGGCTTAAAATTGGCCAATTTCATATTATATTTAGCTTTATTTTAACCATTATCATCAGCTTTCGCGTGAATGTTAGTTACAATCGCTGGTGGGAGGGACGCACTTTATGGGGTTCGATTGTGAATAATTGCCGTAATATCACGCTACGTTTTGATGTTTATTTTGATTTAAAAAAGCATCCTGAATTTCTCGACCTTATGCAAAAGTTTCCCGCGGTTGTTACTGCAAACTTGCGTCAAAATCAACTTATGCTCGATGAACTACTATTTTCTTTAAAAACCGATAAACAAGCGCTTATCGCCCAACCGGTGGTATTTTTAGCCCATCATATTTATGCTTATATCCATAAATTTCGTGATGGTAGTATCGAGCGCATGCAACAATGTGCATTGCTTGAAAGCAATATTGCCAATCTGATGGATATGATTGGTGGCTGTGAGCGTATCGCCAAGACTCCCGTGCCGCCTGCTTTTGCTTTTTTTGTAAAGCAAGCCTTACTCTTTTATGTACTCATGTTTCCGTTTGGTTGGCTTGATACCTTTGGTTTACTTATCATTCCTATGATGTTGATGATGATTTATGTACTGCTTGGTCTTGAAATTTTATCAGAAGAGTTAGAAGAGCCCTTTCTTGCATGGGACAATGGCTTAAAACTTGATACCATCACCCAGACCATTCAGGCTAATATTGAACAAATTGGCCAACATAACTAAACATCGTTAAATTTGATATATGTTTTGCAGCTTTTAAGCTAAAATAAATATTTATTTCTTAATGGCGTCTATTATGTATCAACTTATTTACTCAAGTCGTGCCATTCCAAGTTTTACCATTGATGATTTAACATATCTTACCGAACAGGCACGACAAAAAAATGCACAAGCAGATATCACAGGCTTGTTGCTTTTTTATAATCATTATTTTTTTCAAGCTTTAGAAGGCGATAAAACCACGCTTGAAACGCTTTATTTAAAAATTGCCACCGATAAACGCCATACCGACATCATGTTACTTGAAATGAAGCCGCTTGCCGAGCGTGCCTTTTCCCATTGGCGTTTGGGTATTGCCAATTTTCCAAGCCAGCTGCCAACCATCACCCCGCAAGATTTTTTCACCAAAAATTTACAATTTACGTTAAACGATAAAGAGCACATTGAACCGTTAATTGCCTCATTTGCGCATGGGTTAAATCAAGTTTACGTTCGCGCATAACCATAAATTATTGCGTTTTATTTGTCAGATTCAAGCAATTAACGCTATGGTTAATTTAAGCTTAATGATTTTAAGACCCTTATGAAATTTTGGACACACTATTTTTATTTTATCTCAAGTATCATGCTTACAAGCGTAGCTTTATCGGCATGTAGCTCGCTACTTAATCCGTTGCTTGCAGCCTTTATTGTGGCTTTGGCTTTATACCCTTTAACTTATTTTTTTGAAACCCATTTTAAGCTACCTGCTCTTATCAGTGCTTTTTTATGTGTGAGTGTTTTTATTGCTGCTATTTTAATGTTGATTACTTTTTTTACGTGGCAATTAAGTAATCTTAATTTTGAAATTACGTCAGTGCAATCAACCTATGATGGGCTACTGGGTCGAATTCAACATTGGATAGGTCATGTTTTTGCCATTGAGCTTGCTGAACAGACCGCTTTTTTAAAAAAAATGTATACATCTATTTTGAGTAATAGCATGTATTTTGTTAATAATACTTTGTCATTTACCACCCATTTTTTAAGTTCTTTGATATTATTCGCTGTTTCTTTACTATTTATTTTGTACTACCGTCGTTTTTTTGTATCTTTTTTGTATCAAGTGGTGCCTGATCACCATAAGCTTAAATTAAGTAATATTTTAAAGCGCATGCCCTTAACCGTTAAACAATATGTGCTTGGGTTATCACTTATCATTCTTATCATCGCGGTTTTAAATGCACTGGGGTTGTATTGTTTAGGCATCGATAATGCCTTATTTTTTGGCTCGATGGCTGCTTTTTTAACGCTTATTCCTTATATTGGCATCACCATTGGTGCCATTTTGCCCATGCTTTATGCGTTTTTTACCAAACAATCTTTATGGTATCCGTTAGGAGTGGTGGCTTTGTTCATGTTTGTACAATTTTTAGAAGGTAATTTTTTAACACCTAAAATAGTAGGTCAGAAGGTTAAAATTAATCCTTTTGCCGCCATTTGGGGTTTAATTATCAGTGGTACATTATTAGGTTTAATGGGGGTACTTTTGGCTATTCCACTGTTGGCTATTATGAAAATTATTTGCGATGAAGTGCCTACGCTAAAACCTATCGGCTATTTAATGGGTACAAAACCTAGCACTTAATATTAAAGTAGTTATTTAACGGCGGTTAATATTTTTTTAACCATCATAGGGCTATCTAATAAACGAGCGATGGCCTTAACTGCTAAGGGTTTACTAAAATAAAAGCCCTGTACTTGCGTACAGCCTTGTTTTTGTAAGAAATCTAGTTGTCGACTATTTTCAATGCCTTGAGCTAATAAATCCATATTCAGGTGCATGGCCATATTAACCACAGCTTGCAAAATGATTTTATCTTGTTGATTAAATTTCAGCGTCTGAATCAGTGATTTGGCTAATTTTAAACGATTTAGGGGTAGCTGACTTAGATGATGCCATTTAGCGCACCCGGTACCTATGCCATTTAAAGCAATGCTTACCCCAAGCTTGCTTAATTCAGTTATTTTTTGAATCACGCGTGTTTTCACCAACATGTTTTCGTTTAATTCAAACTCAAGATATTGTGGGGGCAGTCCAGTCTTATTTAAAATGACTTGAATTTGCTGAATAAAATCAGCTTGTTCTAATTGTGCTTCATCAAGTTTAATGACAACTTGTATAGGATCAAAACCGGCTTCTTGCCAGCGCTTGTTTTGTCGAGCAGCTTCTTTGATTATCCACTGACCAATCGGTAAAATTAAACCGTTACGCAAAGCAATGGGCATAAATTTTATTGGCAGCAACAATCCTTTTATCGGATGTACCCAGCGAATTAACGCTTCAACTGATTTGATTTTTTGGTCCTTTAAACAAAATTGTGGCTGATACCATAATATGAACTGTTGTTTATCAACTGCTTGATGTAAATCTAACTCTAAATACCAAGCTTCTTTTAATTTTTCTTGTATTTTTTTGGAATAAAATTGGAATTGGTTACCACCCAATCGTTTGGATTGGTACATCGCTTCATCAGCATGGCGCAATAAAACATGGCTGTTTTGGCCATCCTGAGGGTAAATGGCAATACCTATACTGCTTGTGATGCGCAATACATGATTCTCAATGATGATTTCTTGATGAATCGCCTCTAGAATTTTAACTGCGGTTTTTTGTACATCATATAATTGCTTTAAATCAGTCATGACCACCACGAATTCATCACCCCCTAATCGAGCAAGCGTATCCAGTGCACGTATACCTTGAGATAATCGTTTAGCTATTATTTTTAATAATTCATCGCCCACATGGTGACCTAACGTATCATTAATTGCTTTAAATTTATCTAAATCTAGAAACAACACCGCAAAATACCCATCGTGTCGTTGATAATTTAAAATCGCTTGCGCCATTCTATCGTTAAGCAATATGCGGTTAGGGCTGCCGGTTAAATCATCATGCATTACTTTATGCTGTAATTCTTCGATACGTTTTGCAGCAAAACAAACCATATTATTTTGGTAATAGTGTTTATCACGTAATAATTGCCATTTTTCGGTAAATAAAAAAATAATTTGGTGAAGTGTGATAGCATCAACAGGTTTGGCTAGAACGAGCAAATTAGCCTCTATTTTTCGTTGGATAAGCTTATGATACGCTAGGCGCGATTGAGCTAATAAAACCATGTATAAAGATGAATCTAATTGCATTACTTGATGAATCCATGCATCAATATTATCCAGTACTTGGATATCAATAAAAACCAATCCAAACGAATTTTCTGAGTTTGAAGCTTGCTGTAAAAGGCTTAAACCTTCTTCTAAACTCGGCGTTTCAACGATTTGGAAGCAAGGTAACTGGCTTTGATTATCTGAGGAGCTAGTTTGTTTGGCTAAATGCTTGGCATAAATGGCTAGGCTCTCTGAGACATGCTGTTGAGTTAAAATCCCATCGTCGCAGATAATCAATATTTTCAAATCCTGAGAATGTTGCGTCATAAATGAAATATATATATTCAATTTGAATATATATATTATAGTTAACCCCTCTAGATTTTTAAAAAAACTTAAAAACTCAAACAGATAAGCTCATATCTATCTCTTGTTTCATCTGGAAGATGCAAATTATGATTATTTTTTGCTGCAAAAAAGTAGGGTTTATAAGCATGGGATGTTACGGCATAAGGCGCTACTTCATCTTTCAATGAATCATCTAAAGATGAAAAATAAGTTGGTGCATTTTCTTTTAGTAATTGTGCGTAACCAATTCTTTTATCCTTAATCATTTTTTCTACTGAAAAAACGTTGGGTACTGTGTCTGAATAACTGACATACGATAACAAAGTTTGAGCACTTAATTCATACATTGCTGCTACAAAAGGAAGCATTTCTTCATTACTAAGTCGATAATGGCCACTGCTATTGGTTATTTCAAATAATTGACCTTGTTTGAAAAGTAATTCACCTGCCGCTAAAACTTTTTTACCATTGACCAAATAGGAATGATGCAAGCCAACATCGCAAATTAAACGTGGATGCTTTTCTGCTGTCATACAAAAATTATACTGTCCATTTAGTACCTCACCATTGGCCCATTTAAATAGATGCTCATCTAAATAAACAGTTTTTTGTGCCTGTTCGGCAGCGGTAAGATAATCACTTAATTTAGGGGCATTGCGCTGCAATACACGCATGGCTTGTCGTTCTATTTTAAATTCTTCATCCATTGGATGTTTTGCGACAGCATTTACCCAAGCACTAAGTTCAAAAAAAGTAGATTTCATAACCGTTCTCCCCATAAGTTACCCTCTTTTTATCCTAACCATTTTTTTTAATAACGCAAAATTTACACGCTATTTTTTCTTCTTATACAATTTGAATAGTATCGGTAACTCCCCACCGCATCATCCTTCACCCGCGCTGTCAAAGCTTAGAGTTGTTATCACTCGCATCTTCAAAGGCAATCGGTATAATGAATTTTTTATAAAACTTTTTCTTATCCAAATTTTTTTAATCACTATGACCGATTTAATTTTAGCCACACATAATCCAGGTAAAATTGCTGAACTAACTAAGCTTTTAGCGCCAATTAAGTGCATGGCTCAAGCCAGTATCACCGCTGAGCAAGCATTAGAAACAGGAACCACCTTTATTGAAAATGCCCTGCTTAAAGCACAATTTATCAGCCACATGACCAACAAAGCAGCTTTAGCAGAAGATTCAGGTTTAGTGGTTCCGGCTTTAAATGGTCAGCCTGGCATTTTTTCGGCAAGATTTGCCAAAGAACATGCCAGTGATGGTGATAATATTTCTTATTTATTGGCGCAACTACAACAAACTTCACAAACTTTTCCCTTTAAAGCTTATTTTTATTGCGCCATGGTCGTCACCCGTTATCGCCTGGATGCCGCACCTCTTATTGCTTTTGGCAAGCTTGATGGGGTAATCATCGACACGCCTAAAGGCACGCATGGTTTTGGTTATGACCCAGTATTTTATTTGTCCACCCATCAATGTACCCTTGCTGAGTTGCCACTTAACACTAAAAATACACTAAGCCATCGCGCCCAAGCTTTAAACATGCTTTACCCAACGCTTCAACATGAATTGTTAGATAATAACCCTTAAGTTATGGATGCGATTTTAAAAAATAAACTCACCCAAGCGTTTGCTTATCAGAAAGATAATCAATTAGATAAAGCCATTACTTTGTATCAAAAATTGCATCAAGACCATCCCTATGAGCCGCAGATTTTGAATTATTTAGGTGTCGCACTTGCCCAAGCGCAGCACCTACAAAAGGCGATCACGGCGTTTAAAAAAGCGCTTAAGCTTGACTCTAACCAACCGGCGGTTTGCAATAATTTGGCCAATGCCTATAAACAAATACACGATTATCACCAAGCACTTATCTATTATCAGCGCGCCCTTGACTTAGACGACACAGCTTTACAAGCACGTCATAATCTGGCCAATCTTTTAAGTTTAGAGGGTCGCTTTGCTGAGGCACAAACACACTATATAAAAGTGATAGAACAGGCGCCTGACTTTACGCTGGCACACTACCACTTAGGGTTATTATGGTTTAAACAACAACGCTACCTCAAAGCCATTGATTGTTTTGAATATGTGATTTATCAACATCCAGAGCATCTTGAGAGCTTGCGACATCTAGGCGTGCTTTATCTTGAAACAAACCAGCTGAATAAAGCGCACGAATGTTTTGCAATTCTTAAAAAGCACGCCATTGAACTTCCTGATACGCTCACAAATCTTGGCGTGATTGCTTTAAAACAAGATATGCCTCAAGAAGCGATTGATTATTTTACCCAAGCATTGGCCGAAGATAATCAGCATGAAAAAGCGCGCCATAATCTGGCGGCGACCTTTATGCATCATGATTTATTTGAAAATGCCTTGATGCATTATGATGTGTTGTTAAAGCATCATCCTCACAACACGGAATATTTATATAATATGGGTGTTGCACAAATGGCGCTTGGCCATTTAAATCAAGCCATTAATTTATTTAAACAATTATTAATAATTAAGCCTGCTCACTTTGCAACCCTTAATAATCTTGCGGCGGTCTATATCCGTTTAAATAAAAAAACCACCGCTGCCACATTATTAAAACAAGCATTACAAGCAAACCCTGATGATAAACCAAGCCAACACATGCTGGCGGCCATTGAGCATCCAACAAAAGCCACTACCTGCCCTGAATATGCACGTAATTTATTTGATAACTATGCATTATATTACGACAATCATGTACAAAATTATTTAAACTATACGCTTCCTGAACAAATTACAGCGCTTTTCAATGATTTAGTTATTTCACCCATTGAAACTTTGCTGGATGCAGGATGTGGCACAGGCTTAATTGGCGTACACCTACGTTCACTTTGCCGCTATTTAATTGGCGTCGATATTTCACCCAAAATGCTAGAACATGCCAAACGCAAAGCCATTTATGACAAACTAGTCACCGCAGATATTGAAGTTTTTTTAAAAAATTATAAGGATGCGTTATTTGATGTCATCGTTGCCGCAGATGTTTTGCCTTATTTAGGTGATTTGGCGCTATTTTTTCAAGGCATAAAAAAAACACTCAAACCAGAAGGTTATTGTATACTTACCACCGAAATAAGCCTGCAAGAATCCTGGCACCTTAATGCCACCAGCCGTTTTAGTCATAACTTAGAATATTTGCAAGATTTATGTGCTTTTTATCAACTTGATATGGTTCTACATACAAAAATTAATGCACGCCAACAAGAAGATACAGACGTTGGCATGCATCTTCTTGTTTTGCGTCAAAATTTATAAACCATTTTATTTTAGAAAATTTTTTTAAGTTCAGGACGCAGCAATATCACCAGATAGCATCCTGGTAGAGTTAAAAGCGTGCCGATGAGAAACAGCATTGGCCAGGACAAACATTTGATAATAAGCACGGCTAAACTTGGCGTAACAAGCGATTTAAGCCCACCCACAGCCGCAATAAAAGCATAATTAAACGCGCCACTCTCGCCATCAGCCAAATAGGTATAGACATTTAAAATCAATGCGCCCAGCATGCCTTCAAATAAACCTAAAGCCAATTGCGACCAAAATAAAATACTCATGCTATCACTGGCATACCAAAGGGAGTTTAAAATCAAAGCTTCACTTACAAGGCCTAATAATAATAATGTCGATAATGAAGCATAATTTAAAAACACCAGCATAATAATCGGGCTTAAAAAAAGAGATATTAAATTAGCCGTTTTAACTTGCAAGGCAATAGTAAGCAGCGAATAATGTTTAACGCTGGCCAAAAAATTAACCAAAACAGCTGAAATTAAACTATCACCAAATTCATATAAAAATATAAAACTTAGAAATAATTTAATATGCTTTTTAGCTAAAATGGTTTGGATAGCCTGCCATCTATTGAGCGATGTTTGAGTCGTGGTAATTGAATGTTCGGTACTATAAATTGTTGCCAACATGCATATCATCATACAGCCGGCAATAAGCTGATAACTAAATTGCCAATTTATAAAATGCGCGATGAGTAAAATACCGGCGCCCGTCATCAAATAGCCTAGCCTGAAGCCTACGATATAGCTTAAAGCAATATATTTTTGATACAAACGATGATGAGTCATAAGTTCACTGCGATAAGCATCAATGCATAAATCTTGTGTGGCTGAGGCAAACCCTATTAATGCGATAACAATCATCACCCCTAATCGATGCTCAAATGATATAAAAGACAATAAAGCAATCAGCAAAACCATGATGGCCTGCATGGTTAATATCCAACTTTTGCGCTTTTGGGTGCCATAAAGGCAGTGATTATCACATACATGACCCCAGAGAAATTTAAATAAATAAACTTGAGCGATCAGCGAAAGCCATGCAAGGTTGGTTAAATTTTGGTTTTGGGTTAAATACCAATTTTGTACGCCAAGTGTTATCAAACCAAAAGGCAGCGCTGAACTTAAACCGTGCAAAAAAACAATAACAAATACCTGCCAGACAGATGCCTTGATAGCTGAAGCTTTCAAATAAAAAGCGCTTAGGGCGCGCATTAAATACTTGCACGACGTCTAAAACCAAGTGCCACATCATTATCTTCAAAATTTTCACGTAATTTAAAAAGTGGCTTGAATACGATTGGTTCTGCTAGCTCCACTGGTCGAGCCTTCAAAGGCTTTGCCGCGTCTTCTCTAATATTTGCAGCTTGATTGGATGTGGGTGTAAAGATTTGTGCAATGCGACCTAGACTTGTTTTCCACATAACAAACGCTTCATAGTTTGAAATAAACCAATTGGAGGCATAGTTAATTTCACCAAAAGAGGCGCCAATTTGCACAATTTTGGCCATGTTAAATTGCCCTGTTAAATAAAAAGGGGCAGCTAACAAATAAGGTATGATATACACTATCTGCATGTAAAAATTCTTAAATATACTTATTTTGGTTTGTGTGCATAATTTTTGGTGTGTAGCCTCTGAAGCGCGCCCTAACTTATCGTTTATATCAACGTTTGAGGTTATAAGGGCGTTTGGTGAGACGACCAATGAGTTATTAATTTCAGCACGCAAATTAGCTTCTGTATCAATTTCTTGCTGATTAATATGGATTAAATTTTTGCCAATTAAATGGGTCACAAGCGCGCCAATTAATGTAACAAGTAATGCCGCCCAAAATAAAAAGCCTGGAATGACGATGCTACAACCTACAAGAGTAAACGATAACGCGCTACCAATAAGCCATAGATTTACCATAAAAAATATAAAAATTGCACTGTACTTAAGGGTGTTAAAACAAAAATCAACCGATGAATTGACAAAAATTTTAACATCTTCTTGAACGCGCTGGGCGATATTCTCAACTTTATCGCTGTTGGTATCATTTGTATTATTTAAATGCACCAAAATATCTTTGGTTAACCAACAACGCCAACTCATGGCCAAACGGCCACTTACATAAGTTTTTAAAGCATCAAACACCACAAAACAGGCAACTGCTAACCCGAAATAACAGGTGGTGGCAAGCAAGGCCATAACATTCATTCCAGCAAGCGCTGACCAAATAAGCGCAAACAACCAGGGAAATAAGATAATGGTCACCGTTGTAACAAGCGTACAAAGCAAGCCAAAAAATAGTAACAGCCACGCCTTTAGTTTTTCATCTGAAGCTAAGAAATAACGGGTAATAAGTGTTACTTTAGGCCAGCTAGTTCCATAGGTCATGGTATAAGGTTACCCAAAAGAGTCATCAGGCAAGTATAGCAGCCAAATTAAGCTCAGGAGCTACACGCTGTAATTGGGTAGCAAACGCTTGTTTGATGTGTTGTAAAATCATTGTATCATGCGCTTCAAAACGCGCTACCAAACACGGCGTGGTATTCGAAGCACGTAATAACCCCCAACCATTGGCAAACTCAGCTCTTAGGCCATCAATACGCACCAAATGTGCGCCTTTAAACTCAGCGTAAGTGCAAAAATCTTGCATAATTTGAAATTTACGTCTTTCTTGCACAGGAATATGAATTTCAGGTGTATGGATGCTGTTAGGAATGGTTGAAAATTGCTCATGAACATCAAGCATGCTGCTACTTAACATTTCAAGCAAACGTGCCGCACTATAAAGCGCATCGTCAAACCCATACCAACGGTCTTTAAAAAATAAATGTCCGCTCATTTCGCCGGCAAATACCGCCTTTACTTCTTGCATTTTTTTCTTAACAATCGAATGTCCTGTCGGGCACATCACCGCCCTGCCCCCAGCGGCCTCGATCACCTGTTTTAAATTGGCTGAACATTTTACATCATAAGCAATGGTCGCGCCTGCTTGTTTGTTTAATAAATGACGCGCGTAGAACATCATAAGTCTATCAGCCCAAATGACTTCTCCAAGATTGGTTACCACACCCAACCTATCGGCATCACCATCAAAAGCAAGCCCGATATCTGCCCTATGGGTTAATACAGCATGCTTTAAATCGACTAAATTTGCTTCAACAGTTGGGTCAGGGTGATGATTAGGAAACCTGCCATCCACCTCACAAAAAAGTGGTATCACCTCACACCCTAATTGCGTTAGAGTCTTGATTAATACAGGCCCCGCGATGCCATTACCCGCATCAACTACCACTTTAAATGGCCGAGTTAAAGTGATATCACTTACGATTCTTTTGATGTAAGCTTCATCAATAAAAAATGCTTTTGATGTGCCTATACCCATACTAAAATGCTGAGACTTTATAATATTAAATATTCTGCTAATGCCATCTTGCACCAACGTTTGACCGTTTATGACAAGCTTAATGCCATTATAATTGGCAGGGTTATGGCTACCGGTGACCATCAGCCCTGAATGGATGGCTTGAGTATAAGCAGCAAAATACATCATAGGCGTTGAAACTGCCCCTAAATTAAACACATCAATGCCACTATCAAGTATGCCTTGCTCTAGGGCTTTGGCTAATTGAAAGCTACTAAGGCGCGCATCGCGACCTAAAAAGATAGCTTTTTGATGTAGTTGCCCGAGATGAGTACCCACCGCACGCCCAATGCTATAAAAAGCATGCTCATCAAAAGATTCATCAATAATGCCGCGAATGTCATAGGCTCTAAAAACGGTTGGGTTAGGTCTGACGAGGCGATACATCAGTGCCTCCCAGAGCTACCAAATCCCTGCTCACCGCGATGGCTTTGGCTAAATTCTTCAACAACGCTAAATTGCGCTTGTACCACTGGCACCACGACCAATTGCGCAATTCGCTCACCAGGCTCAATGGTGAACGTTGTTTGACTGCGATTCCAGCATGAAATCTTTAATTCGCCTTGATAATCTGAATCAATTAAACCGACCAAATTACCAAGCACAATACCATGCTTATGTCCTAAACCTGAACGTGGCAAAATAACTGCGGCCAATGATTTATCGTTTAAATGAATCGCTAAACCTGTGGGTAATAAAACTGTCGTATTAGGCGCAATCTCAAGTGGTTCATCAATACAAACCCGTAAATCCAAACCTGCTGAGCCGATGGTGGCATAAGATGGTAATGGCCATCTATCGCCTACCTTTTTATCTAAAATTTTAATTTCAATGGATTGCATAATAAACCTCTTTAATTAGATGAATGAATGGTGTGTGCAATATAGTTAATAAGCTCTTTGGCAAGACGAACCTTGTGCATCAAAGGCCAAGCCTGCTCAGTATGCTTGGTAAACGCAATCACTTGGTTATCCTCTTGATTAAAAGCACGCATGTGGCTGACATCATTGGCAATGACCATATCAAGCTTTTTATTATGTAATTTTTGTTGAGCATATTGCTTTAAATGGTTCGTTTCAGCCGCAAAACCTACGACAAATTGTGCTAAGTTTGATTGCACGACTTGGGTGATGATGTCATCGTTTAAAGCCAGCTCAAAAGATAAATCTTTTGCGCTTTTTTTAATTTTTTGGGCATGGCTTTGTTTAAATCTATAATCAGCTACTGCTGCCGCGCCAATAAAAATACTGCCCTGAGTCAGATGCGCCATGACTGCTTGGTGCATTTCTTGCGCTGAATTAACGCAAATAGTTGTTGCACCCACAGGTTTAGTGAGCGTAACAGGACCTGTGATAAGCGTCACTTTAGCACCTGCAGCCACCGCCGCTTTAGCAAGCGCAAAACCCATTTTACCTGAGCTTTTATTGGCTAAAAATCGTATCGGGTCTAACGCTTCATGGGTTGGGCCTGCCGTAATGAGTACAGCTTTTCCCAATAAAAGTTTGGCCACACCATGCAATCTTAGCGCATCAATGATGCTATCTATATCGGCCAAACGCCCCTCGCCATCATCGCCACATGCTTGAAGCCCACTATCGGGACCAATAATAGACGTATCTTGAGCCTGCAAAAGCGCACAATTTCTTTGGGTAGCTGGATGATGCCACATGTTTTTATTCATTGCCGGGCAAAGCCATACTGGCGCTTTTGTCGCTAAATAAAGCGTTGTTAACAAATCATCGGCCAACCCTTGCGCAAATTTGGCTAAAATATTGGCTGATGCGGGCGCAATAATAAAATAATCGGCCCAGCGCGCAAGCTCAATATGGCTCATACCTTGTTCAGCACTTGCATCAAAGGCCGCCATACGCACAGGTTTACCACTTAAAGCTTGTAGCGTTAAAGGTGTTATAAATGCTGTGGCATTGGCTGTCATCACCACTTGTACTTCAGCACCCAATGTTTTTAGCGTGCGAATAAGAAAAGCGGCCTTATAAGCTGCGATACTGCCTGTAACACCTAACACAATTTTTTTATCGTTAAAATCTTGCATGCTTTGGGGGTTTTGATGAAAATAGCACCGATCAAAGCACAAACCTCGCAAGAAAGGAATATTTTTATGACCATCGGTTTTAATAAGCCGTCTTTAGGCCTGCGCGAACGCTTTATGACGTTTGGCCCAAAACATCTATCAGATACTGAGCTATTGGCCGCTTTTATTGGTTCAGGTACACGTTATCAATCTTGTTTGCAGATAGCACACGAACTTCTTGACCACTTTGGTGATTTAAGGCAGTTATTACAGGCTGAATTCAAGCAATTTCAAACCATTAAAGGAATTGGAGCAGTGCGTTTTATTCAAATGAAAGCCATGGTTGAAATGTGTCATCGCCGCGATTACATCGCGCTTAAAAAAGCAGATTTTCTCAGTGATTCAAAAGCGGCTTATCATTTTATCAAGCGACTTTTGCGTGATAAAAAAAATGAAACCCTGTGCATCTTATTTCTAGATAAATACCAACGAGTCATTTGTTATGATGAAACAAGCCATGGTTCGCTTGATTTTACCCAAATTTCTCTGCGCGCTATCATTGATAAAACATTATCAGTCAATGCTGCGGCACTCATTTTGGCGCACAATCATCCTTCAGGAAGCATAACCATGAGTGCATCTGATAAAAATACCACCAAACGTTTAAAAAAAGCGCTGGCATTCATTGAAGTTATGTTGCTTGACCACTTAATTATTGGCGATAATCAAATCTATTCGATGATGCAAGCACAGTCTTGGTCATGCTATTGATGCTTTTTTACCATGCCTCTGCTGCATCACATCCAAAACCCACCATCCGTCATCTTAAAGCCTATCCTACATCATCCTGAAGCCTACCCTGCGTCATCCCGAAGCTTACCCTGCGTCATCTCCGAAGCCTACCCTGCGTCATCTCCGAAGCCTACCCTGCGTCATCTCCGAAGCCTACCCTGCGTCATCTCCGAAGCCTACCCTGCGTCATCTCCGAAGCTTACCCTGCGTCATCTCCGAAGCCTACCCTGCGTCATCTCCGAAGCTTACCCTGCGTCATCCCGAGCATAGCGAGGGATCTGCTTTTAGGTGGCTTAAAATCAGCGACTATCAAACGATGAACTTGGAAAAATCTACATCTTCGTACTATTTGAAAGGAGATCCCTCGCTGCGCTCGGGATGACGTAGGGGTTTCGGGATGACGTAGGGGTTTCGGGATGACGTAGGGGTTTCGGGATGACATAATGGCACGTTAACTTTTTTTTACAAAATGGCTGTGGTAAATTATTTTTTTAATTTTCAAACAAAAAGGACTGTTAATGTCTAGATGGTCTATTTTTTTTCTGACACTCCTAAGTGCTGTAAGCGAAGCTGACACCATGAAGCATTACATGCATATCGCCAATCAAATTCCTAAAATGGAGATGAAAGCTGATGCTCAAGCACAAGCCTGGGCACGCTCAGCGCGCAATGTACTTATCATTACCAATGAATCCATTGCCGAAACGCTTACTCAAGCTAATGCCACTGCCAAGCGCCAAAATCAACCACCCCTGTTTTGTTTGCCCGCAGGCCAACATTTAACCGCCAAAACACTTAATGATTTAATTATTAAAACTTATAACAATTTATCAAGCCAACAAAGTGATAAAGATAACATGACTGTCTCAGAAATTGCCTGGCTTGGGGTCATGCAGCAATATGCTTGTACCAAAGATGGCGCATCTGCTGCTAAAACCAAACCACAAGCCATGCAACATATGCATGCGTTATTAGACTTCTAAATAATGTTATGGCTGTAATGAAGCTATTTGATTTTTTATAGCCTGTTGATGACCTGGTGATGGTCTATCACCACCATGAGGTATATGGCAAAAAAGCCTTCCTATTTGCGCCCTTGAACCTGATGTTTTGCCTTTAGCCGAAACTTTAATTGCCTTTTTACCATGCAAAGTTTCATAAGCTTTTTGTGCTTTGACTAAATCGCGTAATGTCAGGTTTTTCACCGGGATTTTATTAATTTTTTCTAATGCTTTTCTGGCTCTACGATTTTTAGCTTCGGTAGGATCAAATTTATTCAACGGGTCAAAAAAACTAGTATTTTTTGAGGTAACGCTCGATATTTTAGACACCGAAGTTTTATCTAAATCAGTTTTAATAGGTGGTTCAGTGGCATCAGGGGTGGTATCAAGTGTGGTGTTAGGCGTGATATCAGGCATTGATACCTCATCTTTTTCAGCCAACGCTTTTTTTAAACCTTCGCCATTAAAATCGATGGTGAGTTGATAATTTTGCTCTATTTTTTCAAAACGATACTGCACGAAATGACCACAATCAGGATTATGTTTTTTATATAGCTCAAACATTACGCACTGTAATAATATTGTTTTATCTATGAATAAATGAACTTCATCATTTAATTGCTGTAATATTAGGTATATCTGTTCTAAGTTTTCTTCAGTACCGTAATCCTGTACCGCACATATAATGAATAATTGCTCTAGAGCTTCTTTATTACCTTGATTTGCAGCAAATAAAAAATGAATAATTTGTTCATCATAGGATTTATCTTGTAAATTAAGCGAGCTAGCTAATTTACAATGATAGCTTGCGTTATTAGGCTCTTTTAGAAGCGCTTGGCGGAAAAATTTTTCTGCCTCTATGTAATTTTTATGCTGTAATAGCACCACTCCCATCTCTTCAAAAACATCAGCATAATGAAGATAAGCTGGAAGAGATGGATTATTAATCCATAATAAATACAAATTTTCTTCAAATTGCGTAGTAAATCGCTTAAATTTAGACGATCGGTAATCATGAATAGTCATATACACAAATAATTTAAACAAACATAAAGTCAGTAATGCCACCTTATCAATTTGATTTTTCGTAGCATTACTGTTAATAAAGTTACTCACGATTGTTAGTGTGTTCATAAGATTATCTTCGTTAAGATAATTAATTATCCAATCCACACATAAAAGTGCTGTGGCTAAATTAGTCGATTTTGATGCTTCATCTGCTTGATTTTTTATATCAAGATGATCCAAAGCAACGTAAAGTATACTATCGATATGCCCATTACAAGCATTTGCTACGATCCATTTTTGCGTTAATTTTGAAAAAACATCTTGTTTGATATAGTGATTCATAACTGCAACAATATCGTGATTTTTGATGAGCAATAAATCATGATACAGTCTTTGATGCAATGGATTTGTTCTATCAAAAAAATTTTGAGCAATTAAATAATGATAAAAATCATACATCGCCCAAACATCAGGCCTCTCCATCGCATGCTCATAATGATACATAATACTTTTTTGGGTAGTTGCCGTATCTGGTAGGAGTTGCGTAAGTTGCGCTATGAATAGATTCGTAAGACCACAGTGAATAAGACTTAACTCTTTTATTTTTGCAACTAATGTTTCACGATGGCGCATTATGGTCTTTGCTTTTTGCTGTGCTTGACGTTCATTTTGTGCCGTGACAATTTTAGCCTCACCAAATGTTTTATCAATCCGCTGATAAAGTTCAACAAATTTTTTATAGGCTGTAAGCCAGTCTTCTCCTTTTTCGATGATACAAGGCACTTTTTCTAATTGCGGCAGGTCATCAATCTCAAGCCATCCCTCATATGTTTGTGCGATATAGTGTAAAAAATAAGGTGCTATGACATGTCTTTGGTCACATGCTGCATCAAATAACGCGATGACTTTGTTGAGCATAAAAGAAGGATGAGCCATGCTTCCTTTAGCTTGCTTGGTTTCAAAAAGCGCGAGGTAATACAATCCTTGATAAAACTCATCCAAAATATCAGTTAATTTGAACGTTTCATTAAACATGATTGACCTTGGTGATTATTTTTCTATGATTGTCGCATCCTTTCCTTAACAAAAAATTAAGCATTAGAAAATAAGTATTATTTACCTTTCTACCAAACAATGCGTTTTGCGACTTGCTTATAGAACGCAGGGGCTGGGTGAAACGTAGGAAAACTTGGGTATTAACTAAAAATCTCTTGCAAAAAATAATGTATGGCATGCAGCGCTCGTTTTTCAGCCAATGGATTATAAACTGTGCCTAATGCATGATTATGAGCGTCTGGATTGGTAAAGGCATGTTGGGTTAAACCATATTGATGCAGTTGCCAATCAATGCCTGCTTCATGCATTTCTTGGCAAAATGCTTCTAGAGTGGCAGGTGGCACCATCGGGTCTTCTTGTCCGTGTAAGGCCAAAACGCGTGCTTTTATGGTTTGTGCCTGGCGATTTGGCGCATTATCAAGCAGGCCATGCACACTAACAACGCCTTTTAAGTCGGTACCTAGACGCGCTAAGTCCAGCACACACATGCCACCAAAACAAAAACCCACTGCGGCCATACGATGCTCATCCACATGCGCTAGATTTTTAAGTGCTAAAAAAGCCGCATGCACTCTATCTTGCAGTAATGCACGATTGTCTATAAAGGGTTTGATGTGCGCTTGTTTATCCTCTAGTGAATCAGCTACATATCCTTCCCCATACATATCAAGCGCCATGCCAATAAAGCCCATCTTGGCCATGTTATCGGCTTTTTGACACGCAAATTCATTTCTACCCGACCAATCATGGGCAATTAAAACCGCAGGCATGGGGGTAGTTAATTGCTCAGGATAGGCCACATAGCCATGTAGTGTTTGAGTTTGATGCGTGTATATAAGCGTTTCGTGTTTCATAAACATCCGTTTTTAGCGATAAAGCTTATGAGTGTAGCAAAAATACTTATCCGAGTTCAGCAATATTTGACGAACCTTTTGGCTTGACTATGCTTTATAAATCACATTTGCAAAAGGAATTTTTTATGGCGCTATTTTCTTGGCGGGCACTTAAAGATTTTCTACACGCTCAATTGTGTTATCAATATTTTATTACGCCCCTACCCCTGCCCCTTGAAAAAGCGCATCGCGGTTTTGCACGCATCGCCTGTGAATTTTTAAGTTTTAATCGCACCAATATCATTCACGGCTCAACACCTAGGCATTATGTGATTCATCATTTTGCAGCCAAACCTAATGCTCGAAAAATATTAATTACTCATGGCTGGATGTCACGCGCGGCCTATATGGCGCGCCTTATTTGGAAATTACAACAAGCAGGCTATGAGATTTACGCGCTTGACTTTCCAGCGCATGGTGAAGCGCGTGGCTTTCAGGTAACCTGGCTTGAATCAGCAGCGGTATTGCGACAAATTTTAAATGAATTTGGGCCTTTTTATGGTGTCATTGGTCACTCTTATGGCGGCGCAATGTTGCTTAATACGTTTCACTTAGCCCAGCAATTACCAGCATGGCGTTTAGACTGCATACCGCAAAAAGCCGTTTTTTTAGCCGCACCCATGACGCTTAAAACACCCATTAGTGGTGTCGCCCGTTATTTTAAATTAAATGGCCGTGCCTTTTCACGGTTCAAGTGTGCCGTAAAAAAACACTCCCAAGCGCATCTTAAATATTTGAATTCACGTCAATTTATGCAGGCCAGTGATATGCCGATTTTATGTGTACATGGTGAAGATGACACCACCATTTTACCGGATGAATCAAAACATTTTTGTCGCCATTATCCCCATGCTTCACTCACACTTTTACCCAAAGTCAACCATGTAAGTATTTTAATCGATGAGCGCATTGAAAAAATCGTGCATGATTTTTTGCATTGACAGAGTATCTTTGGCTAAACTTGATTCATTTATCGATAATTCTTAATTAAAAATATGACTGATTCATCATTTGATTTAATTGTTTTAGGAGGCGGCAGCGGTGGCTTGGCAACGGCTACGCGTGCGGCTAAACATGGCGCTAAAGTAGCACTTATTGAAGCACAACATTTAGGAGGCACTTGTGTGAATGTTGGCTGTGTGCCTAAAAAAATCATGTATAATGCGGCCTTATTAGCTGAGATGATGCAAAAGTCACCTGATTACGGTTTTAATCAACCTAATACCACGCTTAATTGGCCTTATTTAATTCAACAGCGTCAAGCATATATTCAAAAATTACATACCATCTACATCAACCGTTTGCATGCGCATCACATTACCCATATCCAAGGCTGGGGTCGTTTTGTGGATGCTCAGTGCGTTGAAGTCAATGGTCAAACCTATCAAGCTCCCCATATCGTTATCGCCACCGGTGGGCATTCGCATGCCCTACCTTCTCTCAAAGGCCATGAACATGTTATCGACTCAGATGGCTTTTTTGCCCTAAAAACACAACCTAAAAAAGTGGCCATCATTGGCAGTGGGTATATTGGCGTAGAGTTGGCGGGTATTTTGCATCATTTGGGTACAAAAACGCATCTTTTGTTGCGTGGTGCGCGCCCTTTAAGCCATTTTGATGCGTTTTTAGGTGAGTCATTATTAAGTGTCATGCAACAACAAGGTATCCAAGTTCACACACACCATCAAGCGGCATCCATTCATAAGAATGCCAAACATTTAACCCTAAGCTGTACAAATGGTCGTGTGTTAGATGAGCTCGATGCCGTGATTTTAGCGATTGGCCGCCGCCCTAATACCCAAAATTTAAATTTAGCAACAACAGGCATTATGCCTGATGAAAACGGCTTTATTCCAGTGGATGCCTTTCAACAAACTGCCATACCGTCTATTTATGCTTTAGGGGATGTCACCACAGCGCCAGCTTTAACGCCGGTAGCAATCGCCGCAGGGCGTGCCTTAAGTGACCGTTTATTTGGCAGGCGAACACAGGCTTGTATCAAGCTTGATAATGTCGCCTCGGTTATTTTTAGCCATCCACCCATTGGCACCATTGGTTTGACTGAAAAAGCCGCCATCGCCCAATACGGCTTAGAAAATATTGTTGTCTACCAAACCAAATTTAATGCCATGTTTGAAGCATTAAGTGATGAAAAAACGCCGACTATTATGAAACTTATCACGCTAAAGCCTTCTGAAAAAATCCTAGGTTTGCATGTGATGGGGTCAGGTGCTGATGAATTATTACAAGGTTTTAGTGTGGCGATTAATATGGGGGCATGTAAAAAAGATTTCGATGAGACCATCGCCATTCACCCCACAACTGCTGAAGAATTGGTAACTTTGGTATAAGTCCTAAAAGAAATACTGAAATCCTATATGACCTCCCAGGGCATTGGCTGGCGTATTAAGTCTAAAATCAGCTTCTTGTGTTGTAAAATGAATTTTTTTAAGCGGATAGGCGCGCGTAAGTGTTAATGTCATTTGGGATTGGGCGCTTAGTTTGTGAGTCAAGCCAATTTGACTAAGCGCATTGACTGCATAAACTTCATTGATATCACAACGTCCAAAATTAAGTTGATTCGCCTCAGCGCCTAATTTTAAAAATAGGCCATTATTGCTGCCAATATTTTGTTGTATACCACCTAAAATTTGTATCCTGGGTCCGGCATATACTACAACAGATGGCCCCCCTATTTGCTCTTGGAGGGTATCAGGCAGGTCAAGCAAGCCGCTAAACCCCGAGCTTGCACCTAACTCAATTGAGAAAAAACCAATGGCATTAAACTTAAAAGTACGCCCTAAAGCCGCATTGGCCACCAAAAGTGTTTGACCTTGTGATTTTTGCATATTGCTTAGATACTCAAAACCTGTTGAGACCGACCCCAACATCTGCCCAGACTGCGCAAAGCCTAAAGATATAAAACAACTTAAACCACTTATTAGTGATTGAGTAAAACGATATGATTTCACAATAACAACATCCATGATTAATCTGACGCTTATTTTAATCAACTGTGAAAACTCTGCAACTCATAACGTTAATTAGCAATCACCGTGACCATAAAATCTGAGTCAACAGGCACACCAGCCGTCGTACCATTATCTTGCTCATAAATATTAATCTCAAAAAAATTTGTTTGTTGGTTATTATAAAAAATAGAATAATCATCTTCACCAGCATTTAATGCCAAACTTAGCTGAATCACATAGTTTTGATTAGCTAATACCGGGTTAAGGTTGACTCGATAACGACCTATCGATAACCGCGTAATACTCGCAATTCCCCGTCCAAAAAAAGTTACATTGGATGCTGTGGTATTTCCCAAGACTTTGGCATTGGCCACAATACGCACAAGCCCTAAAGGCGTAGGCGCATAATTTTCTTCATAAATTGATTGAAGTGAATTGCGTATTTCTTCTTTAATTTCTTGCTTACACACCTCAGGACATGTAGCCATTCCCACCCCACTAATTATCCATATCACGCTTAATAGCACTATCTGCTTCATATTGATTCCTTTCAAAATTGCTAATCTTCAACTCATTTAAATATCATCAAAGTCAATGCAAGTTTGACACTTAATCGCTATCAAGACTAGTATGAAAATCCAACCATCATTTAAACTTTTTAAGGATAAAATTATGCCAAAATTACCTAGGTCAGAAAAAAGTTGTTTAGGATTTGCTCTTATGGGTTGTTTTTTAACGTTGAATGTGATTGATGCCTCTGCCGCCTGTTCATCGGAAAAGTGCCGACCTGCAAGTGTTGGGGATGTTAAAGCATTATTAAGACAATACATTGCGCCCACACCCACAGGGTTAGGTGTGGGTAGCCCGGTGGCGATAACCGCCGTACGTACTTGTAATCTTTATCCCAACGCTGAATCAGGTGTACCGACCTATACGCTAGCAGCTGATACCATCAATATGTATGCCAACGTGATTAGAACAGACCCGTCCGCCCCTGGTTATCAAATCACTTGCTTTGCACCAAGCCCCTCGCCTTACGTCAAACTATATACCGTAAGCCGCACAAACGGCACAGTAGATCGCACCAGTGTGTACGGCTATGATGCCTCGCCAGTGGGCAACACCAATAGCACCACCCCAACTATTTTTGGCACCTATACACTCGGGATTCCTTTTACCACAACCGTTACAGGGGTCGCGGCAAATTTAGAGTCTTTTTTGATAACTTGTAGCGTTACTGAAGACAATGGTGGCGGTAACACTTGGACTATTGCCGTTCCTGTACCTTATTGCTCTTAATAACAATGCTCAAAAACTAGCTTAATGATTTGATTAAGCTAGTTTTCTGTTTGACACAAAGGACATAACCCATAAATAGTCAACGCATGATCTGTCATTTTAAATTGTGCCTGTTTGGCAATTAAATGTTGGCGCTGCTCAATGATATCATCTAAAAATTCTTCAACTTTACCGCATTTAACACACACAAGATGGTCGTGATGGGCGCCTTGATTTAACTCAAATACCGAATACCCCCCTTCAAAATTGTGACGGGTGACCAATTCTGCTGCTTCAAATTGCGTTAATACCCGATAAACCGTTGCCAATCCTACATCCTCACCCATATCAAGCAACGCTTTGTACACATTTTCCGCACTTAAATGATGATGATGCGATTGCTCCAAAATTTTTAATACTTTAAGACGCGGTAGTGTAATTTTTAACCCTGCGTCTTTTAACTGTTGCTCTTCTTCCACTGGCATTTCTCACGTAAATTATCAATATATTTTGCTCATACAAAAATCCTCAAGCAGGATGCCTTTTTATAAAAGCGCATGCTATGATGCTTGCTTGTTGACCGAAATTTTTATTTTTCTATGCGACTTCGAACGCTTTTTTTAATGGTGCTAAGTGTAACCACTCTAACGCACTGCTTGTCCTATGACTTCTCTAATCGATTGGTGCAACAAGGC
This sequence comes from Legionella sp., assembly GCA_002863045.1. Classification (GTDB taxonomy): domain Bacteria; phylum Pseudomonadota; class Gammaproteobacteria; order Legionellales; family Legionellaceae; genus Legionella_C. The sequence goes on from PKDH01000042.1 coordinate 32,875, forward strand.
AATCTTTTGCCTGAGCATAAACTTAAACGGCTGCATGTTGGCATGAGTAAAGAAGATGCCGCTATTTTAATGGGTACAAGCTTATTAAGCCCTATGTTTAATGCCAATCGTTGGGATTATGCTTTTACTGAGCGCCAGGGCAATCATCCACAAACTGTACGCCACTTAAGTTTATATTTTAAACACCAGCGCTTAGCACGTATCGAACATCAACCTTAAGCCTTTTTGTTTGATTTTGACAAAAGCTTGCGTCGGTCTTTGGGGTTAAGTGTCAATGGGCGATAAAGTTCAATTCTATCGCCTGTGACTAAAAGCTGAGTTCTTGACACCGCTTTAGCAAAAATACCAACTGTTAATGTCTGTGTTTCAGGAAAATTACAATAGATATCTGATAATTCTAAAGCTTGTTCCACGGTAGTATTAACGGGTAATTCTAATATTTGATAAAAATAAGCTTGATTTTGTGCAACATAAGCAATTTCAATTTTAACCATAGAGTTTCTCAGCGCGCATACAAAATGCATCCACCATTTTATCGGTGATCTGTTCAAAAATAGGCCCTAATAGCATGGAAAACATGCGCCCGGCAAATTCAAATTCTAAATCAAAAACAATCCGACACCCTTTATCCACTTCATCAAACCGCCAAAATCCTTGCAAATGTTTAAATGGACCATCGACTAGTCGAATTTCAATCATTTTATTAAGCTGTTGATGGTTACTTGTGGTAAAAGATTTTTTCATACCAGCTGCAGCAATCACAAGGGTCGCTTTTACCATATCAGCATCACGATAAATCACACGACTTGCACTACAATAAGGCAAAAACTCACTATAACGCTCAACATCGTTGACCAATTCATACATTTGGGCGCAAGAAAATTGAACCACGCGCGACTTTTTTACCACCGTCATGGTGTGGCTACCTGAACGGTATGGGCATGCAACCACTGCAAAACATCCATAATTTCATCAATAGAAATGGTATGGGCAATGGGATATGATTTTAAAACAAGGTGTTCATAGCCCCAACTAACCAACGTTTCGTGCGCAAGTTCAGTCCATTTAGGTTTGACCACCTCATCTAATTGTCCCATTCCTAGAAAAAAAGGCACGCTTTTAGGTAGGCGTGGTTTTAATTCGGGCTCAAAAGGTAGATACGCTGATAATGCAATAACGCCTAAAAAATCCATTGATGAATGCATGGCTAAATTTAACGCCATTGCCCCACCTTGCGAAAATCCTGCAAGTAAAATTTGTGACGCACTAAAACCTGCTGTTATTTGCGCATTAATAATATGCATTAATGCATGCCGTGATTTCTCAAGGCCAGCAAAATCAATGTCATGGTCTTTGTCTAAACCTAAAATGTCATACCATGCGCGCATGGTCATACCGGCATTAAGTGTTACAGGCCGTAAAGGGGCATTGATAAACACATGGCGACAGGGTAAAAACGAGATAGGCGGCTGGTGGGCTAGACTGGCTAAATCATCCATACTTGCACCTAAACCATGCAACCAAATAATGCAATATTGCGCTTTTGATGTGGGGTCTTGTACTTGATACTCTAACAACGTTGTCTCCAATTTTTAGCAATTTAAAGAAGATGATGGCCTTAAGGCGTTTGATTGATTATAATTTTTAAATGGTAAGCATACCAAGAAAGTGTATTGAAAACATGACTCGTTGGCTAAAAACTTTGATTATTTTATTGTTTGCTTTAAATACCCTGGCGTGTGGCCAAAAAGGCCCGTTATACCTACCCTCAACTTCTGCACCAAAAGTCACTAATTAACCTTTATATGATGCTTTATTTTACGAAAATGCACAGTCTTGGCAATGATTTTATGGTCATTGATGGCATCTACCAAACCATTCGTTTAGACGCAGCGCTTATCTGTCAATTAGCTGATCGGCACCGCGGCATAGGCTTTGATCAATTATTAATAATTGAAAAAAGCAATGAACCGGGTGTGGATTTTAATTACCGTATTTTTAACGCTGATGGTTCGGAGGTCGGTCAGTGTGGTAATGGCGCTCGTTGCTTGGCACACTTTGCGCATTTTTATGGCTTAACAGCTAAAAAACAGTTAGTTATTGCCACTTCTACCACACGCATGACGCTAACGGTTCACACCTTAAATAAAATCACCGTTCATTTAAAGCCGCCCCAATTTAGCCCTTCAAGCATTCCTATGCTACACACCACAACGCCAAACCCACATACTCTTTTGTTGGATACAAGCACGGCTCAATTAGTTTATACAGTCAATGTTGGTAATCCTCATGCTGTAACTTGCCTTAGCAACTTAGATGATTTTGATATAAACAATATTGGTAAAAAGATTAGTCAGCATCCTTTTTTTCCCCAACAATGCAACGCAGGCTTTATGCAAATTCAAGCGCTTGATGCCATTAAATTGCGCGTATATGAGCGGGGTGCTGCAGAAACACAAGCATGTGGCAGTGGTGCGGTAGCAGCAGTTGCCGTTGGCAGACGCTATTTTGGTTTAGATGAAAAAGTTATGGTGAACCTACCTGGTGGCGTGCTTGAAGTAGACTGGCCAGATATGAATGATGCAATTTATTTGACGGGTGAGGCGTGTTCGGTATTTGAAGGCAAGATCAATACTGCATTACTTGGGTGATTTTAGTTTCCACCGTTTATGTAACCACATCCACTGTTCAGGATGCGCTAAAATGATACGCTCTAGCGCTTCATTATAGGCTTTGGTATTTTGATAAAGCGCTTCTTTTTGTGTCGCATAATCACGCCAAGCAATCGGTGGGTAAAACTCTAATACATGCTTGCCGTTGGGTAAGCGATAACCTGCTGCTGGCACCACCGGGATGCCTGTATTGCGTGATAGTGTAGCGAGACTTCGGTACGTGCCAGCTTTTTTACCAAAAAATTCAACGGCAATGCCATCACGGTTACCAATAGAGGCGTGTTGGTCTAGCACAAATACCACCGCCTCTCGTTTATCCAACACATCACTTACATGTTGCAGCGAATTTTTCTTAGGAATCACCGCAAGTCCAGCCGCATAATAACGCTTAAATAAAATTTTCTCTAACCACTTATGGCCAAGCGTTCGTCTAATAAAATGAAACTTTCCCTGATAATTTTTAAAATTAAGCATGCCACCAATCGGTGCGTATTCCCAATTACCAACGTGGGCGGTTAAAATTAACACCCCTTGATGTTGCAAAGCCAAATCAGCCAAATACTCCTCGCCTCGCACTTCAACTTGAGCTTTAAGCTGCGCCTCACTCATAAAACGCAACATAATGGCTTCTCTGATAGAAGTCATTAAATGAGAATAAAAGGCTTTGATCAGATGATTTTGTTGGGCTTTATCAAGTTGTTTACCAAAAACTTGGGTCATATTGGCACGAATGAGACTGCGTCGATACCATAAAAGACCATAGGCCAATCGCCCAGCCATAGTGATAGGCAAGGCGGTAATTGCCTTTTTAATGCAGTTCATGGCATCCCTTCAACACAACACACGCATTCATGCTCCCAAAACCACGATTTATCACCAACGCATGAGCATCAGGCGGCAGCAAAGCCGGCGTTGTCACAAGGTTCAATGAGTCGCTCTGAGGTGAAGGTGTGGTTAATGTGGCAATGGTTGGCAGATACTGCTGATGTAAGGCATGGGCGGCTAAAGCGACATCGATTAAACCAGAAGCGGCAAGCGTATGGCCCATGGCCCATTTAAACGCACTAACTTGCGGTTTATGTGCAAGTAGCTGGCTAATGGCTTGGGCTTCACTATCATCTGAACAGGGATTACCATTGCCGTGGGCCACCACTGCTTGAAGTTGAGCTGCAGGTACATGGGTTTGTAGAAGTGTTTGCTGAATCAATTGTTGTAATGGCTGGCCGGTGTTATCAAGAGTAAATAATCCATCAGCTTCAGAATTAGACCCGCCCCCTAAAACTTCTGCAAAACATAAAGCATCTCGGGCCTGCACGCTTTGTTCACTTTCAAGCACCAAAGCCGCCGCCCCTTCAGCTAAAATGGTGCCGTTATGTTTTTGATCAAACGGCTTGATACCATCAGGGCTTACCACGCCCAATTGGTCATAATAAAACAATGCTTCCGGCTCGATACCTGTGTCATAAGCCACTACCACAGCACGTTCAATTTGACCTGAAATAATTGCATGATATGCCTCCATCACTGCTTGCATACCACTCACAGCATGATTGGCTATGTTATGGTTCGCGCCTTTAAAGCCATAATGAATGCCGGTATAAGCCAAAACATTGTTCGGTAAAATGCGCAACAACCAGGTTGGGTGAACTTCACTAAAAAGCTGCTCGGCAAAAGGTTGTAATGCCCCGTTTGTTTTAGCAAGTAAAGTAAGGAAGTCGTATTGCTGGCAGTATTTATTACCAGGCGAACCCACATATACGCCTGTTTCATCATTAAATTGTGTGGCGTCGGTTAACTGCTGACGGTAAGCGATTATTTGGCTGTGTTCAATGGCTTGCATGGCGGCATTTATTCCTAGTACATCTTGGCGCGATACAACTTTGGCAAGCTTTTTATCAGGCAGCATGCGTGCGGCCTTAAAAGATTTAATTTCACCACCTAAGCGATGTGGCCAGCTTTGCAAAGGCCATTGTTCAATAGGGCCAATGGCACTTTGCCCTTGCTGTAAAGCGCACCACGTGGCTTGAAGCGTGTCACCGGCTGCGGTTAGAGTGCTTAATCCTGTGATAAATACACGTGGCTTTTTCATGCGTTGGCACTCCACTCTGGATGCTTAAATAACAAACAACTATTTGAACCACCAAATCCAAATGAATTCGATAACACCACTCCAAGCGACTTCTGCCTTGGGCCATCGGTCACATAATCTAAATCACATTCAGGGTCAGCGGTGGTAAGATTTTTGGTGGCCGGAATAACACCATGTTTAATGGCAAGCACCGATAAAACTGCCTCTAGCGCGCCTGCACCGGCAATAAGATGGCCGGTTTGGCTTTTTGTACCACTAACAGGCAAGGTTTTAGCATACGTGTCAAATACAGCTTTGATGGCATTGGTTTCACTTAAATCATTCATTTTAGTTGAAGTACCATGAGCATTGATATAATCGACCTCACACTTTTTAATTTGCGCACTTTTTAGCGCGCCTTTGATGGCCTGTATGGCACCATCTCCATTAGGATGAGAATCTGTGATGCGATAAGAACTTAATGAATTGCCTTCACCCGCGAGTTCAGCATATATATGAGCGCCACGATTTTGCGCTTTTTGCCATTCCTCTAGAATAAGAAACGCCGCTCCCTCCCCCAACACAAAACCATTACGTGTTTTATCAAAAGGACGGCTGGCGCGCCAAGGCGTAGCATTATCATTGGATAAAGCACCTAACAAACAAAAACTTGATAAGCCAATAGGATTAATCATCGAATCAAAGCCGCCAGCTAGCATATAATCGGCATCACCGCGTTTAATGGCTTGCATGGCCAGCCCCAATGCTTGTCCACCTGAGGCGCAGGCAGTATGTACGGAGGTTGCAAAGCCTTTCAAACCAAATTCCTGAATTAATAACGATAAACCGGTATTGGCAATGGTTTTACCAAAATCAGCTAATTGATACGTTTTTTGCGGTTGTTCGGGCAAAATAGACCAATCAATTTGACCGGATGGCGCACAGTGGCGTTGAAAATTATGTAAAAACTCAAATTCAGCTGTCATCATACCACTGCCAGCTACCACGCCCCACCGCGTATCAGTGCCAAGCGTTGGCATAATGCCAGCATCATCAAAGGCTTGCCAGGCAGCTTCTAGTGCAAAACGCGTAAAATTAACCGCAAAACGCGTGTGCTTTTTCTGGCGGGTAAAAATAGGTGAGAACTGTTTAACTTCGGCGGCAATGGTGGTTGGAAAGTGACTTGCCTCAAATTGCTGAATCGGCGCAATACCTGAGTGTCCTTTTAATAATTGCTGCCAGGTGCTGGCAACATCGTTGCCCAAAGGCGAAATAACGCCTATCCCTGTTATCGCCACACGTCGAGTCATACAAGTCCTTGAGAATCAATGGTTAAGACTAAATCAGCTACACATACTCGCTTTTTAGCAACTTCACTGCGAAATCGTAAAATAAGGGGCTTGTCTTGGTGTGCTAAAACTTGCATCTCACAATCAATCACATCACCTGGGCGCACAAATTCGTTCATTTTAATTTTGCGAAGCGCGGTTATTTGATATTGTCTACCCCAAGCAACCTGGCTTAAAAACCACTTAGCTAAATTCATTTTGCATTCAAGCAAAGCCGTCATTGGTAATACAGGCATACAAGGAAAATGGTCTGGGAAAAATGGCAGCGTATCAACGATTTTTTTCTGTGCCAACACCCGCTTACCTGATTCAATCTGTGTGATTGAATCAAACTGAAATAGTTGCTCGGACATGGTAGCACCAGGCGTGCTCGATGAGATTTTTACCAAAGATGGCTGCATTAATTGCTCAAATTGAGCTTTCACTTCTGCTGTGTCAATAAAATCGATCATGGGCAGCAAAGGGCCTAATGCGCCTTCAACGGTAAAAACACATTGACCATCAACCAATGCTTGCCCATGGTAATGCACAGCGTGTTCATCCAGATGCTCAATGGTAGCCTCTAGCTGCAGATTTTCATGCACATACACAGGTCGCAAGGGGCACACTTGGGCTACCACCCCTGCCACCGGACGATATTGAAAATCTAATGTTTGCATCACATTCCACGCCGCAAGTTGGCCTATGGCCTCACCAATAAAGGCGGTAACAAAATGCGGGGGTGACTCCGCTTTTGAGGGGGTTAGGTAGTAATCCTGGCTACTCACCTGCTTGATTCCTTGAGTAAATTTACCAGGAATTAAGCAAGTGATATGATCGATAAACAAAAAACGCATTTATAAAGCAACTTCGCCCATCTTTTGATCTTTAGTAGCTTGTACTACTAGTTTACAAAAGGTTTGTACGGTAAATAGCGTTGGAATGTCATTGACTTTGAGTGTATCGCCAAAATACTGAGCAGGCACTTCGGATAAGTATTGTTTAAGAGTCGTCATGCCCTCGGCTGTGACCATGCCTTTTTGCTCAAATTGCGCTTCGGATAACTCGCCTCGTGCGCTTTTTTGCAGCTGACCACGTGGAATTTTAATCTCAAATTCTTTTTCTAATTGAAAAACTAAATCTAGGAAATCAATTGACTCAGCGCCTAAATCGGCAATCAAGCGGCTATCTGGCGTCATGTCTTCTTCTTCGATAACGAGCACATCAGCGATAATGCTTCGTACTTTAGGATAAACGCTCTCGGCATTCATGGTTTTTTCCTCACACTCTTAAAATTAAGCAAATTGATAATGGCTTTTAAAGGCACTGTAAACGTACAACAAAAGCCAGAGTATATCATAAAATTTTGATTAACCAGCTTTAAAAAATGCGTCAATTTCAGCCCATCTGGCTGTATCCGGCATCCACACATATGACCTGCCCGTTAATCATACGAGCCTCGGGTAAACACATAAGATAAAGCGTATTGGCCACATCTTCAGCTGTTAAAGGCGAGGCTGAAAGCGTACGACTTTGTGCTTCTTGTAATAATTGCTCACGATTAGGAAAATGCTTTAGCGCATCGGTATCAACTACCCCGGCTGATACAGTATTTACCGTAATATCAAAGGCGGCCATCTCAAGGCTTAGTGAGCGTACCAACGCTTCAAGTGCTGCTTTTGAAGCGCCGATAAATGCATAATTAGGAATGGCACGATGCGCTCCGAGGCTTGAGAGAGCCAATACCCGCCCGCCTGCTGACATCAAGGTATGCCCTTCTACTACCAAATGATTGAGTGCCAACGCATTGGTATGCAAACACCAATCCCAATGTTTGGTCGACATTTTTAACGCCGGTTTAAGCACGCCACTGGCAGCATTACTGATTAAAAAATCAAGATGGTTAAAATGCGTTTTGAATGTTTCGAATAGGGTTTGCACCGAAGCTTTGTCAGCGACATTGGCTTGAATGGCATGAGCTTGGCGCCCTTTATCTCGTAGAATTTGCACTAATTCATCAGCGGCATCTGAACTATTGTAATACACCAGCGCGATATCACAGCCATGCTCGGCAAGTTTTAACGCTGTCGCACGACCAATACCACGCGCGCCTCCGGTAATTAAAGCAACTTTATCTTTAAATATCACAGCCTACCTACTCCCTTTAAAAAGGCTTAAAACTAGCGTGCGCGCGCTTGGGTGTCAACTTTGTTAAAAAGGAATATCGTCATCCAATTCATCAAACGCCTCTTGACTTACCTGTTGCGGTTGTGCTGATTTTTTTGGGGTGGGCTTAGAAGATGACGGTGTAAAAGAAGTGTTTTGGTCCATCTGCGCACCACCTTTACTATCAAGCAGCTGAATATCACTGGCAACAATTTCAGTGGTGTATTTATCTTGACCCTGTTGGTCTTGCCATTTACGTGTTCTTAGGCTGCCCTCAACATATAATTTAGTGCCTTTGCGTACATATTCACCTGCGATTTCACCGAGACGATTAAAGCACACCACACGATGCCATTCTGTGCGTTCTTGTTTATCACCGGTTTGTTTGTCTTTCCATACTTCGCTTGTTGCCAAAGAAAGTGTCGCAACCGCATTACCATTGGGCATGTAGCGCACTTCAGGTTCAACACCAATATTACCCACTAAAATTACTTTATTTACACCTCGAGCCATGAAATCTCCTGCCAGGTTGGGAAAAAACCGATTATAGCGAAGATGCTGTGGTTTTCATAGGTAAAACCATGAGCCCCCAAATACCAGCAATGCCCGCATTCATCAACCACACCCCCAACATACCGCTCGATTGATAAACAAAGCCGGCACTCACACCCCCTACAAAAATTCCTAAAAATTGGCTACTTGAATACACCCCCATGGCCGTACCCTTGGTCGTTGGTGTGGTAAGTTTAGTAATAAGTGCCGGTAAATTGGCTTCAAGTACATTAAATACCACAAAATACAATGTCACAAAGCTTGAAAACCACCACCATGACTGACTAAAAAATGCTAAACCTAATTGACTTACCATTGTTAGCAACACAGAGGCTATGAACACCGGTTTAATCCATTGTTTTTTTTCTGCGATATAAATGATCATCGCCATTAAGATAAAAGCACCCAGCATGATTGGCAGATAAAAATGCCAGGAAGCCGTGATTTTTTGTTGATTTGTATAAGCTTTAAGCATCAAAGGCAATACAAAAAAAGTCGCTGTTAAAATAAAGTGTTGAAAAAAAATACCCAGATTTAAGCGCCACAAATGCTGATTACTTAATACAGGTTTAAACAACGACCAGCGCGACCCCGATGGGGCAATACCTGTGCCGGCAGGTGTTGGAATCACATAATACACCAAGCCTATACCGCTCAAAGCCAATAAAGCTGATACATAAAAAATACTCGAAAGTCCATATACATGGGTAAGGGCGGGGCTTATAACCATGGCCAAACTAAAAGATACGCCAATGCTCACGCCGATGACCGCCATGGCTTGTGTGCGTTTTGCAGGCTCGGTTAAATCGGCCATGAGTGCAATTAAAACGCTACCAATGGCACCCGCACCCTGCAAAATACGTGCAGCTATCATGCCATAAATTGATTGGGTTAAAGCGCCTATCAGGCTGCCGCACATAAAAAGCAGTAAACCTAGCGTGATGATTTTTTTGCGCCCCACATAATCAGAAAGCCACCCAAAAGGAATTTGTAAAAGACCTTGAGTTAAACCATAGCTGCCGAGTGCCACCCCAATTAATGTTGGCGTCGCATATGCTAAGTTTGGCGCAAATAACGTAAAGACTGGAATGAGCATAAATAAGCCTAGCATGCGAAACGCAAATACTAGAGCAATTGGTATCACCGTGTGGCGCCAGGGTAATTTTGACAAATCGTTTACATCGCTGATGAAGTTGACAGAGGATAATGTTACAAATTTGCACTTATTTACACAAGCGTTTGACAGGTGTAAATAAGCATTTGTCCATTGAGGCTAATGGTTATAGCCGCTCATATTTTAGTTAACAGGTCTTACAATAGCACGAGATATTCTATCCATATCTTGCTCAAGGTTACTTAGTAAGTCTCAGTTAATAATCGTTCCAGGACGACGAGCTGATAATTCTTGCGCTGCTTGGCTTCTTTGTTTCCAATGTTCTTGGCCAAACATCATAAACTGTTCAGCGTCTTTAATTAGTTGAGTGCTATCCGACTCAAACAAACGATGACAATACGGGTCAATTGCTTGATAGGTTGCCCTACCGAGCTTTTCAGTCGATATCAGGCCAGCAGCAAACCCGGCGATAATAGCAAGGCCCAAAATCGCACCAGCCAAACCTGCTACTGGTAACATGGCCAAGCTTATCGCCACAGCCGTGACGGTCATAAACGCTAAAATGGTTGCCATTACCGTTAAACATTTTAGAGCAGCCGCACAAAGCGCTTCTGGCCATGTTCTAGCTAATGCCCGCACCTCATTTAATTTCTCTTGAAAATCGTGCAACTCTTTTTCATTTGCCGCATCATTCCAATCTTTAAAGTTGTTAGTTTCCGCATACTTTGTATTAGAGTTTTGATGATATATTGGAATTGCCTCAGTCATAATCGTTAAAAGCCGCGCCGCCCTCTGCACATCTTTTTCACTATACTTGGATAAATTTTGCTGAAACGTTTCGACTTTTTTACAAAAATCTATAAAAGCGTTTTGAACGTTACAGTTTGTAAAGTGATGGGTTTGAAGCGTAGCAAATTGTACATTAAACGCCTGCTGTTCTAATTGAGCCATAAACGAATGCCTGTTGCTTTAAAAAAACCATCATAAAATAACTATGATTTTTAATCAAACTGTTGAAAAATATTTTCCTCTGTCGCTAAAATTTGTAATTGCTCAACACGTAAAGTATGTAGAACATGATTGATATCTTTACGCGGCACAATAAATAACCAAACATCGGCACCAAGCGCGCCACACCCCTTGGCCGCCAAAGCTTTAATTTTTTTTTGCCAAATATTAAGTTTTTTTAGCGACGCTTCGAGCGTTAAATGTTGGCTGACTAACGCCTGCTGATAATCATTCACACAATTAATAATGGTATTTTCATCTTGATGCAAAAAAGCTTGATAAGCGTTTTGTACAATATCAGAGAGCGCGCTGGTGTCCAAAGCTCGGGTTTGCTGGATTAAATGTTCGTGCGTGGCAAGCTTGATACCGCTTCGTACCAACACAAACGATAGATTTGGAAAAGGCCAAGCAAGTGTATCCAGGCATTGTGCGTTATTGATATACACACATTGTTGTTGGGTTTGGGCTAATACATCATAGCCGCTGGGTAATAAGCCCTGCTCTGCTTGCGCATACTGCCGATAAGTCACCCATAGAGCTTCGTTGGTAAGCTCGCGATTGTGTGTTTGAGCGGCTAGATAAGCACCGATAAATTGCGCACTTGATGCACCCATACCACCCAAGCCCTGATAGGGGTCATGAAAGATTAAACCGGGCTTTTTAAAAGTCTGGTCATGCCAAAATAAACCAGCGGGAGAATGAGGATGAAATGGCTTTGCATCATGCTTGGTTAGGCTTAACTCAAAACATGGTGTGGTGGTTAAGATAAGCGCACTGCCTTGATAAAGCGCGGCGTACTCGCCTAAAAAAAACGTTTTAGCCGGAATACGCCAGGTCATTTAACTGCCCTTTGGCGCGTGTGCGCAAGTTTGGTTGTCACATCCGCCAAGCTTAAACGCTTATGATGCGCTAAAAGCGCTTCTAATTCAGGCTTTAGAGCCGACACCTCAGCACCCGTTGCCCCAGCACTTAGCAATAAGTTATCTATGTGTAGTTTCATATGGCCCTGGATAATGCCCTCGGTACACAACGCTTTGAGCGCCCCTAAGTTTTGTACCAAACCCACCGCAGCAATAATACGTGATAGGTGATTGGCTGAAGTAACTTTGAGCATGCGCAAACACATTTTCGCGGTAGGATGAAGCGCGGTTACGCCACCCACAATACCCACCACAACCGGTGCGCTAAACTGGCCAATAAGTTGCTTGTCTTGGTAGCGCCAGGTGCTAATTGCGCTATAGCGCCCATGCCGTGTGGCATAACTGTGAACAGCCGCTTCAACGGCGCGCCAGTCATTGCCCGTGGCAATTAATACCGGGTCAATACCATTCATCACACCCTTGTTATGGGTCGCAGCGCGATAAGCATCTGCTTCGGCAAACAAAGAAGCATGTTCGATACGCGTGCCCAAGTCCTCGGGAACATCACGAATGACCACGCGTGCATGCGTAATCTTGGTATCATTAAGGTTTGATAAAATACACATGCTCACTTTTTCATGAGTTAGTTTTTCAATAGGGGATTTTAAATACTCTA
>PKDH01000040.1 GCA_002863045.1 Legionella sp.
CATTTCTTTAAAAGGAATACGTCGCCAATCCATTTGCCCTAAAGCATGGGCTTGTGAATATAATTTTGTTGCAACCAAATGGTCACCAAAACAGGTGATACGTAATTCATATGCTTTGGGTATTTCTACTTGAAATAGACCTGCTGATAAGGCTAATGTAGTTCTATCAGGTAGTGAATGTATGGTAATTGGCGCAGTATATACCGCTTTTATCGTTTGTTGCTCTGGCCAAAAATAAGTACAAAGCGGTTTGTAGATAATTTTTTCCTTAGCATAATGGGTTACAAAATGCTGAATTCTAGTTGCATCATTCGAGCAAAGCGTAATAGGTATACTCAAGCCACACGATGCGGCTAATTTTAATTGTAATAATTTAGAATTAGCGCGATCTGCCGCTTTTTTAGGATTTATCCACCAGGATTTTTCTGATAATAAATGCACCAATGACTCGTAAAAAAGATGGCTTTCTTTTAGTAAAAAAAGATAATCATCAGGATGTACACTATCTTTTGCTATAAACGGTTTGCGCGCTCGTCGCCACCAAATTGCCTCAAAATCATTAGGGTACGCCTGATGTTTATCATCTTGACTACACCACTGCCAGCCATGCTCATCAACCGCTACTGAATGCGATTGATAAGATGGAAAGTCTGCCGTGAATAAATTATAAACTTGATGACCTGCTGCTTCTAAAGCTAATTTTACTACCAGTGCGTGGGTGTCATCTGGCTCAGTACCGAATAAAAATTTCATGTATGATATCTCTTAAAAATCCCATGTCATATCAACATAAACACCCCCCCCTGACCCTGAGCTTGCATGCCCACCCGCACTAGGATGTTGTGAAACTTTCATTAATCCCCCCACAAAATCATGTAGATCATGTAACGTTAGCACTTCGGCTAATTCATAAGCTAATGCTCGTTTTTCTGTCATATCAATCTCCTCTTAAAATATATTGAATTTTTTATTCATTTAAATATAATATTTAAACTAAGTCAACAAATATTTGAATAATTTATTCATATTAGTGAGGATATTCATGATTCAAACGACATTGCACAGCAATTTAAATAAACTTATCAAGCAACATGATGGTTTAACCATCACTAAATTAGCTCAAGAGACCAACATTCCCCAGCCAACGTTACATCATTTAATAGCAGGTAATACACTAAAACCGCGAACGCGGGTTTTAACACAATTAGCGGCCTTTTTTAACGTCACTTTGGCGCAATTATGCGGTGAGGAGCCTTTGGCTAATCTACTTCCAACCACCATCAAAGCGCATTGGAATATTCACACTGTGCCACTTATTCGATGGCAAAATATTTTAAATGCGCCTTTTTCACTGGCTGATTTTCCTGAACTTATTATCAATCATGCAGTAGGTGAGCATTCTTTTGCAGTTCAAATTGATTTTGATACTCTTGCACCAACTTTTCCCGAAAATTCAATTTTAGTATTTGATGCTACAAAGCCTCTAAAAGACAAAGAATATGGTTTGGTCTTTTTGGCAGATGAACAAAAAATAGTATTGGATAAAATATTCATTGACGATGCAAACGCATTTATCCGCCAAAATCTCTCGACTAACCACCAGAAACTTACACAATTAACCACGCAAGATAAAGTTTTGGGCATACTTATTGAGGTGCGATTACAATTTGGTTAAGTAATGTATTAAATTGTTCTTTAATCAGCTATTAATCAGATTTATTTAACTTATTGTCATATAATAACACAATAAGAACAGTTATTTTAGGGCAAGGAATGCAAGAGTCTGCTTATTTCTTTCGATTTGGAGAGGCTATTTATCGTCATAAAATGACCATTGTTATTGTATGGCTCATTATTATATTAAGCAGCCTACCCTTTTTACCTCAGGTCGTAAATCCTTTTAAAAGTACAGGACTTGTTAATGATCACTCTATAAGTGCCAAAGCTGATAATTTTTTAAAAAAATCACTGCCTTTTTACGGCCCTAAATTATTAGTTCTGTATAAAAGCTCAACCATCTCCACTAAAAACCCGCTTTTTTTAGCTGAAATAACTGCATCTCTTAAGAAGCTTGAATCACTTGACCTACCTTATAAGATAACTTATCCAAGTCGTTCAAATGCTTATTTATATGGTCAAAATCATCATGCCGCTTATGTCATTATTTCGTTTAAAGCAGATGCACATTTAAGCGATGAAAAATTAATTGAATTAAAAAACCTGATTCAACCTGCTCAACATATGAAGCTTTTTTTAGGCGGGGAACCTGTTTTTATCCAAGATACCAACCAACAAACCCAACAAGATTTGGTCAAAGCTGATATGATTGCTATCCCTGTGACCATTCTGGTCTTGCTGCTTATTTTTAAAACACTGATAGCTTCAAGCATCCCTTTACTTCTAGGGGGCAGTTGTGCGGTATTAATGCTTGTGACTTTGTTTGTACTAGCGCAATGTTTTAGCTTATCAATTTATACTTTAAATATCGCTTTATTATTGGGTTTATGTTTAACGCTTGATTATTGTTTATTTTTAATCAGTCGTTTTCGCGAGGAACTAACAACATCTGCCTCTATTAAGCATGCATTGGCCATGACACAAGCAAGTGCAGGTAAAGCAATTTTTTTTAGTGGTTTGGCCGTTTTCGCCAGCTTGAGTGCTTTATTTATTTTTCCAATTAATATGCTTTTTTCTGTAGGAGTTGGGGGAATTGTTGCCGTTAGTATCGCTATTTTACTTTCACTGACTTTGCTGCCGGCGTTGTTAGGTTTGGTAGGTTTGCGTATTAATCACTTTTCATTACTACCCGTGCATCTTTTTAATTTGCGCCATTTACATTTTTGGCGCACGATGGCTACAAAAGTAACTTATCGCCCTTTGAGTTTTTTTGTAGTGGTACTGATTTTTTTGCTTTGTTTAGGCTATCCTTTTACTCGAGTCAATCCTGGAATTTCTGATTTAGGGGTTTTACCCAAGCATAGTAATAGTCGCCAGTTTTTCGATGAGTTTCAACATTCTTTTGCAGTCAATACACTAACTCCTCTTACTCTGGTAGTTCATACTCGAAAACCATTGTTGTCTCGCACAAGTCTTAAATCGTTAGTACAACTTAATCAATCACTCAAACGCCATCCTTTCATTCTGAGGGTAAATAACATTGTTGCACTTAATCAAGCGTTGAACGCCAAAGATTATTATCATCTTTATAAACAACCTGACAAACATTTAAATAAACTTTTAAAACAAACCTCTGGTCGGTATTTTACCGTGTTCACGCTTATCAGTCGTTTTCCCATGGGTAGCGCGCAAACCAATGCATTAATCGAAGATATCAGACATATGCAACTAGACTCCAATTTACGGATTGAATTAACCGGCACGCCGGTGAATAATTATGATGTTATGCAAACTATTAAAGCTTATTTTCCCTATGCTTTGGTTTGGGTAATGTTATTTAGTTATGTGATCTTACTTATTTTGTTACGTTCTTTATTTTTACCTTTTAAAGCCATTTTGATGAATGCATTAAGTCTTTGTGCCAGCTATGGTGTATTGGTTTTAATTTTCCAAGAAGGACATTTGCACCAGTGGCTTCATTTTGAACCACAAGGTATGCTGGATATGAGCTTATTAATTATTATTTTTTGTGCCTTATTTGGTTTTTCGATGGACTATGAAGTATTTTTGCTATCACGTATTCGTGAATATTATCTACAAACTAAAGATAATACCCTAAGCGTTATTTATGGCATTGAACATAGTAGTAAAATTATTACCAGTGCGGCGATGATAGTCATTGTTTTGTGTGGATCATTTATGGTCGCTGATGTATTGATGGTCAAAGAATTTGGCTTAGGCATTGCGGTAGCCATTTTCGTTGATGCATTTTTAATTAGAATATTATTAGTACCCTCCACCATGACATTGGTTAAAAGTTGGAACTGGTATTTACCTAAATGGCTAGATAAATACCTGCCATATTTTTAATCAATTAATAGATAAATGGCATCATTTTATAAGGCACATATTGACAATATTGCTGCCAGCTTTGTCCATATTTTTGCGCGCAACGTACATCATCACGCTGAGTTCTATCAAGGAGTAAAATTGTTAAAAAACATACGTAAAAATAAGGAGAGAAATGAGTAAATAACGCCGGCACACTCCATAAAAAAGCTGCAGTAATTTCAGGCACATAATGAAAGTGACGTGCAATACCCCACCAACCAGAACTTAGTAGCAGATTTTCTTTGGTTTCACCTAACTCAGTTTGATACTTTGCGCGGGTTACACGAGGGACTTTTCGCCAGATAAGACATTGACCATTTGTAGCTCGCACCCACTGACGCTGCCTGTCAGCCATATAATTTACTAAAATGGCAAGCGTACCTGCTACAAATAAAGTTAATGTGGTTAAAGTTGAGAAAGTATAAGGATGCTGAACTAGATACATGGTGGGTGAGGTGTAAATACAAGGCACCCAAACCAAACACCCCCAACAAATATAAAATCCTGCTCTATCATGCATGATATCAAGTGAGGCAAGATAACCGGTTTCCCAGATAAAAAATTTAGCAATATAAATCATTTGCAGGGCCACTGCTACCACCATAGCAGAACTTAAATAAGCAATTTCTGCTTGTTTAAAAGCATAAGATAATAAAAAGATACCCCAGCTCATCATTCCCAAACGACAATTAATGAACATTTTTAAGTTAACACCGGCTACACGTGGATATAATTCGCTACCCCAGTAATAATCAAACAATATGTTACCTGTGGTACCAGAATCAGTTGAGGAGGGATAAAAGCGCCCTTTAAAATACAAACCCACGCATAACAACAGACTAAAAATATTAAGAGCACCTAATATTTCACCCAAATGATCATAAATAAGGGTTGGTGAAAAAAGCTTAAGATGAACACTTAATACATAAAACGTTACAACGGTCATGATAAAAGCGCTAATACCATTGGCTTTATAAACTGGAATATTACCCTTAGGCGTAATAGGGCCATAAAAAGTTTTACCTGGTAAAATTTTTATTAATACAAATTGAAATAGCACAAAACTTGCTATCATTTGCCAGGCTATAGCCGATCCCCAAAAGACTGGAGCCCAAATTTGCTTTATGGTCAAAAGTAAGCCTTGTTGCCAAATAAGCACAAAAAACTGCGCGAAAGAGCCTTGTAAAGCGGTATTCACATACCACATCACCATGACAAAAGGCGTACAACAAATCATTAAACATAGTGGCCCAAAAGTGGTGCGTATAAGTGTTTTCATAGGTTAGAACCGATAGTTAACGTTAAGCATTCCTGAATAAAGAAAAGGAATGTAGTGATTTGCAGGGCTAATTTCAGACTCACCATACCCAGTCGTATAATTAAAGCCAAGCTCAACAATAAAACGCTCGTTGATACTCCAATTAAAACCTGCACCAAAAGTAGGACTTAATTTAAAATATTCATTAAATTCATCGTAACGATGCACACTTGCTAACCCAAAACCTGCATACATACGAACGAACGACCGTGGCACTAATAACATTACTTTAGCCATAAGGCTAAGTGTGTCGGTATTACTTTGAAAGCTTGTTAGGTCATCATGTTCAAAGGCGAATAAACTGTCTTCTTCAAACATTACCCGAGCTTTAGGATAGCGCTGATAAGCCCCCTCTAAAGCAAAATAAGGGGTGAATTCATAACCCATTACCAGATTATATGTACCACCGCCTTCTTTTACATCAGTAGGTGTTGAAATGGTCAAGACCGCGGTTTCTTTATCATTAACAGGCACGAGCCCACGCCAGGTTGTGGAACCTAATCCTGCGCCTATTCCGGCGTAAAAACGATGTTTAAAAGGATTAAGCGGCGTCTCTGCTAAAGCTTTATTACCATTAATTAATGGTAATAAAGCCAAAAGAAACCATAAAAACTTTGACCAGCGTTTAACAGCAGAATGTATGAATATCATCATCGATTACTAGACCGTTAGATACAAGGCTGACCTGTACCACTACAAAGGCCATGACCCGATTCATGTTTACCATATAAATAACAGTTCCAATCTTCGATACAAACTTCAGGAGGCGTTTCTTTTTGAAAATGGCAAGCACGCTCAATGTTACCAAACACAGTTATCATACGCTTATAAATTTGCTTCATATCAGTACACATACGCTGCGGTAGAGAATTTGCGCAATAGCAAGTTCCTGCTTGCACAAATGATGCACAAAATCCTGGATGAGTTACTGGAAGTGCGCTAGGACAAGAGCCAGCATGACTTATGATGGAAAAACCATATAAACAGGCAATGATAAAAAGTTTAAGCATAAGTTATCCTTAAGTTAAATAAACGTCACTGTAAAAGCCGCAATATTAGCGGCATTGCTTCACTATACAAGCTATTTTAAGTTTTTCCTATACCGGGGATTTAGTAGGCTAATATAGATAGAACCTGCTTTTTATAATTTTCTATCTCTTTTATAAAATGTTTCTGCAAGAGCTAATCCAAAATTATCTTCTTCATCGCTACCACTATCGTTATTTTCAGAAACATTGGGCGTAAAAAAACCATACAAGCAAGATAATCCTACACTTAGACAATTTACAGAAGATGTTGGTTGGGTTACCAGAGATGCTTCTTCCTCACATTCACGCATTCTTTTATCGTCCATTATTATATCCTCCTATGAATAAGATTATTAACCTATGACGGTCTTGCCACGCATGAAAGGCTGTAGCACCGCTGGAATATGAATGCGCCCAGCTTTATCTTGATAATTTTCCATAATAGCCACCAGGGTACGTCCAACTGCTAAGCCCGAACCATTTAAGGTATGCAACCATTGTGGCTTTTGAGTGACTTCATCACGAAAGCGCGCTTTCATACGCCGTGCTTGAAATGCTTCGGTATTAGAGCAAGAAGAAATTTCACGATACGTATTTTGACTAGGTAACCATACTTCTAAGTCATAGGTTTTAGCCGCACTTGCACCTAAATCGCCTGTACAAAGCGCCATAACCCGATAGGGTAACGCTAATTTTTGTAAAATAGTTTCAGCATGCTTGGTTAATATCTCAAGTGCTTCGTAAGAAGCATTAGGATGGGATATCCAGACTAATTCTACTTTCTCAAACTGATGTTGCCTGATCATACCTTTGGTATCTTTACCATAAGAACCAGCTTCACTGCGAAAGCATGGTGAATGACATACAAAACGCTGCGGCAACACATCATGGGCTAAAATTTTATCTCTCACCGTATTGGTTACTGGAATTTCGGCCGTAGAAGTCAGATAGTAAGGCGCTTCACCTGCTAATTTAAACAAATCATCTGCAAATTTTGGGAGTTGGCCTGTCCCAAATAGGCTATCTTGATTGACAATATAAGGTACATTGAGTTCGCTATAACCATGTTCATAGATATGCGTGGTCATCATAAATTGGATAAGCGCACGATGCAGTTCGGCTAAATCACGTTTTATCACCACAAAACGGCTACCAGTAATTTTTGCCCCTAAATTAAAATCAAGCAGGTCAAGTGACTCACCTAATTCATCATGAGATTTGGCTTTAAAAGCAAAATTAGGGATTTCACCCCATCGCCTTATTTCTTGATTAGCGGTTTCATCGATACCTACAGGTACTGAAGCATGCGCTAGATTAGGTAGCGCTGATAAAAGTGCATCCAATTGCTTTAAAATCGTATCTAAATCATTTTTATGGTGCTCTAAATTAGCTGACAATTCATGCATTTGTTGACGTAAATCAGTGATGTCTTCGCCTTTTGACTTAGCCAGTCCTATGGCTTTTGAACGTGCATTACGCGCATTTTGAAGATTTTGGGTGGATACTTGTAAGGCTTTGCGTTGATTTTCTAGTGCGGTAAATTGCGCTACATCAAACTTAAATCCACGTTTTGCTAGTTGGGATGCCACATTCTCTGGATTATCACGTAATAATTGTATATCTAACATATCAACCTCTTAGACAACTGTATTTAATTCATTTATCGCACAATACCTCGTGAAGAATTCACCAAACCTTCAATAAGCGGCTGTATCTCAACACACGTTTCTTGCATTTTAGTAAGTTCAGCAATTGCCTGGCCTACGGTCAAACCTTTACGGAAAATGATTTTATAAGCTCGACGAAGTTCATCAATCGTGGCGGAAGAAAAACCACGACGCCTCAAACCAACGCTATTGATGCCACAAGCTGATGTATCATGCCCGGCAATCATAATATAGGGTAAAACATCTTTTGTTACGTAAGTGGCTCGTGCAATAAAAGCATAGGCACCTACATGACAAAATTGATGTATGGCCGCATAAGCACCGATAATTGCATAGTCACCTAATGTTACATGGCCTGATAAAGCCGAGTAATTGACCATAATAGAATGATTACCTACCCGGCAATCATGGCCGATATGAGCATATGCCATTAAAAAATTATGATGACCAATGCTCGTTAAGCTACCACCTTTAATCGTACCCCGGCTAATCATACAATATTCGCGAATCACATTATTATCACCAATTTCAAGTTCGGTTGGCTCACCTTTATAGGTCATATCTTGAGGTTCATCACCAATGGATGCGAATTGAAAAATACGATTTGAGCGGCCAATTTTGGTCGGCCCTTGAATAACTACATGCGGCCCAATTTCACTATCATCACCAATTTCAACATTATCACCAATAATGCTGCCATGCCCTATTGTAACATTATTGCCAATTTTGGCTGATGGGTGGATTACTGCATGTTCACTTATCACGCTTTTATTTCCTTTGATGCACTCATTAAATCGGCAGAACAAGCAAGCTTATCGGCAACAAAAACTTCACCATGCATACGCCAAAAATCTCTTTTTTGTGCGATTAATTTTACCTTTAATTGCAATTGATCACCGGGTGTTACAACGTGTTTAAATTTAGCGTTATCAATGCCTGCAAAAAAGTACAAAAATTTGTAACCTGGTGCAGGATCTCTTGATAAATTAGATAAAATGGCGCTCGCTTGCGCCAGCGCTTCAAGCATTAGCACACCTGGCATAATAGGGTTGCCTGGAAAATGTCCGGTGAAAAAAGGCTCATTAATGGTGACATTTTTAATCGCTGATAAATAATCAAATGCTTGATAATCTAATACTTTATCAACCAGTATAAATGGGTAACGATGGGGTAATAAATCAAGAATTTTAATGATATCAATCGCGTTACTCATGGCATGCTCTTTTATAAAAAATTCTACTTTGACAGAGGGTGGAATGAATATTAAGGTTATTTATTCAGGATAATATTTAAATTATGATTTTAAACCATTACCCCGAATAAACAGCAAAATAGTGATTCTAATTGATTTGTTTCATAACGCTTTGGGTAATGTCTAAATCTGCTGCACTAAAAGGTGCTGCGTCTTTTTGCAAAACAATATCATATTTATCTTGGTTCGCAACTTTAGCAATCGCTTGTTTAATCTTACCGTAAAGTTCTTCCATAGCTTCATTATGCGCGCTACTTAATTCTTGTTGGTATTGTTGTCCCTCACGCTCAAAAGCTTGTTGGGCGCTAACGATTTTTTTCTCTAATTCTTTTTTTTGCGATTGGCTCATGACCGCATTATCTCGCTTAAATTTAGCCATATCCTGCTTAAGGCTATTTTCCATCGCAACAAGCTTATCTCGCCGAGGTTTGAATTCGTTCTCAAGCTTTTGTTGAATGGCTTTCATCTGATTAGAATTTTGCATAATTTTTTGCAAATCAACGATGCCAATCTTCATATCTTTGGCCATACTTACCATAGACAGCGTCATCAATAAACAGGTTAAAAATAATCTATTTACGCGCTTCATATTTACTATCTCCTGATTAATAAAGATTTTGATGCTAGCATAATTAAAAAATTCTCGCGATACCATCATGTCAAATTTATCCATTTACAATGTTGAAGATAGGGTAAATTGGAAAAATTGTTTTTCATCACCTGGCTGCAGGTTAAGTGGCTTTGCTAAACTAAACGAAAGCGGACCAAAAGGTGAGCGCCATTCAAGCGCTAAGCCTGCTGAATAACGAATTGCATCAGAAGCTTGGTTGGTAAAAGCGGCTGGTGTTCCTCTGGCAAAAACATTTCCGGCATCAACAAACCCTGAGACTCTTAAATTTTCACGACTAACAGGGTAAGGTAAAATAAGTGCGGCACTGCCGTTAATTAGAAAGTTACCACCAATGGCATTACCGTGGATATCATGAGGACCTAGTGAGAAACTTTCATAACCACGTATTTGACCTGGAACAGCCACCCCTCCGGCATAATAGTTTTCAAAAAATGGCAAACCTTGATTTTGTCTAAAGCCATCGCCATAGCCGATATTACCAAACAGCGACAAAATAAATCCGCGCATCAAAGGTTGATAGGCATGAAAAGAATAAGATGATTTAAAATAGGACAATGAATTGGATGTGACCGGAAATGCTAGTAGCGCCGTTGCTTGTTGGTTAATTCCTGAGGTGGGGAATGGCATTTGATTATAGCTATTACGACTCCAGCCACCTGTTAAACGAAGCTCATCATATTTCACGCCAAATTCATTAACAAAATTTTGGATTTGTTGCACAGAGCCTGCAGATTTTACGTAGAGATTTTGAAAACCAAAACCAAATTGCATGCTGCTTGCTTCACCAAGCAAAATATTATAATTGATATCAGCCCCCATTTGATCAGCTGAGTACGTTACAACATTTAACTTATCAGGGTCTACTACGCGGTAATATAGGTTAATGCCGCGCCCGATACCAGTATTGGTATAAAACGGATTATAGTAATTAAAAGAATATTCTTGCCCCCAGTAGCTTGCATTAAAACTTAACCCAACTGAACGGCCCGTCCCCATAAAATTATGTTGGTTAAAAGCGGTGTTAAATTGCGGACCATTTGTACCATACCCTAAAGAGGCATTCGCTTCAGCTGAAGGTGCTTCTTGAATATTGACATCTAAATCCACTTGGTTATTAGCACCAGCAACGGGTGTCGTTGCAATGTTTACATTTTTAATGTAGCCAAGTAGCCTGATTTGGCGCTCAGATTCTTTAATATTATGCAAAGATAACAATCCACCTTCATTTTGACGAATGATGCTACGCAGCACGTAATCACCCGTTTTAGTATTACCGTGAAAATGAATATGTCTGACATAGACATGTCGACCTGGGTCAATAAGAAATGTAATAAATACGGTTTTGTGTGTTTCATCGATACGAGGCTCAGCATTAATGGCCGGAAAACCAAACCCTTTATCGCCAAGAGCAAGCCCTAGTGCAGAAATACTTTCAGTAACTTTTTGACGAGAGAAAGTCGCGTTATTTTTAATATTAACTAATCGAGCCAGTTGTACTTTTGATAACATAGGATGGCCGACAACTTCATAACCGGAAAATCTATATTGCGGGCCTTCTTTGATATGAATATGGATAAAGACATCTTTTTTATCCGGTGAAAGCATGACTTGTGAGGAAATAATTTCAAATTTCAAATAACCTCTATCAAGATAAAAAGACCGAATTGCTTCAAGAGAAGCATCCATAGCCGCTTTTGAATACTGATCTTTTTTTGAAAAATAAGTGAATACCCCACTTGGAGCGAGTGTTATTTCAGGCAATAATTCATTGCTTGAAAAATCATGATTACCAATAAATTTAATTTCACGAATACGAGAAACTCGTCCCTCTGAAACTGTAACAACAATGGCCACGCGGTTTTCAGTCAAGGCTGTCACTTTACTGGTAATGCGGGCATTATATTTGCCCCGCGCGGTATAAGCTTCTTTAAGTTCTTTTTCAAGACGCTCGAGCGCGGCACGTTGATATACACGCCCCTTGCTTAAACCTAGTTGCTTTAATAATTCTTTCATTTTATCAGCAGGTATTTCTTTATTACCATTTACTGATATAGAACCAACTGTGGCACGCTCAACCACATTTACGATAAGGGTTTGATTATTACGCTCAAGAGAAACCGCTTGAAAAAAGCCTGTCTCATAAAGTGTACGAATGATATCACTTGTAGAAGAAGGCGTGATTTCTTCGCCAATTTGTACCGGCAAATAGTTTAAAACTGTTCCTGTACTCACACGTTTTAAACCAGTGACTTTGATGTTTTGCACAATAAAGCTATCAGTGGGCGTTGCTTGCGCTAGAAAGGTGAGTAAAGCAGAGCAACTTATGCTTATTAAGGTTTTTCTTATCACTTTTTTCATTATTATTTTACGTCCAACTTTAAAATCAGCTAATTTGACACCAATTACGAGTCACTAACCCGCCTAGCCACTTAAGTGACTCCTTTTAGCTGAACTGCTAGGCTGTGTCAAGAAATCTTCTTTGTTCTTCATGCAATGCCCTAAGTCAATAGAAAACATCACACTTAAAACTTCTGTATGTTAATTTAACAACTTACTTAACCCCCAATAAAATAAAGGAGATGCGGCAATGAGACTGTCTAAGCGGTCTAATATTCCACCATGACCTGGAATTAAATAACCCGTATCTTTAATGGCTACACGTCGTTTCAACATACTTATTAGTAAATCACCTATAACCGCATAAACACTAACAGCCATGGCTAACATGAGCCAGCTTGCCAAATGATGTGTTGGAAAATATAAATAGGCGATGGCAGCCATAAAAAAAGAACATATAACCCCGCCGGTGAGTCCTTCAAGAGTTTTCCCAGGACTTACTTGAGGAATTAATTTATGCTTGCCCCATTGTTTGCCTACCATATAAGCGCCAATATCGGTTGCCCATACCAAACATAACAAATAAACCAAATATTTTTTACCGGCAATGATTTGAAAAATACCGATTAAACTTGAAGCAAATGTCAATAATAATAACCATCCCAATAAACCTAAAACAATTTTATAACCCCATAATTTTTGAGATTTAGGATAAAATATGATTAAAACTGCCAACATCACCCATAAATTTAAACTGATTGTGATAAGCACAGGCTGTAGAGCTTGCTGACTGTACAAGATAAATTGAGTGAATAGTAATAGAGCAATAAGATATGTTAGTTTTTGAACCGTGGTTTTCAAAGGAATCAGTTGTAACCACTCATAACCACATATAAGCGACAAGGCGATCACAATGGCTTTAAAAAAAATGATATTAGCAACATAAAGGCTTAATAAAACCAGAGGTACCAAACAAAGGGTGGCTAATAGTCGTTGTTTAAACATAATGTTTCTCTTGTTCGATTGTATTTACAGTATCCACATTGCCATATCGCCTGCTTCGCTGACTAAACCATAATAATGCTTTATCTAGCTCCTGATGATTAAAATCAGGCCATAGGGTCTCGGTAAAATATAGCTCCGTATAAGCCAGTTGCCATAAAAAAAAGTTACTAAGCCGCTTCTCGCCACTGGTCCGAATTAATAAATCCGGCTCAGGTAGTATATCGGTACTTAAATAACCTTTAAAAAGGGTTTCATTAATATCATCAAGGGCCAATTGATTAGCCAAAACTTTTGCCGTAATACGTTTACTCGCTTGTACAATGTCCCAGCGTCCGCCGTAATTGATGACAATATTAAGCGTTAATTTTTGGTTATTTTGGGTTAACTGTTCAGCTGACATCATTTGATTTTGCAGTGTATCAGCAAGCTCTAAGCGCTCGCCAATAAAGCGCAAAGCCACTTTTTGGTGATTCAATTGCGCCAGCTCATCTTGCAATGCTTGAAGAAATAACTGCATTAAAAACTCAACTTCAGCTAATGGCCGTGACCAATTTTCACTGCTAAAAGCAAATAAACTTAAAACAGGTATCTGATAAACCAAACATTGCTCAATAACGGATTTAACAGCTGCCAAACCTTGTTGATGCCCTTTATAACGAGCTAAGCCTCGTGCCTGCGCCCAACGACCATTACCATCCATGACAATTGCAAGATGTTGAGGTAGCTTTTTATCCACCTTTGGTTCCATTCGATAAAATGAACACAAGTCTACTCGTTTTATTTTTAAAATTTAAGAGGCAATCTTGAAGATGGTGCTAAAAGCGTGCATAGAATTTTTAAAAAAGTCGCTATATACTATTTTTTTATGCAATCAAACACAGTATTTATGACGGCCAATACTCCCTTAGTGCTCTTAATCTTAGATGGTTGGGGACACTGTGATGATTCTACTTATAACGCCATTCATAGCGCCAATACCCCCACCTGGGATAAATGGTGGCAAACCATGCCGCATGCATTATTAGATGCATCAGGTGTACAAGTTGGACTACCTGATCAACAAATGGGTAATTCTGAAGTAGGCCACATGCATATAGGCGCCGGGCGCATGATTCATCAAGACTTAACCTATATTAATGAGGCCATCGCATCCCATGAATTTTTTAAGCATCCTCTTCTTGTTAACACGCTAACCACCTTATCCCAAGATGCTTGTTTGCATGTGATGGGTTTGTTATCAGACGGTGGCGTGCATAGCCATCAAGACCATTTATTTGCTTTTTTAAAACTTTGTCATCAGCTTGGTTACTATAATGTTTATTTGCACTTATTTTTAGATGGTCGTGATACGCCGCCTAAAAGTGCCCTTAACAGCATCGAACTTCTAGAAAAAATGCTCATAAAGTATCCTGTGGCACGGATTGCCAGTATCAGCGGACGCTTTTATGCCATGGACCGTGATCAACGTTGGGAGCGGACTCAAGCAACTTACCAAGCTTTGACTGAAAAGCTTAAAGCACCACCTTTTAAAGATGCTGTAACCGCCCTTAATTCTTTCTACGAACAAGGCATCACCGATGAATTTATTCCACCAACACGAATTACGCTAAAACCAATTACCGACAATGATGCAGTGTTTTTCTTTAATTTTAGAGCAGACCGCGCGCGTCAACTTACCAAAGCTTTTCTTGACAATTCATTTACCTATTTTGCTCGTCCACAAAAATTGTGCTTATCACATTTTATTAGCATGACCCAATATGCTGATTCACTTGCCACAGAAGTTGTTTTCCCGCCACGTATTTTAAGCAATACACTAGGTGAGGTATTAGCCAAACATAAATTGCGTCAATTACGTGCGGCTGAAACTGAAAAATATGCTCATGTAACCTTCTTTTTTAACGGCGGTATAGATACGCCTTTTGCACACGAGCAGCGCTGCCTTATCCCCTCTCCTTTGGTCAAAACTTACGATATGTGTCCTGAAATGAGCGCCATAACCCTGACTGATGCCTTGATTAAAGCCATTAAAGCTCGGCAATACGAGGTTATTATCTGTAATTTTGCTAATGCAGATATGGTCGGTCATACCGGTAATTTTTCAGCAACAATAAAAGCCATTGAATGTCTTGATAAGTGCATGAAGCGTTTATGGCAAACCCTAAAGCCTTTGGGAGGTGCATTGATGATAACTGCAGATCACGGCAATGCTGAAACCATGTTTAACCCTATATCAGCGCAAGCACATACTGCACATACCAGTAAACCTGTGCCATTTTTGTATGTGGGCAATAACTGGCAAATAGCTCACACACATGGCAGCTTAATTGATATTGCCCCTACGGTTTTAACGGTTTTAGGTTTAACCATCCCCGCGCAAATGACCGGTAAAAGCTTACTGGTCAAAAACTAATGTGCTTAAGGCGTTTGTTTGCTTTATTGCTAAGCTTGGTATTAAGCGCAGATACGTTCGCATCAACTCCAACTGCATCCGAAGCAAAACAAGCGTTACACGCTTTACAACAGAAAATCACCCACTTTAAATCGACCTTAGCGCAAGCATCACAAAAACAACAATCTCTTGAAACAGAAATAAAGCACATTCAACAACAAATTAACGTAAAAACTAAAAAAATTCAGACTTTGCATAACTTAAACCTTGCCAAACAACAAGAAATTAACCAATTTAACGATCAGATTCAACACTTAAACCAAACGCTTAAATTGCAACAAGTCTATTTGTATAAACATCTAAAAACACAAGTCAAACTAGCACAAAAAGCTCGTTATACTTTACTAAATACATTATTCTATCCAGCCGGCTTGCAACAATTTCAACATCTTTTAAGATTACATCAGTATCTTATGCATGCAAGAAACCGGCTTATCAATCATTTAAAACACACAAAAAAAGCATGCATCACAGCACAGCAAAACCGTCAAACGGCGCTTACTCAAGCTCAAGCGTTAGAAACCTCTTTAGGCGAACATCAAGCAAAACTTAAGCAACATCAAGATTATTATATGAAATTGTTAAATGTGCAGGCTGAAACTGTGATTAAAACTCAACATAAAATTACCGACTTTGAAAAAAATGAACAATATTTAACCCATATTATCAGCCAACTTACCAAGAAAAGCGTCCAAACGAATCGCCGGTTCCAAGCCATGCAACATCATTTACCCTGGCCTATGGACGTTTCTACACATGCTATAAAACCTGTGGGAAATGGACTTAAGTTTATGGTTAATCAAGCTCAAGACGTCAGAGCCATTTTTGCAGGTAAAGTGGTATTTAGTCATTGGCTAAACGGCTATGGTTTATTATTAATCATTGACCATGGTGAAGGTTATATGTCTTTATACGCGCATAATCATAGTTTGGTTAAATCAGCCGGAGCGATGGTCAAAATGCATGAGTTAATTGCTTACGCCGCGCAATCTGCGACAACTCACCCAAGTCTTTATTTCGAAATTCGCCATCAAGGACGCGCCCTAAACCCTAAAGACTGGCTTGCACTTAGGCAACAATTAAAATAAAAAAGCTCGTTTAAAGGAGTCAGTATAAGCATGAATCAGGAGGTTTTTGAGTATAAAAAAAGATTTTTAACGATGACTCTTTTATTTAGTTATGCTTATCTACATATACATCTAACAGCCTTTTTTGCTGAAACCACGCTTAAAAAATGCCTTGAGTTCAACACTCCCCTGCCTTTTGCCCAACGTTTGTTAATGCCCATGCTCGCTCATGGTTTACACATTGTGTGCAAGCTACCTATCTTTTATAGCTTTTTTTTATGCGAATGGCTTTTTACCGTTTTGTTGTATTTGAGCCTAAAAAGATTACTACGTACTGAGTTTGATAAAAAACACGCCGAGCTTTTAACTTGGTTGTTTTTTTTGTTGCTACCACTGGTATATGTGGTTAATTATCGTGCATCTAATCAGTATGGCTTTATGGCGGCATTGTATTATCCCTGGGACACGCCAACTCTTTTTTTTATGGCGACCGGTTTTTTATGGTGTATACAACAAAAATGGTCTGCTTTAATTGTATGGATAGCGCTGGCAACGTTAAATCGTGAATCAAGTATTTTGTTGTGTTTTATTATCCCATTGCTGCACTGGCCAGATAAAACACGTATAGTCAAACCCTTTTGCTATGCACTGGGTGCTTATGGTCTCACACGCCTCATCATTTTATGGTGGTTAAATAAAACCTTTGGACATATTGTTGAGCTGCATGCTTATCAAAGTTTTGTACCATTATTTGTGGTGAACCTGGATTGGTTATTCAACAAACAAAATATATTTTTTTATCTGTTTTGCTTTGCAGGTTTACCATGGGCGTGGTTCGTCTTCTATGATTACATACCTTATCGTTACCGCTTGCTGCGCTTTTTGCTATTAATTTATTTTATAAGTTTATTATTTGTAGGGCTTTATCATGAAACACGTATTTATGGTGAGTTAATAATTTTATTGTATCTACCTGTAGCTGTGGCTATAAAAAATTGGTTACAAAATACCCCCATTACTATCTGTGAAAGTCCTACATTTGCGCATTATAGCGAACGCTATATTGTTATTTTTCTATTAATTTTAAGCATGATGAGTGGGTTTGCTTTAAGTTTATTGACTATGAATGGCTGATTTTTTTAATCAAAAAAGGTACCATGTTTTATTTTGGCTGATATCCATGCGCTTATTTTTTCAAAGTCTTATTGTGTTATTTTGCGGCGGTTTTCTCTCTTTAGCCTCAGCCAACGTCGAACAACATTTTAATCACATCAAACAAGACCCAAATGCGTTGTATGCTTTTCTAAAAAAAATGCCCAAAGGTGGCGAATTACATTTTCATTTAGCCGGTAGTAATTATGCTGAAACCATGCTGCAATTCGCTGCTGATAAACATTATTGTTTAAATCCAAAAACGCATGCGCTTAATATGATATCGGCGATTTGTACCAATGGCTCTGTTAAAGATATTTTAAATAAGCCTAAATTATACAACACCATCATCGATAGCTGGTCTATGCGACATTTTAAGCCTGGGACTGAAACAGGCCATGACCATTTTTATGAAACCTTTGATAAATTTGCTCCTATGGTTTACCAACAGTCTGCGTTTTTTTTAGCAGATGCCATGCAACATGCAGCTGCTCAACATGAATTATATATGGAAGTAATGCTGATGCCTGATTTGGCTGAATCCGCTAACTTCGCCGCTCATCTACCTAAAACACATGATTGGGTTAAATTAAAGGAAGATTTATTAGCCAACCCTAAATTTAAAGCAAGCATCAAAAAAACTGCGGGAGTCACTTATATCTCACAAGCAAAATCAAATATCTTAGCCTGCGATACCACCCCTCTAAATCCAGCGTGCCAAGTTACAGTTAAATTACAATATCATATTCTAAGAGAGCAACCCCTTGCTTCCTTTTTTGCTCAAGCCCTACATGGCTTTGCTGCGGTTAATTTATCAGATGATTTTGTTGGGATTAATATTGTACAACCTGAAGATGGTATTATTGCTCTGCGTGATTATCATGCCCAAATGGAAATTTTAGCTTTTCTACACCAAGCCTATCCTGATGTACACATCAGTTTGCATGCAGGCGAGCTTGTGCCTGCCGAAGTGACGCCCAACGATATCCAATTTCATATTAATGAAGCAATCAAAATAGGTCATGCCGAGCGTATTGGTCATGGCGTTGATATTGCTTTTGAGCGTGACGCCCAAGGTCTTTTAAAATATATGTCACAGCATGCTATTCCTGTGGAAATCAATTTAACAAGCAATGAAATGATATTAGGCATTTCACCCCAACAACATCCACTAAAACTTTATCTAAAGCACCAAGTACCCGTGGTGCTTTCAACCGATGATGAAGGTATTTTGCGTACCGATTTAACCCAACAATATGTTAAAGCTGTGCAAGAACATGGCGTTGATTATCAAACTTTGCAACGTATTAATCGCAATACACTTGAATTTAGCTTTATGGCTGGCAAAAGTTTGTGGCAAAATTATGCTAAATTAATACCTGTTGTTGCGTGTCAAAATTTTAAAAGCGTCGCTTGTAAACGCTTTATTGAGAATAATCTGCGCGCCAAACTACAACTTCAACTAGAAGTTAAACTTAATGAATTTGCACAGCAATTTCATTAATGTAATTATTTATAACCACTATGATTGACGTTTATCATAAAGCCACTTGATAATAAGGTATTTTAATCAATACATAGGCATAAGATGCTTGATTCTTTGTTTGCTTGGCTTTTTGAACCTCATGCAATATTCCCTAAAGCTTATCTTCAAGCGCATCAAAGTGTGATTCATCCAGAGGGGCTATTATCTAAAGCCTTCAAAGCTAGAAATCAGCAAGTCACACACTTGCTTTTTTTTTATCCTACAGAAGTGGCAAATAACGTATCATTAGAGCCATCCGTTCAAACTCGTACAGTTTATATTCACTTTTTAAAATTCTATAAAAAAAATCACACCTTCTCTAAACAATCACTGCCCTACCTGGTGCTTAGCTATTTACAAACATTCTTATACCAACAAAAACTTGTACCTAAATTTTTTTATCTTTTTGAATTACTCTGGCAACAAGATGCTCGTGAGGCTCAAGTTTTTTTAGATACCTATGAAACTATTCTTGCTCCTGATCATGCTCAGCAATTATCGCTCATCGCTACGCAATATTGGCTTCAATATTTTAAATCCCATTTATTTTTACAACACAATACGCTCGCGCTGGTTCCACTTTTTCGTCAATATATTGATAAAACCGAATGTTATACCGCATTAATTGTATATTTACTTGAATGTCAAGCCACAGATGAAACAACGCTTGCCAGCGCCTTATTACCTGATTTTGTACAATATAATATTTGGCAGCTCGAAAGTTCAATGAGTCCTATTAAAAAACTTCATACCCTTTTACAAGCATTTAATATCGCGCATGGCTTTATACACCAAGCGCAAAAAATTGCATGTAATATGGCCTCTTTTGAACAATATTCATTAATGGGTACTAAAGAAACGGCTTTAGAGACCTTAAAGCCTTGTATCATTGCCCTAGACTTTACCGTTAATAACCTTAACTTTAATCATCTTTATCATTTGTTTGATGCTGAATTTTTGTATCATGCTTGGCTGTGGCAAACACAACATACTGATAAAAAATGGGGAAAATGGTTAAAGCGAGTGCTTAATATCGATGCTAATTTGATTAAGTTACCAGGGCTAATTGCGCGCTTAGCCGAACACCCTAGCGCATTAAATCAAATTGCCCAATCCCTTGAATTTTCGACCATTAAAAAACTTGTTGCACAAAATAATGCTGATTTATTTACGTTGATAACTTATCGTCAAGATATTCTATCTTTTATCACACCAGTTTTTTTAGCTCAATATTTTAAAAAATATTTTGCGTGTTCTAGTGCCGATGAGGCGCCCTATCGTACTTTGCCACAATGGCTTGCTCTTTTTACATTTTATCAACATACTCACATTGATTTAGCTTATATAGTTCATCAAAACATCATCGAATTATTGTTAAAACATGCTTACTTAAGTAGTGATCTGGCTTTGCTTGAAATGATGGATGGTTTTGTCGATCATGAAAAATGTGTACAAGAAAAATATGAAACGCTTTGTCAAAGTCTAACTCAAGATATTAATAATTTATTATCAACACAAGAGTTTGATGCCTTAGTTTATGCAGCAATCTATGATAAATGGCAAGATTTTATCTCAAAAACAGAAATATTAGCCAGTATTTCAGAGATTAGCCTGTGCTTTTTAAGCACGCCTGAATCCTTGTATAGTAAAATTGCCGATACATTAATCCAACAAGCCTATAACCCATTTAACCTTAAAAATTTTGTACAATCACTAGGCATAACGCCTGTTTTGCATGCTCAAGAAATAACAGCATATGAAGGATTGCTGGTGCATTTACTTGTTCATTTAGATGATTTAAAAATACTAGAACAAATACAACAGATATTAAGCACAGTTAGCCATATTGATTTTAACGCTTTGCAATCACGCGGCCATACTCATCTAAATGCTCGCATGTTGTCTCTGCGATTAAATAATGCGATAAACGCACAAAAATGGCAACTTTTTGACTTCCTAGTTAATAATATTTCACCACGATCGATTCATGCCTCTGTGATTAGCCCAGTCATAACCAATATGATTACTGACCCTCACATCTCAGCGATTTTACAAATTAAATTTGTAAAATTATTGATTAATTTAACGGAAGATCCAGTTAAAGATAAATTTATCAAGCACCTTTTTTCAATAGCTGCTCATCATCAAACAGATATCATGCACTTTTTTTTACAAGAGCATCAACATCAATTAAATACACCATTTTTGAGTAAACTATTAAAGCAATTAATTCATCATGAGATGTTTATGTCAGCTCAAAAAATTATCGACTACTTAACGAAGGATGAAATAAAACATGTAATATCCAGTCAAATTAAACGAGCACTGGATGATAACCATCAAGAAAAACTTATTTTTTTGCTACAATTTAAGCACTTATTGACCATTAAATTTATTGAAAAACAATTTTTACACATGGTTACAACCAACCATTTAGATATCATTCGTATTTTTTGTCGTGAGCTTTCATCCATGCTCAGAGCTAAAATCATTAAAGAAGCTTTTGTTAATATCGCTCGGTCTCAACAGCTTGAAATTTTCGACCTATTAAAACCATATCTATGTTCTAAACAATACAAAGAAGCTTTACAAAAAGCTTTTATAAAGGCGGCTCAATATGGCAATACGCTTATTATGAGTTACATTTATAATCATCATACTATCGTAAATACGCATATTTATAATCAAGCTTTTAAAGCCGCCGTAAACGCGGGAATATTAGCAAGCGTTAAATATTTAGATACGCTAGAATTAGCAATCAGCCGAACAACTCGATGCAGAGCCTTAAAGGTGGCTGAACACAAAGGCTTTAGGGATATATTATGCTACTTAAATGATCCAAGCCCTCAAACTTACTGTCGCGCTTCTGCACGCATGTTTAATCCTTATTTGCCACAATCTGCTAAAAAAGACTCATCAACGCCCACCCATCATCCTTAGTCTGGGCGTTTTTACCAAAATAGTTTTTATGCAAATGGATTTTGCCTGATTATTGTTGAGTTACGTTCAGAACCGGTTGATAAAATAGCAATAGGTACGCCTAATAACGTTTCTAAGCGCTCAATATAATGTCTAGCGGCTTTAGGTAATGCGGCTAAATCGGTTACATTCGCTGTACACTCACTCCAACCAGGAAGCTCTTCATACACAACTTGAAGGTTAGCAAATTCGTCTGCAGAAGTCGGTGGCGCGGTTAATTCATTATTTTGGCTATCACGATAAGCCACCGCAATTTTAAGCTGAGATAGGCCATCTAAAACATCTAACTTAGTCAGACATAAACCGGTAATGCTGTTTAGTTCAATTGAACGTCGCACGAGTACTGCATCAAACCAACCACAACGTCTAGGGCGCCCAGTAACTGCGCCAAATTCATGTCCTTGACGCGCCAAAAACTGGCCTGTGTCATCGTGAAGTTCAGTTGGAAAAGGCCCGCCACCCACACGCGTGGTATAAGCTTTGGTTATACCTAATACATAATCTAAATAACATGGTCCAAAACCTGCACCATTAACAACACTGCCAACACATGTGTTCGAAGAGGTAACAAAAGGATAAGTACCATGGTCAATATCTAGGTAAACACCCTGAGCGCCTTCAAATAAAATAGCATCTTGTTGTCGCCGATGCTGATGTAATTTGGTCGTAACATCTGTTACCATCGCACGTAATTCATCGCGCCATTTAAGTAAGTTTTCGTACAACGGCGCAAATGCTATTTCAGGTTCTTGATAATAATTGACTAGCATGAAATTATGATAGGCCAGAATATCAGTTAACTTTTGTTTTAACTGTGATTCGTTGAATAAATCATGTACCTTAAGTGCGCGTCTGGCAATTTTATCCTCGTAAGCCGGACCAATACCGCGCCCTGTGGTACCAATTGCCGCACGACCCATCGCTTTCTCACGCGCTTTATCTAACGCCACATGATAAGGCAAGACCAATGTACAGGCACCACTGATATAAAGCCTGTCACGTACACTGATTTTTTTAGTTTCAAGTTCATGAATTTCACTCATTAATGCCTCAGGTGAAAGCACCACACCATTAGCAATGTAACACTGCACATGGGGGCGCAACATGCCAGAAGGGATCAATCGCAAAACCGTTTTCTCACCATTAATAATTAGCGTATGGCCGGCATTATGCCCTCCTTGAAATCGAACCACGGCTTGTACCTGCTCAGTTAGCCAATCAACGATTTTTCCTTTTCCTTCATCACCCCACTGGGTGCCTACAATCACAACATTTTTACCCATAATTAACTCTTATTCGACAAATTGATGAACGATACTTAAAATAATAACCCCTGCACCCATACTAATTAAGCCAATCATACGAATTGTTTTCTCATCATATTGACTGATTTTTTTTAGCAAACTTTGCCATTTAGCAGGTGAGATAAATGGCATCATACCTTCTAGAACCAAAACCAGTGCCAGCGCGCAGAACAGCTCAACCACAATAAAACCTCTGTTCAAAAAAAAAGGTTAAGTCATGCTTAACCCCTTTCAATAAAAAGGCACAATTATATCATTTTTTTATAAAGCTACCATCTTCTTTTAACAAACCGTGCCTAAAATAATCAAAAAATGAAGTATTGGGATTTAGAACAAAAAAATCTTGCTTGGATTCAAAACTTTTTTCATATGCTTTAAGGCTGCGATAGAACACAAAGAAATCTTTATTTTGTGCAAATGCTTGCGTATAAATTTTGGCAGCTTGAGCTTGGCCTTGAGCACGAATAATTTGACCATCACTGCGTGCTTTAGCAAGAATAAGCGTTACTTTGGCATCAGCTGTGGCTTGAATGGCTTCAGCTGCCGCTTGACCATCGGCACGATGGCGATTGGCAATTTTTTGCATATCAGCACGCATGCGTTGATAGACCGCCTGGCTTGTACTAGGAGGTAGCTCGATTCCTTTGATGCGCACATCCACCACATAAATCCCAAGTTGCTTAGCTTGTTGTTGGGCATTGTTTTTCAATAATTCCATTAAATCTTCACGGCCACCTGATACTAATTCGGCAATTGCACGCTTACCAAATTGCGCGCGCAAGGAGGTATTAAGCTGTTGTTCGAGTAAATTTTCGGCTTTTATTTCATTGCCACCAGTCGATTTAAAATACAAAGGCAAGTTTTTTATTTGCCATTTAACATAGTAATCAACAATCACATCTTTTTTTTCTTTGGTTACAATACGTGATGATTTGATATCTAATGTTTGAATACGCGTATCAAACACATAGATGGTTTCAACAAAAGGCAATTTTAAGTGAAATCCTGGTAATAAAATAGTCGTTTGGCCTTTGTTATCAGCCGCCAATCGCCCTAAACGTAGTAATAATCCTTGCTGTCCTTGCTGTATGGTAAAAATACAAGATAATAGCAACAAAACACCTATACCTAGCACTGTAGATAACACAATTTTTTGTGGATTCATTTTACATACTCCTCCCAGAACGTGTCACAGGACGCACACTTTCTCGCAGCATATCTTCAGATGACAAAGGAATACGCTGCAATTTGGATGATGGTTTAGATTCAACAGGTGTTGAAGCAGATATTGGGTTGGTAAGCTTATCAAGCGGCAAATATAATAAGTTATTCGTGTTATTATCAATGATAATTTTATGGCTATTTCTTAAAACCGCTTGCATGGTATCAAGATACAGTCGTTGTGAAACAATAAAAGGTGAGGCAACATAGCTAGGCAGAAGTGCTAAAAATTCAGCCACATCTCCTTTGGCATTTAGTACCACCTGTTTTGCATTAGCTTGTGCTTCAGCGGTAATCCTTTTGGCATTACCTTGAGCAATTGGCACCACCTGTGCTTGATACGCATAGGCTTGCTCTTTAAAGCGTTTTTCATCTTCTTGAGCTTTAATGGCATCATCAAACGCATCCTGAACATGCTCAGGCGCACGTGCTGGCTGTGGCGAGACGTTCACAATCACAATGCCTGTATGATAGGTTGCTAATATTTTAACAAGCGTATCATGTACATCATGCCCCCAAGCTTCACGACCTTCGGTAATGATTTGATTAAGCGTTGTGGTACCTACGACTTGACGAAGTGCGCTAGAGGTCGCTTGTTTTAAACTTTCTTTAGGGTCAACAACATTAAATAAATAGGCTTTTAAATCACCAATTTTATATTGTACCGCCAAAGATACGGATACTAGGTTTTCATCTTCTGTTAGCATTTGCGCTGAATAAGAATAATCAAGTACACGGTCAGTATTAACAACAATTTTAGAATCTATTAAACGTGGAATCCAATGCGGCCCGGGCCCAACCGTTTCTTTATATTTGCCAAACCGTAAAATTGCAGCCTGCTCGGCAGGGTCAACGATATAAATACCTGATAAAGCCCAAATAATCAGTAAAAATAGCATCACTGCTAGTATTAATAAGCCACTACTACTTGGCAATGAATCTGGCGTTTTAGTTGAGGAGGAAGGTTTTTTAATGAATTTTTTTTTAATTTTTTCTTGTAGTTTTTTAAGTGCTTCATCCAAATCAGGAGGTTGCTTTTTACCGCTCCATGGTTCTTTTTCATTACCCGGATCGTTCCATCCCATTGGTTGTCTCCCCTTGGCCACAATTAACATAAAAAAAGAATTTTAGGGTGTATGCGTGCTTTAAGCAAGCCTTCTTAAAGGTGAATTAGCGCCGGTAAAAAAGTAGATCCCAGATGCCATGTCCAAGTTGTTGACCTCGTTTTTCAAATTTTGTTAAAGGCCTTGTGTCAGGTTTAACCATAAAAGGCGAAGCGCTGGCATTGGCCAGTGTTTGAGTTTGATGTAAAACATCATACATTTGCTCAGCATAATTTTGCCAGTCAGTCGCACAATGAATAAACCCTTGTGGTTGTAAGCGCGCGACCAAAAGCTCAATAAAAGATGGTTGTACTAAACGACGTTTATGATGTTTTTTCTTAGGCCATGGGTCAGGAAAAAAAATTTGAAATCCGGCAACTGAGGATAACGCCACACATTGTCTGATAAGCTCCACGGCATCACCTTTGGCAATTTTGACATTTTCAAGTTGATGCTCGTAAAGATAAGCGGATAAACTGCCAATACCTGCTTCATGAACCTCTATGCCAATAAAGTTTTTTTGGGGCTGCATTTTAGCCATCTCAGCCAATGAACTGCCCATACCAAAACCAATTTCAATGATGGTATCTGCTTGACGGTCAAATATCGTTTGAAAATCCCATACATGCTCGGTTGTTAATTGATATTTAGGATAATAATGCTTAAGGCCGTTTTGCTGACGATCACTTGTCCTGCCGGCACGCAATACAA
The DNA here is from genome assembly GCA_002863045.1 of Legionella sp. Lineage (GTDB taxonomy): Bacteria > Pseudomonadota > Gammaproteobacteria > Legionellales > Legionellaceae > Legionella_C. Next base: position 26,761 of record PKDH01000040.1, read on the forward strand.
AGCTTTTGATGGTTCTCATAGGTTACCAACCACTTAAAATTGGCTATTATACCGAGCCATAGCCTTTTTGCTAACATAATTGTCAATCATTTATACGACTAAATTATCATTGCACCAAGCGCTACTTTTTGGTATAAAAGCGCTTTGAAAATTAAAGCATACTATTTATAGCGGAGTCCCATATGTCTAAAGTCTGCCAAATTACGGGCAAACGCCCTAAAACCGGCAATAACGTATCTCATGCCAATAATAAAACCAAACGTCGTTTTCTACCTAATCTACAATCTCGTCGTTTTTGGGTAGAGGCTGAAAAACGCTTTGTACGTTTAAAAGTTAGCACCAAAGGATTGCGTATTATTGATAAATTAGGTATTGAAACGGTACTAGAAAATCTACGCGCAAACGGTCAAAAAGTTTAGAGGAAAATCATGGCAGCAATTACCGTAAAAATTAAAATGGAATCATCCGCAGGCACAGGTTACTACAAAACAACGACTAAAAACCCGCGTAATCATCCAGAAAAACTAGAATTGATGATGTATGACCCTGTGGTAAGAAAACACGTTAAATTTAAAGAAAAGAAAGTTAAATAAATATTTCATCTATCTTGCTTGGTGCACTGGAATTTATTTCTATGGTATCAAGCAATTTATACCGCTTTGCTATGATGTTTACGGTATTCACTAGGTGTCATATCATTCCAACGTTTAAAAGCTTTCGTAAAGTTAGATAATTCTTTAAAACCTAATAAGAAGCTAATTTCTGTGATGGACAGTGACGTATTAAGCAACAAATCACACGCCTTTTTTTCTCGTATTTCATCAAGTATGTGTTGATAGGTTAATGAAAAAGATAACAAACGTCGCCTAAGCGTACGTATTGACATGCATAATTGTTTTGCCACTTCTGCCATAGATAATTTAGATAAATCTTGTGTATAAAGCATGTGTTTGATTTGATAAGGCAAATCATCTTCTTGTGATAAGTGCGCTTTTAAATCACTAATTTGTAATTTGGCTTGCTGATAACTTAAATCATCGGCAAAGTTAATGGCTGCAGATAACTCTTCATCACTAAAAAAAATTTTTGTTATTGGTGCATTAAATACAACTTCACTTGCAAAATGCTTGTAAAAATACTTATAAGCCGGTTCTGGATAATCAATTTCTAATTTAAGACCTAATGATGGTTTGTTTAATAAAAAAGTTTTAATTTTAATTAAATGGGCAATAGCCATCTCGGTTAAAAAACGATGATTGGTTGCATCAATAGGCATAACATCTAATTCAATATAACGAGATGAAGGTATAATATTGTCTTTTTTTAACTGTCCGGATAATAACTTTGTGCGGGTAGCTATGAATTGTAGCATCGTCTCGATTGCCGCCTTAAGCGTTGGGCTTGTCATGGTGGCATACCCTAAAAAACCATGATTGGCAATTGAAAGTTGCTCACCAAATAAAAGCCCCAGATGAGGCAGCTGGCTGTATTGGTAAGCACGCGCCACAATTTCATTAAATTCGGCCAGCGATAAGTAAGCTTGAGGATCTTCGATGCGCAAAGCCATGCCATGCAGATGATTTAAAAAACCATCCATGCCTTGCTTTTTTAAGCATTTATCTAAAATACCCAGATAGCTTGCTGCAATTGCGTGTTTCACCTAAAAGCTCAATCCCAATACCTCATAAAGCTTGATTTATAACGAAATTTAACACTTTTTACAATCCTTGTTCTCAGGTTTGTCGATGCATCCATTTGAGAATAAAAGCGTTTGTTTATAGATTTTTTTGTAAATCTTTGACTTTATCTAATTTTTCCCAAGGAAATTCATCACGTCCAAAATGGCCATAAACAGCAGTTGAGCGATAAATAGGTCGTAATAGATCATAATATTCAATGATACCCTGAGGCGTTAAATCAAAATTATCATAAATTAAACGAATAATTTTTTCTTGTGCGATGGTAGCTGTGCCAAAGGTATCCAGACTAATTGAGGTGGGATGCGCCACACCAATGGCATAAGATAACTGTATTTCACATTTTTGCGCCAATCCTGCTGCAACGATATTTTTAGCCACATGACGGGCGGCATAAGCTGCTGAACGGTCGACTTTGGAGGGATCTTTCCCTGAAAAACAACCACCACCATGACGCGCCATTCCACCGTAAGTATCCACAATAATTTTACGACCCGTTAAGCCACAATCCCCAAGCGGGCCACCAATGACAAACCGGCCCGTTGGGTTGATAAAATATTTAGTCTTCTCAGAAAGCCATTGCGTGGGTAAAATCGGCGTGATGATATCAGCTTTAATGGCCTCCACTAATTCAGCATGCGTGATATCGGGCGTGTGTTGAGTAGAAAACACCACCGTATCAATGGCTACAGGTTGATTATTTTTATACTCAAAGGTCAACTGACATTTGGCATCTGGTCGTAACCAAGGCAGCTGATGATTTTTACGTAATAAAGCTTGCTGTTGCATTAAACGATGTGCATAGGCAATCGGTGCCGGCATAAATACATCGGTTTCACAAGTGGCATAACCAAACATTAGCCCTTGATCACCAGCTCCTAAGGACATTTTATTATCAACTCCCTGAGCAATATCAGGTGATTGCTTACCGATGGCTGATACTACAGCACAAGACGACCAATCAAACCCCATATCAGAACTGTTATAACCTATATCTTGAATAACTTGGCGAGCAATTTGCTCTACATCTACCCATGCAGAGGTGGTAATTTCACCACCTACCAGCACCATACCTGTTTTTACAAAAGTTTCACAGGCCACTCGTGCTGCTGGGTCATCGGCTAAAATTGCATCTAAAATAGCATCTGATATCTGATCGGCTATTTTATCTGGATGCCCTTCTGATACTGATTCTGAGGTAAAAACTTCAAAACTACTCATAATTTTCCTTTTTAACAGCAATACGCTTGCGCATCATTTTAATAAATTCATCAAAAATAGTGGCGATATCATGTGGACCTGGGCTTGCCTCAGGATGCCCTTGAAAACCTAGCGCTGGTTTTTTGCTATGGCGAAACCCTTGCAAGCTTTGATCAAACAATGAACGATGAGTCACAATAAGCTCATCAGGCAATGAAGCTTCTTCAATAGCAAACCCATGATTTTGACTGGTAATAAATACTCTTTTTAGCGTATCAACCGCCACAACTGGATGATTTGCGCCATGATGACCAAATTTCATTTTGCACGATTTAGCACCCAGAGCTAAACCTAATAATTGAAAGCCTAAACAAATACCAAACAAAGGAATATCATTATCTAAAAAATGGTGGATGGCTTTTATGGCGTAGGTACATGCTTTAGGGTCACCGGGCCCATTTGAAAGTAAAATTCCATCAGGATTTAAAACCTGAACCTCCTCTGCAGAGGTTTTGGCTGGAACTAACGTAATATGACAGCCGCGCTCATTTAAAATTTTTAGTATTGAATGCTTAACACCAAAATCATACGCCACTACATGCAGTGTTAAGGGTGCGGTATGGCTTGCCCAAGGGCCACGGCTTTCATGCCAGCGTTCAATGGTTTGACGTGTTACCTCAACCGCTAAATCTTGATTAGCAAGACTAGACGTCTGTCGTGCTTTGTCAATTAGAACATCATGAGATTGGGTGATATCTGTGGTGATGCAGGCATTCATAGCCCCTTTTTGCTGTAGGATAAGCGTTAGTGCGCGCGTATCAACGCCGGCGATGGCCACAATATGGTGTCTTTTAAGAAAATCTTCTAGCGTGTTATTGCTGCGATAATGACAAGTATAAGAATTGAACTCTCGTACCACAAGCCCTTTAGCCCACACACGCGAGGATTCATTATCTTCATCATTAATACCTGTATTACCTACATGGGCTGTGGTAAGCGTGATAATTTGCCCACAATAGGATGGGTCAGTTAATATTTCTTGATAGCCTGTCATAGCGGTATTAAAAACCAACTCACCCAAAGCCTCACCATCGGCCCCTACAGCATAACCTGTAAAAATAGTGCCATCTGCAAGCGCTAATATTGCTGGTTTTTCAATCATCAATCATCCTAAAAATAAAGCTTATCCGTCCAGGAACGCATAAGCTTATTTGAAATGTCGCAATTGTAGCGCATGGTGATTAAAATTTCATGTCCTCAAAAAATTTTTTAACACCATCAAACCAGGATGAAGAACGCGGAGAATGCGTTTTTTTGCTATCTGATAAAGAAGTATCAAGTGTAGCCAACAACTCTTTTTGTTCTTTTGATAAATTAACCGGTGTTTCTATGACTACTTTACATAATAAATCACCAATACCTTGGTGATGAACAGATTGAATGCCTTTACCGCGTAAACGAAATGTTTTGCCCGTTTGCGTCTCAGCAGGTATTTTTAAGGTTACTCGTCCGCCTAAGGTAGGTACTTCAATGGTGCCACCTAGGGCTGCACTTGTGAAACTAATGGGCACATCACAATGCAAATCACTACCGTGACGCTCAAAAATCGTATGTGGTTTTAAGCTCACCTGTACATATAAATCACCGTTAGAGCCGCCATGAAGGCCTGCTTCACCTTCACCATTTAAACGAACTCTGTCACCATTATCGACCCCTGCTGGAATTTTAACAGTTAACTTTTTGCTTTCTCTAACGCGACCCTGACCATGACAACCTGTACATGGGTCAGTAATAACCTTGCCTTCACCATGACAAGTAGGACAGGTCTGCTGGATGGAAAAAAAACCTTGTTGAATTCTTACCTGCCCTACCCCACCACATGTTTCACAAGCGCTAGGCATTGACCCCTTCTTCGCACCTGAGCCTTGGCATAATTGACATGTACCATGCCTGGGTACCGTAATTTCAACTTGCTTGCCAACGGCCGCCTCTTCAAGTGTAAGCTGCGTATTAAATTGTAAATCAGCGCCACGTTGCCCACGGCTTTGTCGCCCCTGCGCACGGCCACCTGTAAAAATATTATCAAAAATATCTTCAAACACATCACCAAAGCCACCAAACCCACCGGCGCCACCACCTTGACCTTCTACACCAGCATGGCCAAATTGATCATAGTTGGCTTTCTTTTGTTTATCTGATAACACCGCATAGGCTTTTTGAACTTCTTTAAATTTTTCTTCAGCAGCGGCATCATTTGCGTTACGGTCAGGATGGTATTTCATTGCCAGCTTGCGATAAGCTTTTTTAATTTCATGGTCATCAGCTTGTTTGCTAACGCCAAGCACATCGTAATAATCCCGCTGTTGCATAACGACTCACTTAATAAAAAATAATGGAGCACTTGTTAAAGCGCTCCATGTAGAAATGGTGTCACATGGTTAAGTTATTAATAACTTATTTTAACTTGTTGCTTACTTTTTATCTTCTTTAACTTCTTCAAATTCAGCATCAACCACACCTTCTTGATTTTTGCTTTCGGTTGAATCTTGTGCAGTTGACGAGTCTTGCTCACCAGTTGCTGCACTTTCAGCATTATTTTTGGCATAAAGTTTTTCAGCAAGCTTACCAGACATATCAGATAAGACTTTCATCTTTTCTTCAATTTGTGCTTTTTCTTCGCTTTTCAGCGCATCTTTTAATGCATTAACAGCAGCTTCAATCTCTTTTTTCTCATCCTCAGCGATACCATCGCCTAAATCAGTCATGGTTTTTTCGCTGTTATGAATAAGACTGTCCGCTTGATTACGCAGTTCAATCATTTCTTTGAATTTTTTATCTTCTTCAACATGAGATTCAGCATCTTTAATCATATTTTGAACTTCATCATCACTTAAACCACTTGATGCTTTAATCACAATCGACTGCGCCTTACCTGTGGCTTTATCTTTGGCCGATACATTTAAAATACCATTGGCATCAATATCAAATGTCACCTCAATTTGTGGCACACCACGAGGTGCGGCTGGAATATCGGTTAAGTCAAAACGACCAAGTGATTTGTTTGCCGAAGCTTTTTCACGCTCACCTTGTAACACATGCACTGTTACGGCTGTTTGCCTATCATCAGCTGTAGAGAAAACTTGATTGGCTTTGGTTGGAATGGTGGTATTTTTCTCAATGAGTTTGGTCATTACGCCACCTAATGTTTCAATCCCTAAAGATAAAGGTGTCACATCGAGCAATAAGATATCTTTAACATCACCTGACAATACTGCTGCTTGAATGGCAGCTCCCACAGCGACTGCTTCATCTGGGTTAACGTCTTTTCTAGGTTCTTTACCGAAAAATTCTTGAACTGTTTTTTGCACCAAAGGCATTCTTGTTTGGCCACCAACTAGAATCACTTCATTGATTTTAGCCACATCAAGGCCGGCGTCTTTTAAAGCAGTTTTGCAAGGTGCGATGGTGCGCTCAACTAATTTCTCCACCAATGATTCAAGCTTAGCACGGGTGAGTTTAACGTTAAGATGTTTAGGTCCGGATGAATCGGCCGTGATATAAGGCAAATTAACATCGGTTTGCTGCGCTGAAGATAATTCAATTTTAGCTTTTTCAGCTGCTTCTTTTAAGCGTTGTAAAGCCAATGGGTCATTGTGTAAATCAATGCCTGTATCTTTTTTAAATTCTGCTGCTAAATATTCAATTAAGGCTAAGTCGAAATCTTCACCACCTAGGAAAGTATCACCATTGGTTGCAAGTACTTCAAATTGATGCTCACCGTCAACTTCAGCAATTTCAATGATAGAGATATCAAATGTACCACCACCTAAGTCATAGACTGCAATCACTGAATCACCACGTTTTTTATCCATACCATAGGCAAGAGCTGCAGCCGTAGGTTCATTGATAATACGTTTGACTTCAAGACCTGCAATACGCCCAGCATCTTTAGTTGCTTGACGCTGTGAATCATTAAAATAAGCCGGTACAGTGATCACCGCTTCACTCACAGTTTCACCTAGATAATCTTCTGCTGTTTTTTTCATTTTGCGTAGTACTTCAGCTGAAATTTGCGGTGGTGCTTTATCTTCATTGTGTACTTTAATCCATGCATCACCGTTATTGGCTTTGACGATTTTGTAAGGCACCATTTTAATGTCTTTTTGCACAATTTCATCTTCAAAGCGGCGACCTATCAAACGCTTAGCAGCATAAATAGTGTTGTTAGGATTAGTTACTGCTTGTCTTTTAGCCGATTGCCCAACCAATACTTCGTTTTCAGAAAAGGCGACAATGGATGGGGTGGTGCGCAGACCTTCACTGTTTTCAATAACGCGGGCTTTATCACCTTCCATCACGGCGACGCATGAGTTGGTGGTTCCTAAGTCAATACCTATCATTTTTGCCATGTTTTGCTCCAAATGTTTTGTGTTGAATGCTATATGGGGCGTGAATGTTAAAATTCAACCCAATTTTTCTGTTATGCGTTTTTTGCCACAATCACGCGTGCAGGTCGAATTACCCGCCCGGCCAATCGATACCCTTTTTGAAACACGGTGACCACACTATTAGGTTTAGCATCAGGAAGAACTTGCATCGACATTGCTTCGTGTTCTTCAGGATTAAACATCTGACCTTCTGGGTTAATTTCTTGCACCTCAAATTTTGTTAATGTATCAAGAAATAATTTAAGCGTTAGTGCCAACCCCTCAGCCATGGCACTATTAGATTCTGCTAATGAGATGGCTTGTTCAAGACTATCTAATACCGGTAAAAGTGAGTTGATTAATTTATCTTGACCATAACGATGGGCATTTGCCACATCACGCTCAGCACGTCTTCGCACATTTTCAAGCTCAGCATAAGCACGTGCAGCTTTCTCTTTGTGTTCATCAGCCGTTTGATTAGCCGTGTCTAGCTTATTGTTTAACTCAATGTATTCTGGATGACTGGCGATGGTGTCTTGGGGCAACCCTTCAGTAGAATCTGATGTTTCTGATGCTTCTTGCTCAGCCTCTTCAATAATTTTTTTCCAGTCTTTGGGCTTTTCATCTTGCATAATATGAACTCTTATATCTTAGTTTAAATAAGTTGAGCTGCCAAAAATGGGGTCAATGATAAAAAATTCAAGCGTTGTATTTAAATAATTTAGACAAATAGTAAGTTAACTATTTGCATAAGTGCGAGACTAATCTACAAATTAAGCATAATTTAGTTTACAATTTGGGTATTCTTTTTTTCATACAATGTGTCTCAATGGTTTTTGTTGCTTGTGGATTAAACCATCAAACTGCCTCAATTGGTCTGCGTGAGCAAGTTGCCATGCATGCGCCTGCCCAACTATCTTTGCTACATCGTTTAATGCAATCACCAAACATTAGTGAAGCGGTGGTGCTGTCTACTTGTAATCGTACCGAGATTTATTGTGAAACCTCTCATCCTGAATTAGTCGCTCAATGGCTGATACCAGCGCATCAATCAACATGTGATACTTTGCGCTCAAGTTTATATTTATATCAGGGTTTAGATGCTCTGCAGCATCTTATGCGTGTTGCCAGCGGCCTTGATTCAATGATACTAGGTGAGCCGCAAATATTAGGTCAATTAAAGCAAGCTTACCAACAAGGCTGTGCAATACAAAGTGTTAAAAAAGAACTGCGTATTCTTTTTGAGTACGCTTTTCGTACGAGTAAAAAAATTCGTCATGTAAGTCAAATAGGAAATCATCCTGTGTCAGTTGCATCAGCGGGCGTACAGATGATAAGCCGCTTGTTTACCGATTATGCTTCTTTAAAGGTTTTTTTAATTGGGTCTGGTGAAACAGCGCGTTTGGCAGCTAAATATCTACACAAACAAGGGGTGCGAAAGTTTTATGTCGCCAGTCGCACGTTTGAGCATGCGCAAACACTTGCTCAGGAATTTAGTGCCAAAGCGTTAACAATAAAAGATATTTCAAGCCACCTTCCTCAAGCAGATGTGGTGATATCGGCCACCACCTGTCCTTTGCCATTTATTACCAAAAACATGGTCGAACGCGCACTGTATCAGCGCCAAAATAAACCCATGTGTTTGCTTGATTTAGCCGTGCCGCGGGATATTGAAACCGAGGTCAATAAACTTTCTTTTGTTACGCTTTATAATCTAGATGATTTACAAAATCTTACTGAAACAAGCCTACAACAACGCCGCACAAGCGCATGTGACGCTGAAAAATTAGTTGAAGAGGCTGTGACTCATTTTTCCGGTCAACATCGCTCGTTACAAGCAAATTCAGCCATCTGCCATTATCGTCATCAAATGCAACAACTTGCCGAGCAAGAATTGGAACGTGCCTTAGGCAAACTTGCTGCAGGCTTAAACCAGGAAAAAGTATTACGCGAATTATGCAATCGGTTGGTCAATAAATTAACTCATCAACCCACCGTAGGCTTAAAGCAGGCCGCCTGGGATGGCAAAATCGATTTATCGACTCTAACTGATTATCTTTTAACTAACGAAGCTGATACCCTTACTGTATGAAAAAATCACTTGAAGAAAAATTACAACAATTACTCGAGCGTTTTCATGAAATTAATCGTTTATTATCAGAATCCTCAGTCATTCAAAATCAAACTGAATTCAAAAATTTATCCAAAGAATACGCGCAACTTGAGCCTATCTCGCGCTGCTTCGAACAATTAAGTGATACCACTCAAGCCATACAAGAATTGCAACTTATCCTTGATGAAGAAGATAGCGAGCTTGCGCATATTGCTGAAGAAGAAATCAAAGAGTTACATCATCAACATCAGGCTCTAGAAGAACAATTACAACATCATCTATTACCCAAAGACCCAGATGATGACCGTAACATTTATCTTGAAATACGGGCAGGTACAGGTGGTGATGAGGCAGCAATTTTCGCAGGTGATTTATTTCGTATGTACACGCGCTTCGCCGAAGAACAACGCTGGCAAATAGAACCTATTAGCATTAGCCACGGCGAACATGGTGGCTTTAAAGAAATTGTGGTGCGTATTTTAGGCCAGGCTGTATATTCTCATTTAAAATTTGAATCAGGCGTGCATCGAGTTCAACGTGTACCTGAAACAGAATCACAAGGTCGTGTACATACTTCAGCCTGCACAGTAGCCATTTTACCTGAAGTAGATGAAGTCAATGATATTCAAATCAATGCGGATGAACTACGCATTGATACTTATCGGGCTTCAGGCGCTGGTGGGCAGCATGTTAATAAAACCGATTCGGCCATTAGAATTACCCACCTACCAACAGGCACAGTAGTTGAATGCCAAGATGAACGCTCTCAGCATAAAAATCGGGCCAAAGCCCTTAGTTTATTAAAAACGCGTTTGCTAAATGCCGAGCAAACCAAACAACGCCAAACCCAAGCCCAAACGCGTAAATTACAAGTTGGCACAGGCGATAGGTCCGAGCGCATTAGAACTTATAATTTCCCGCAAGGTCGTTTAACCGATCACCGCATCAACTTAACACTTTATCAATTAAAAGACATCATTGAAGGTGCTTTGACACCTGTGGTTGATGCCCTTAATCGAGAGTATTATGCTGAATTATTAGCAGAACTTAGCCGCCATGACTGATATTAAACGGGCATTGAGCCTCGCCACTAATCAATTACAACCCTTTAGTGATACGGCAAGATTAGATGCGGAAATATTACTCGCACATGCTTTAGAAAAACCACGCATTTATTTATATGCGCACAGTGAAATTCTACTCACCTCTGAACAACTGGCTTATTTTCAAACCATGGTGGCGCAGCGCTCTTTGGGCAAACCGGTGGCTTATATTATTGGCACACGTGAATTTTGGTCATTACCGCTTAAAGTATGTGAAGAAACTCTTATCCCGCGCCCTGAAACTGAGTTATTAGTAGAAATGACACTTGAATTGCTAGAAACACACAAGCACGCTTGTGTGTTAGATTTAGGTACTGGCAGCGGTGCCATTGCTTTAGCTCTGGCAAAAGAACATCCCAATTGGCAAATCATAGCGTGTGATTGCAGTTTAAGCGCACTTAAAACGGCGCAAACCAATGCTCATCGTTTAAATTTAACCAATTTGACTTTTCATCATTCTGATTGGTTTACCAATATTGCCTCAAGCCTGTCTTTCGATGCCATCGTCTCTAACCCGCCCTATATTGCCGCAAACGACCCACATTTAACGATGGGTGATGTACGTTTTGAACCTTTGCTTGCCCTAGTAAGCGGACATTCAGGCTTTAGCGCCCTAGAGCATATCATTCAGTCCAGCTATGAGCGCTTAAAACCACAAGGTATTTTACTGTTAGAACATGGTTATGAGCAAAAAGAGGCTGTTTTAAAATGTTTAGCAGATAACCACTATCAACAATTGCAATCTTGGCAAGATTTGCAAGGACATTATCGTGTGAGTGGTGGCCGAAGAATGTGTTGATTCAAGAATTAATATTTGGTATACGTATCGGTTTTCATACGCGGCCTTTTGTTGGTAGGGAGACACAAACCAAAGGTTGGCGATGACTTCTTAAATCTATTGACCTAAACAAGGATAAATCTATTGTGAAACCTGAAACCGTCAAAAAAGCAGGTATTGCGCCTTACCAAGAACAAGTTAATGAAGAATACATGAATAAAGACCAACTTGATCATATTGAAAAAATATTACTAGCTTGGAAGCAATCATTAATGGAAGAAGTTGATAGAACTGTTTTGCATATGAAAGATGAAGCAGCTAATTTTCCAGACCCCTCAGACAGAGCCAGCCAAGAAGAAGAATTTAGCCTTGAGCTACGGACTCGAGACCGAGAACGTAAACTTATCAAAAAAATTGAAGATGCTTTAGAGCGCCTTCGTGAAGATGATTTTGGTTATTGTGAAGCGTGTGGCATTGAAATTGGTCTTAAAAGATTAGAAGCACGCCCAACGGCAACACTTTGTATCGATTGTAAGACATTGGCCGAAATTAAAGAGCGTCAAAATCAGGGTAATTAACTTCTCCGAACAAAACATCATAAGCTTTATTGCTCATGATGTTTTGCTTTTAGTACACCATCAATCAAGGTGATATATTCACTCACTACGCCTTGGTAGCGTTTAAAAACAAGATAGGCGTTAGCAACCAACGTATCATGCGTTTGTTGATGCTGCAGATGTGTTAATACTTCTGTTAGTTCTTCGGCAGTGCTTATCTGTTTTATTGCTGATTTTTGTTTTAGCTCATCACAAATAGTTTGAAAATTAAAAGTATACGGTCCAACTATCACAGGTATATTTAATGCGATAGGTTCTAGCACATTTTGCGCCCCTCTGGGTACTAAGCTGCCACCAACAAAAGCATAATCACTGATAGCATAAAAATTTAGTAACTCGCCATAGGAGTTAATAATCACTACTTCTGTTTCAGCGTTAATGGTTGATTTAAGGCTTGTTAAGCCTACCTTAAGATGCTTATGCTTCACCATTTCATAAACTATTTGGAAACGCTCGGCATGGCGTGGCGCTATCAAGATAATTAACTCAGGTAGTATTTTCTTCAACTTTTGCCACTGCGCTAAAATAAGTGCTTCTTCATTATCATGTGTGCTAGCTAGAATAAATACCGGTCGCGTTACCCCCCATTGGTGTTTTAATGCTTGATAAGCTTTATCGCAAGAAGGCTGCATTAAATCAAACTTAATATTGGGTTTAACAAATACATTTGATTGGTTAGCACCTAGAGCAATAAAACGCTTAGCATCGGCCGCTCCTTGCGCATAGATACCATCAAATTGCCGTACAATAGTGTGCATCCATCTTTTTATTTTTTTATAACGGTTAAATGATTGCATGGATAAGCGCGCATTGATTAAAAAAAGTGTGCGATTGGCGCGTTTGGCATGGATGATTAAGTTAGGCCACAACTCGGTTTCAACAATGATACCCAAACGAAAACGATGTAACTTAAAAAAACGTTTGGTCACATCCGGTAAATCATAAGGCAAATAGCGATGTGTCAGCGATGCTTTGAATTGGTTTTGTATTTTTTCGGCCCCTGATGGGGTTATTGTGGTTACTAAGATTTGATAGTGCTGATCCAATAATTGTTGAATTAACGGTATGGCTGCCATAGCTTCGCCTAAAGACACCACATGAAACCAAATATCATAGGTTTTAACTGTGCGCGAAAGACACAAGCGCTCGCCTAAGCGTTCGCGGTAACTTGGGCAAGCACGCCCTTTCCACCAAAGGCGTATAAAAAATAAAGGGGTAAGCAAGTACATGATAAAAGAATAAATCAACCGCATTTTATTTACTGTTAGAACAGAACAAGTAAAATAGTATACAAATTTACAAACCACCGCCACAATGTTTTATACCATGCCCCCTCACTTCACCTCATCCTCCTTCTCATATCACTCGAGTGAGCTTAACCTAAGGAATTACCATGAAATGGCGTAATTTTTTTACCAACAATACGTGGTGGGGTAAATTTTTAGGCGCGTGCTTTGGTTATCTGATTGCAGGCTCAGCGGGGGCTTTGTTAGGTTTATTAATAGGCAATCTTTTTGACCGCGGTTTGATGACCCATTTTAATGTCGCACACCCCTCTTACCACGATGAAGTAAACCAAAAAATACAGGCAATTTTTCTAGAAACAACTTTCACCATCATGGGGCATATGGCCAAAATGGATGGTCGTGTTTCGGAAGCCGAAATTGCCATGGCCCGCCATATCATGCAAGAAATGCGCTTAACAACCACGCAAAAAAAGAAAGCCAAACAGTTTTTTAATTTAGGTAAAACACTTTATAATCCGCAAACTCAGCTGATGTTGTTTTATCAAACTTGTCGTTATAACTCGGCATTGGTCAAACTATTTTTAGATATACAATACCGCTTTGCTCAAGTTGATACCCTAACACCGTCAAAAATTAATCTATTAAATCACCTATTTAGACAAATGGGTTACGCGCCTATATATGAGCAACAACGTTATCAACGTGATAACACTCGACAATCTTATCAAGAATCAGCTTATCAACAACACACCACCTCACCTAACACCTCACCTTCCTTAACCGATGCGTGTCGCATCCTTAATATAACGCCTGAAGCCAGTATGCGTGAAATTAAACAAGCTTACCGTCGCTTAATTAGCCAGCATCACCCTGATAAGCTTGTCGCTCGCAAAGCACCTCAGCACGAAATTAAAGCTGCTAACGAAAAAACTCAACAAATCACCAAAGCTTACGATAAAATTTGCCAATACAAATTAGGCAAATAAATAGATAGCATTAGTTAATAACAAACTATTCTTCTATAAAATTGATTTGCTCATCGGTTAATCTTTGTTTAATCTCTTCGGCCACAATTTGGTGAGCTGTAGTGGTTGGATGGACTGGATCAAAATATAAAAAACCATCACATGCGTGATAATCAGTGTTTGGCATATGCTCAAGCACTTTAAGCATGGACTGAGGCCTCATCGATTGAGATTCCACACTGCCATAACAAGTATCAAGCACATTGGTTAAACCATATTGTTTAGGAAAGTGAAAAATTCTATCAAAGTCACTGTATACATCGAAGTAAATCCAATCCATATCAGCATGGCTTTGCTTTAATTGTAAAACCATGTTTTCTATGGCTAAATTATGCTTTTGCGACATTTGTGTTAGTTCATTTTCAATTTCGTATTCGCGTGCAACAGGTGTTTTACCCAAATCAGGTAACCCTAATACCAAAATATGCTTAGCACCTCTATCCACCAAACGCTCTAAACTTTTTTTAATACTACCCACAATACCATCAACCGCTTCATCGATATCTTCAGGCATGGTGAAATAGTTATTAGCACCTATCCAAACCACAAATAAACTATTAGGGTCAGCTTTATCATGATGCGCTAAAAAATAGGTATTAATTTCGTTATTTAAAGTAAATAATGCGTCTTCACTATCATCATTATCAGCATCAACGGCCGCCCCACCAAAGGCATAATTCGCTAGATGTGCTTCAGGGTGCTTGGGGAAATATAACGCGCTTAAGCGCTCCACCCATATCGGGCCATTAGAAAATCGACCTTCATAATAAGGCGGTGATGATGGCATTTTTTGATGCGTGTAACTATATAAGTTGCCTGTATCTGAAAGGCTATCGCCAAACACCACAATATTTTCTAGAGAGGAAGCCAGAGTCACACTAGAACAAATCAGCATGACCCAGGTAAAGAATGCTTTCATAAGCTGCCTTAATTAATTGGTTAAAAAAAGTTTAATTATAGTCTAATTATTTTTAGCTTATCAATTTATTATTTTTTATGCTTTTTGCTTAACATAAAAACGAATCAAACATTTTATTTAACCAATTAATTTTTGAGCTTATTTATTTAAGCGTTTTCAGCTGCTCGCATAGGCGTGACTTTAAGTTGGCGACTACAAACCCAAGCTTTGGCCATGCCTTCAACAGCTTCTTTACTCATATTTTTAGGTAAAAAAACCGTTGAATAATTATCGTGTATTTTTAAACCGGTAATGTGACGACTTGGTAATCCTGCTTCATTGGCGATGGCACCCACAATATTGCCAGGCTTAACTCCATGCACGCGTCCTACATCTAAACGAAATAATTCACGCGAATCATCAAATTGCCCTCTTTCACCTCTTTCACCTCTAAAGCCATCTGGTGATTTGAAGTTGGTGCGTTTTGGCCCGCGGTTGCGATCATTGTCACGACTACCAAAGCTACCTGATGATCTAGAGGATGACATCGGTGCCTTGGGTGCCTTAACTGCTGGTAAATTTTGTTGCCATGGCTTGTCTTTATGTATCAATAAAGCTAGCGCCGCTGCAATATCTTTTAAAGCAATATCAGGGTATTGTTCGGTAAAGCTTTGAATAATGTGTTGATATGAGGCAATATGTTCATGCTCTAAACGCGAATGCACGTTATCCATAAAACGCTGTTTTTTTACACGCTGAATATCGGCATCACTTGGCGGATTCATTTTCTCAATACGCTGCTTGGTGTGGCGCTCAATGGTATTTAAAATACGTGATTCACGAGGTGTGATAAATAAAATGGTGCTACCTGCGCGCCCGGCGCGTCCTGTGCGCCCAATACGATGCACGTAAGTTTCACAATCGTGGGGTACATCATAATTAATGACATGGGTCACACGTTCTACATCTAAACCACGGGCAGCCACATCCGTTGCTACCAAAATATCAATACTACCTTGGCGAAATTGCGCCACAATTTTTTCTCGTAGTGATTGAGTAATATCACCATGAATGGCCACCGCCCGATACCCTTGA
>PKDH01000053.1 GCA_002863045.1 Legionella sp.
CTGGATGATTTTGTGGCGCGCGTTAATGCCAGTAAGCAGCCGAAGCTGATTATTATTGATGATGCACATTATTTAAATGTTGCAACGCTTACAACACTGATGCGCTTTTTACAGCACAATCCACTTAAAAATTTTTTGCATATTTGCTTAGTTGGTAATCCATCATTAACCCACGCTTTGAAAGCTTTAAATACACTTGGCTACCAAGATGCCATTCATTCCTTTAAATTAGGTGGATTAAATGAGCGTGAAACCAAAACGTACATAGTCCACCATACGGCGCGTAAATCAAGGCATTTAAATCATGAAAAAATTCAGCAAACACTTTTTTTAAAAAGTGCAGGCAATTTGGCGCGCATCAATGAGTTGTTAGAACAACAAGATTTATTATTAAAACCTAAAATCTGCTCACAACCATTCATGGCACTTGCGAGTATTGGTGGATTAATGCTTTGTGCGGCAGGTTATATTTTTTGGTCAACACATAGGTTAGATTTTGATTCGTTTGCCCAAAAAGAGCCGCCTTTATATGCGCATACTGTGCATCTTGAGCAGTTAAAAAGTGAGCTGCCAACGCTTGTTTGGCCCATGCCTTATAAACCATTCATCGATGTGGCCATATTATCGCCTTATCTCCGAATTGTGGCGCAACACGATGATAACCTGGTGCTGCCAGCTGATATGCTTAATATAGATGATCTTATTAAAAAGCAAACGCAACTACAAACTCAAAACCAGATAGTGGATGAAGAAGATTTAAAACCATCAACCACTGAAGCGCTTAAAAACACGCCTAAAAAAGTTGAATTATCAGCAGCAGATGATACCAAAGCTTTGCCTTATACCATTCAATTAATGGCAAGTTTACACCGACACGATTTAGAGCAACTAAGGCAGCGCTTGGACTTAAAAACACATACTAAAATTCAACCAAAACAGGTCGGGAAGCAGGTATGGTACGTTTTAACCTGGGGCGCTTATGCTAAAAAACAAACAGCAGCGCAAGCCTTGGCCGCGTTACCCAAACCACTGATGCATCTAAAGCCCTGGATTTGTACGCAGCCTTTAAAAATTATCAGTTAATAGGTTTAAGCAACTGCGCAGCTTCTTGCGCAAATTTAGTACCCTTGGTTTCACGCGCTTTGAATAAACCAAAACTCGCCACACTGGTACTGGCAACACTGGTGAGCGCCATGGACGCTGCTACCGCTAAAGCAATGCTTGCACCTCCTGATGGGATGCTACCCAAAATACCAAATCCCACACATAAGCTTAAAGCCACGACCAAGGCTGTGTTAAATGCGATTACCGCGGCAGCAACACTGATGCTTTGATAAAAAAATCTAGACTCATTGCGTAATCCCTTAGCGCAGGCTTGTAGATTTTCGTGATTTTTAACACTAAAATCACGAAGGCAAGCATTTGCACATCTAAGCACCTGCGTTAAACTTTCAATAGTTTTTGCCGAATTTGGTGATTTGTGAGCTGCGCGAGTAATTTTTTGAACAAGTTGTTGGCCTTGATGATTAATTTCTTCAGTTTTATTTTTTAAATCATCTTCAAACTGTGTTTTTTCTGCCTCAAATTCATCGCGCGCTTCTTTACTTGTGCGCTGCAAAACCGTGGTAATGGCAGCAGAGACTGAATTTTCCTTGTTTGTTGTAGCACTTTGACGATATAACTCTCTATCGGTTTGTGTTTGAAATAAACCCTTGGCACGAGAATCTTTTTTCATACCAGGGGAGCCTGGAACCAGATGGCTGGCAATCTCTGCCGCATTGCCAGCATAAGCGCGCTGCGTTTCAAGACGTTGTTCGCAAACTGTTTGTCTTTCTTCTGTCTTAATAAACTTTTTTTCTCTGAAATATTCATAGCGTTGATAAGTCCAATTAAGAATGGCTTTTTCAATGACACTACCTGTTCTATCCTGCCCGCTTGCGCAATGGGTTAATGATAAAGTGTTGTGAGTTTTAGCTGCAGCGATTACGATATCTGCAGCGCTACGAACACGTTTGGTTTTATTAATGGGTGTTTTTGCAACAGCTTGTTTTTGCTTATCAAGAGAAATATCTATTCTGTCAGATACGCTTGCTCTATGTCTGGCGGTACCTTCAAAATTGGTAGGTATATAAGAGTAATGCCCATGTAGACGTAGACGTTGTGTTTGAGCTTTTGTGTGTTTAACAATGACATCTTGATGCTCAAGCGTGCTATCAGTAGTTAAAATGGTTGTGTGTAGAGTTAAGTTATTTTGTTTTTGTAACTCCTGAGCTTTTTCTAGAATTTGAGTTAAATTTTCACGCGTATTCTTATCTAAATCTTCGTCACTCGCGCCATGACCGACATACACAGGTGAGCCGGCGCGTGCTAACCATAGCGTATTTTCTTTTTCTGCCTTATAAGTTGTAAAATCTATCGTTTGATTATGATCTAACTTAACTTCTCGGATAAGTTCTACTTTAACAATAAAAGCATTTTTAACGCCAACAGCATGCGTTTTACGAGTTTGTGCGGCAAGCATGGTGTCATCTGCACTAAGCCTTGAGGCATACAAGCGATTGGCTTCTTGCATGGCATGCAGGTGGGTGGTTTGGGAATTAGGGCGCACCGGATTAGGGTTAACTTCCTTGGCTAATTCTTCAATTTGCGTTTGTTGTTCTGCTGTTTTTTTAGTAACAGGGTCACTTGTTTCACGATGTAATATCTGGTTTTCTTTATCATAAGTGAGTGTCACAAGCGTGCGGGCAGGCTCTAAAACGCTGGCAAGGTTACGATAATGTCCTAAAAGCTTGCTGGCATCATCAGCGCTCACACACCCTTGTGTTAGATTAGCCTGATGTAAAACATCAATTAACCGACCATCGTATTCTTCTTCAAGACGTTTAAAATCCTTTACTTTTTCTTCTTCATTAGCTTCTGAGGTATGGATGTCGTGCGCTTGTTGATGAAGCTTAATAAAATCATCTAATAAGCGCGATCTTAACTCCTCTAAAATATCTTGATGCGCTTGGTTATTTGAGTCATTAAATTTTTGTGTTAATGCATAATCAATGGCGCGCATACGCGATAAGTAGCGCAACAGCATGTTATTTATTTCAACCCTGGCAGCATTGTGAGTTGGGCGATTTTCGACCAAAGGATTGGTGGCATCGCGCTGCCAGACGTTATTATCTTCTAAGGTTGAAACAATGCCAAACTGAGCATCGTTTATTTCACGCAAAACATCAGTGAGCGCTGAATACTGTGTTTGTAGATGAGAAAAATTAATGTGCCCATGAGGAGCAGGCTTAAAATAATTTTTGAGTTGCTCATTATCAAGCGCTGGGCTTTCTTTCGTACTTGCTCGATGCTTTAGCGGCTTATTTAAATCACCAAATAATACAGAATGTGGTTGGGGCATTTTAAGCTCCTCAAATATTAGCCAATAGGTTTAGCATACCTAATAAATATTAACGCTAGATTAAGTATAACGTATCGCATCGCTTAAGATTGTTCGCTACACTGAAGTTTGTTTAAGATGAATGAATATTATGACAAGTGAAAAGCATGAAAATGATTGAGGGATTTGATAATCAAAAAAAATACATCATTGTCATCATCTGGCTTACTACCATGGGTATTTTAACCATTTATGAGTTTTTGTTATTATTAAAACCTTATGAAGTAACCACTAATCTTGCTCAACCGCGACCCAAAACAAAGGCGCCGAGCATCACCCCTTCCTCACCAGTATTCACCACTTCTTTGTTTGGTCAGTATAATGCGCCTCGCATCATTCCGGCTTCATCTCTTGATATTCATATTGTCGGCATTTTGTATGATTATAGAGGGTCGTATGCGCAGGTCATTTTAAAAACTGAAAACAACCAAGAATTGGTATATGGTGTGGGAGATAAGTTACCCAATGGTGCAGAAATTAAAAAAATAAATAAACATAATGTCATTATTTTATATCATCAACGGTTAGAAAAAATCAGCATTAAAGAAAATCCATTAAAATTTGACGCGCCATTAAAACCGTTAAAACAACATGAAGATTAATATGCAAAAGACAATAGTCTATCTAGTGATAACATTAGGGCTGATAGCCGGTTGCGTTAAGCAAGTTGGTCTTAACGAGGGCATTGCTTATTTTAAAGCTGAGCGTTATCGCAGCGCTTTTATTAAACTCAAGCCTGAAGCTGAGAAAGGTCAGCCTGATGCTGAATATGCCATTGCTTATATGTATTACTACGGACTAGGGGTTACTGAAGACCGTAAGCACGCTTGGTTGTGGCTTAATCGCGCCGCGCAACTAGGTCAACCAGATGCCGTGACCGCGGTGCGCTTGCTTACCCATAAAACAACAAAATAAGTTTCAGGGGGTATCAAAAAATTGCTCTAAGATGGTAGTAACTGGTTTAGGTAACCCAAGTCGTAAACACGCAGGCGCATCAAACCAATTGGCTTCATTAAGCGTGTGGGAGGTTTGCACAGACTCAGGCAACCTATAAACTTCTATGAATAAATGAAAATGGGTCAATGTATGTTTTAAGGTTAAAAAAGGTTGAGCAGAAAGTCTTTTATCAAGCTTTAAATTAAATGTTGAAGTTTTATCAAGGTCGTGTATCTCAGGTAAGCACCATAATCCGCCCCAAATGCCAGTGGTAGGCCGCTTAATCAAATAAACTTGTTTCTCCTGGGTTAAAAGTAAAAACTGTTGTGTTTTGGTGGGTTTTAGTTGTTTAAGCTTTTTGACAGGGTAAAGTGCGACTTCGTCGGTCAAATAAGCTTGGCAATGCGTATGAACCGGACAAACGTGACAGTGTGGTTGAGAAGGTGTGCAGCATAAAGCGCCTAAATCCATGATCGCTTGGGTATAAGCCTGGCAGCGTGTTTTAGCCATACATAAATCAGCAAGCTGTTGTAACTTACGATCGTTTTTAGCAGAAGGGGGTGCGCTTATTTTAAAATAGCGGCTTAATACACGCTTGACATTGCCATCTAAAATAGCCGCAGGCACATTAAAAGCTTGTGCGGCAATTGCTGCGGCCGTTGAGGCGCCAATGCCAGGCAAAGATTTAAGCGCCCGGATAGTATCAGGCAGGCAATCTTGATGGTGTGCGTGTAAAATATGCGCTGTTTGATAGATATAACGTGCTCGTCGATAATACCCCAAGCCTGACCAATACGCTAAAACCTCATCTTCACTGGCGCTAACAAGTGCCAAGATATCGGGAAAGCGCTCTATAAACCGCCTAAAATAGGGAATGACCGTTTTAACTTGAGTTTGCTGTAGCATGATTTCGGCTATCCAAATGCGATAGCTGTCAAGCGGATGTTGCCAAGGCAAATCATGACGCCCATGCTCGTCAAACCAGGCAAGCAATGCGGTTTGAAAAAAAAGCGCGTTGTGGTCATTCATAAACAATTCTATCCGTCATCCTTCTATTAATTTGGCCAATCATAGCGCATAAAGTAGATAATTCAACATTTATTGTCTATGCTATAAAACAAAAAAGTGTTCATAATTTACATTATATGGATTAATGTAAAGCATTAACTTGTTTTAACGCCAGCAGTAAGGAGAGTCGTATGGCACCTAGTTTGTCCAGCATCATCATTTTTAAACCCACGTCGTTTTTTTTACATCTGTTAAATTTATACGCTCAAACCTCTGAACCAATTAGTTTAAACCTATTACAAGTAGATTGCGCCGGCTATGTGTTTCCCAATTATGAAGAAGATGAGCAGATGATAGCCGATATTAAACAGCATGCGAGCCAAATATTCACAAACGAGATGCGCCGTTGGTTAGGCCACCATGCCATAACCCCAACGCTGCCATCTTTTCTAGATTTTTGTTGTTGTTTTGAATTCAAACGTCACGCCCATTTAGTATTGATGGAGCCTACCATCGCTAAAGGCAAAGCATTGATTCACCTTAAACCTACCTGGGCCATCTACACCTGGATAAAATCACTTTTGCCTCAAGAGCATTTACCGGCATCATGCAATCTAACGCAACTAAGTGAAAACAGTACCTTAGTGATTAAAAATTTCATTGATCTTGCCCATCTTCAAGCTTTTTTGCGCAAATATTATAAGGTATTGGCTCAAGCTGAATTTGCCCGTATGACGCAAGATAAGCATCTTTGGCCCTCTATCCACACATTAAGTGATTTTTGGCATTTTTTTAGTATCGATATTCATACTTATTTAGTTCATTTGTAACAAGGAGACAGACGATATGGAACCGGTCATGATAACCCTAGGTTGTATAGCAATATTTGGTGTGGCGATAAGCTTGATGGTATTCGTTAGGCAATTATGCTTAAGTCGTGATAAGCAATTAAACGATAAAGCTAATTATGAAGCATTAAAACTGGAGGCCGCCGAGCTTGCGCGATTTCGCCAGGATTTAGCCGAACAAGAACGCTTAACCGCGCATTATTACATATTAGGCGAGAATAAAGAGGCGATTAAAAACTTAGATGATCGCATCGAGGCTATTTTCAATCAAAAAATAACGTTAACTACGCGCTACACTGATATTATGTTAGCCCAAACTAAAACGATATTAAGTGATGAGAGTACCATCGAAAAACAAGCGTTATTAATAAAGTTAAAAGAAGAAGTAGCAAAAGAGTTAGACCGACTTGATACTGAAATTGCCTATCTACAAACAAAACGTACTCAGTTGTGGCAAACTCATAAAGGTTATCAAACACGTTTGCTTGAGCAAGAAAAAATTCGCAATGCCAAATTAGATGAATTATTTTTACAACAAACGTTAACCCTTGAAAAAGTTATGATAGGGCATGCAAGTGTGGCAGCATCTTTTGCTAAAGATACGTTAGAAGCTTCTAATTATTCAATTAAAACATTATTTGCCACACCACTTGAATATTTATTTGCATACTTTAAAGCAACTCCTGAACATGCGTCTGAAGAAGCTTTAACGGAAAAGCTACGTCGTGAATCATTACTTGAAACACTTGAGGATTTAAATATACAAAAAGATGTGGCATCACCAGGAACTGTTTTGGTAGCGCAAAGGGCAAATTCATTAAAAACTGCCAGCATTTAAGATTTAATCAAAATGTTTTAAATTAAATCTTAACTTGTAATATACAATAAAAATGTGCATAATTCGCTCTACATGAAAAAAATTAGAGTATTTATGAGAAAAATTACCGTTTTTGTTTTATTTTTAATGCTGCTTATGGGACAAAATATTTATGCTTTGACTGATGATACCAACTTTTTATTGGCTGACGAAAAAAATTCAATTGATGTTTTTCAGCAGTTTTCAAAAAAAGTTGTGTATGTTCATCGCTTAACGACAATTAAGCGTGCATACAAAGTATTGCATCATGTACCAGCTGGCGCAGGCTCTGGTATCATTTGGGATAATAAAGGATATATTGTAACCAATTATCATGTGATTCGAGGAGCTGATGAATTTACTGTGACACTTGGTTCATTAACGCTGCCTGCGGTTGTTATCGGCGCTGAACCTCGTAAAGATTTAGCAGTACTTAAAATTACCTCACCCAAAGCGCTTGATGAGCTTAAGCATTTTGTGCCATTTAAACTTATATCATCCCACCAATTACAAGTAGGGCAAAAAACCTTGGCCATTGGTAATCCGTTTGGTTTAGACCATACACTCACAACAGGTGTTATCTCGGCTTTAGGCCGCCAAGTGCCAGGCGTGGGTGGTGTTAAAATTCGCGATATGATTCAAACTGATGCCTCAATTAACCCTGGTAACTCTGGAGGGCCTTTGCTAGATAGTCACGGCCATCTAATTGGGCTAAACACCGCCATTTTTTCTAATACTGGGTCGTCAACCGGCATTGGTTTTGCGGTGCCAACAGATGATATAAAACGTATTGTGCCGCAACTTGTTGAGCATGGTCGAGTCAAATTAGCCGGTATTGGTATTGCACGGGTTGATACTAAAATTGCACGAAAATTAGGAGTTAACAAAGGCGTATTGGTCGCTGAAGTGTTACCAAGAACGCCTGCCTCAGCAATAGGGCTTAGGCCAACTTACCGTAATCATCATGGTCGTATGGTAGTGGGTGATGTTATTAAAGCATTGAATGGTCATCCAACGGATACTTATGATGAGTTATATGATGTATTAATGGATATTCCAGTGGGTGCAAAAGTACAAATAGCGGTAAAGCGTGGTACGCAAAAATTAAAATATTACACGTTTAAAACCATCGACATTGCTGCTTACTAGATAGCCTTGCGTTTATCAATCAATCCCATATTGCTCATAGTAATCATAAAGCGCTTTAAGTTTCGCCGTTTGGTGTTGCTCTTTTAGATATTTAGTTAAATCATGAAAATCAATAATAGAGACCACCTCAATTCCTTGTTGTTTTATTTCGGTTAAAGTTGAATGCGCTTTGTTTGATTTTTCACAACGATTTAAAGCAATCATTACGCTTTTAATCTGGCCGTTTTGCGTGTTGATAAGTTCTTTAGCTTCATAAAAAGCGGTTCCTGCGGTGATCACATCATCAATAATACATATCTGACTTTGATTAAGAGGCGCACCGATGATTAGGCCTTGCTCGCCGTGATTTTTTGCTTCTTTACGATTAAAGCTTACACAAATATCGATACCTTTATCAGCAAGCGCAATGCTCGTTGCTGTGGCAAGCGGTAATCCTTTGTAGGCTGGTCCAAAAAGGTGGGTAGCTTGAAGTTTATGATAAACAAACAGTTGAGCATAAAATTGACCTAATATTTTTAACGTTTGGCCTTGATAAAATAAACCAGCATTAAAAAAATAAGGACTAATACGGCCAGATTTAAGCGTAAATGTGCCGAATTTTAATACGCCAGCATCTTCAGCAAATTGAATAAAACGTTTTTTAAATTCTTCAGGGATCTTATTATTTGAGCGCATTATACAAAACCTTAACATTAACTCGATGATTAAACAGGATTTTTTTGATAAAACAGCTTAACAATCGTTGAAAAGCTGCTATGCTAATCTAATTATAAAGTGTTAAAGACCAACGAGGATAGACTATGTCACAAAAAGAAATTGGCCATGTAAAATGGTTTAATGAAAAAAAGGGATTTGGTTTTATTGTAAATTTATGTGGAGATGACATTTTTGTCCATTACAAAGATATTGAAGGCACAGGATTTAAAACGCTACACGAAAATGACAAAGTAAGTTACATGCTTGAAAAAGGTCCAAAAGGATTTAAAGCACAAAACGTTGCCATTCTTACAGAATCAGATTCCTACTAAAATTTTGAAAAAGTAGCTTCTTTTTAAAAAAATATGCATATTATATGCATATTTTTTTATCTATACGTAAAATAATTTAAATTCAACCAATTGGCTTACCGCTGCCAGATATAAGCACTTGTAATAATGCATTTACTCGCCTACCTTACCCTTAAGTTTGACATATGAGTTAATTCTGATTATTTTCTCTTTTCTAATGGAAGTTAATGGTTTACATAAAGTATGAGTGCATTATTGCAAAAAAGAACGTTCTTACCGTTATTTTTAACTCAGTTCTTTGGAGCATTTAATGATAATGCTTTCAAATTATCGATGTTAACCCTGATTAGTTACCATATCAGTTGCTCTCAAACACAATCTGAACATTACCAAGCATTAGCAGGTGCTTTATTTACACTACCTTTTTTTCTTTTTTCAGCCACAGCCGGTCAGTTGGCTGATAAGTTTAATAAAACACTATTAACGCGTTTGATTAAACTCTCCGAAATTGCCTTGATGGCATTAGGCAGTATGGCGTTGATTACAGCTAATATTCCATGGATGCTGATAACGTTATCAGGCCTTGGCATCCATTCCACATTTTTTGGACCGATTAAATACGCTATTTTACCCGAATATTTGCCTCGTCAGGAATTGTTGAAAGCAACAGGCTGGATTGAGGCTAGTACGTTTATAGCAATTTTACTTGGCACCGTTCTTGGAACATTAGCCATTGGCAATATTAAAGGGCAAATAGGTCATGCGTTGCTTACAATCAATATTGTAGCGGTGATAGGGTTTATCGCAAGTTTATATATGCCTACTGTAAGACCAACTTCTATTACAACAGATGCCATCGACTGGCATGTGTGGCGTGCGACTAAAACCATTATTGTCGATATCGCGCGTAATCGTGTGGTTTTTCCAGCCGTACTTGCCATTTCTTGGTTTTGGTTGATAGGTGCGGTAATGCTAACTAAATTGCCTGATTACACTCACTATGTATTAAAAGCTGATACCAGTGTGTTTGCTTTTTTCTTAAGTTTATTTTCTATTGGTATTGCCATGGGATCTTTGACCATCAGTCGTTTGCTCAAAAGTGACATTACTTTGCGTTATGTACCCCTTTCAATGTTAGGATTATCTTTTTTTGCTCTAGAACTTTATTGGGCAACGCCTTTAAGCTACACCGCTTCTGATAAGTTATTATCATTAGGTACTTTTTTAACATATTTTAATCACTGGCGTATCACCATAGATTTCTTTTTATTCTCATTTAGTGGCGGATTATTTGTGGTGCCTTTATATACATATTTGCAAATCAGCACTGATGAGAGGCATCGTGGTCGAATCATTGCTGGTAATAATATTTATAATGCTTTATCAATGGTATTAGGTAGCTTGGTGGTTATGTTGATGTTGCAATTGCACTTAACCATCGCGGCAGTTTTTTTAGTTTTAGCCATTGCCAATACTTTTGCCGCAATTATTCTTGAAATACTTATATTGTTTCGTGATGAACTCAACGCTTAAGCCAATCTCGTGGCTTAAGATAAGTTGTATATAATTCAGCTTCAGGGCTATTATCTTCAGGTTGCCAATTATAATGCCAACTTACTTCAGGAGGTAACGACATCAAAATTGATTCGGTGCGGCCATTAGATTGTAATCCAAATAAAGTGCCACGATCATAGACTAGATTAAACTCAACATAGCGTCCACGCCGATAACGTTGAAACTCTTTTTCTTTCAAACCAAATGGATGAGCTATCCGCTTTTGGGCAATAGGTATATAGGCTTGAGTAAAACTATTACCAATACTTTGCATAAAAGCAAAACTATGTTCAAAATTTTTTTCATTAAAATCATCGAAAAATAAACCGCCGATACCGCGTGGCTCTTGGCGATGTTGAATATAAAAATATTCATCACACCATTGTTTCAAGCGTGAGTATAAAGTATCACCAAAGGGTTGACAGGCTTTATAAGCTGTTTGATGCCAATGCTGACAGTCTTCGATAAAGCCATAATAAGGCGTTAAATCATATCCGCCACCAAACCACCATATAGGGGGTAAATTAGGCCTTTCGGCGACAAAAAAACGTACATTAGCATGGGCTGTGGGAACAAATGGATTATTTGGATGTATCACCACTGATACACCTAAAGCGTTAAATTGACTAATACTCAGTTGAGGACGCGCGGCTGTAGCTGATGCAGGTAATTGGTTGCCAAATACATGAGAAAAGTTAACCCCAGCTTTAGTAAAAATTTGGCCATTTAAAATGCGCGTATCACCACCTCCGCCTAATTCACGTTGCCAGTTATCATGATAAAAACATGCGGAGGTATCTATTTGTTCGAGCGCTTGACAAATATGATTTTGTAAATCAAGCAAATAGTGCTTAACACGTTCGATGGCATCGTTGGGCAGGCTATTGTTCATAAAAAGTAGAATGGTTTAAAAAGCAAAATACCTATTGTACTTACTCAGGCGCTTGCTGCAAATAATCATTAGGCTGATTGAAATTCACAATACAGTTCCGACCATTTTTTTTAGCTTGATAAAGCGCTTTATCAACTCTTTTAACGATAGAATCTCGGTTATCTTCTTTTATAAAATAACTAATACCAATTGAAATGGTAAATGAGATGAATTGTTTACCTAAAGTAACTACGCTATTTTCAACCGTTGTTTTTAGTTTTAATGCTTTTTCATACGTTATATGAGCATTAGACTCTTGGAAGATAATGATAAACTCTTCGCCACCCCAACGTCCCACCACATCACTTGCACGAAAACTTGTTTTAAGTATGCTTGATAATTGGGTTAAAACGTTATCCCCTGCGGCATGACCATAGGTATCATTAATTTTCTTAAAAAAATCAATATCAATTAAAAGAACAGCAAAATGTTTATCATAACGCTCTGCTTGGTTGATTTGTTGCTCAAGGAATTCATCAATATAACGACGATTATATAATCCAGTTAAGCTATCATGAATTGCTTGAAATTTTAGTGAAGCTTTTAAGTTTAAATTATAAAGTACAAGAGTAATTTTTTTACAGACCATTTGAATAGCATTGATCTCATCTTCGGTAATGGCGTGATCAAACTCAAGATATATCAAACCCAAAAGGTTATTTTTGAGCAATAAAGGCATGCATAAATAGCCATAAGGTTTTTTGTTAAATGATTCAATATGTTTACACAAAATATTATTATGTTGATTATTGACTATATATATTTGACTTTGAGCAAGCGCTAAACATTCATCGGCTTGAATAGTTTTGTGATTTATAAGTAATTCATTCCACGAAACCACCATTTTAAGTTCAGTCGATGAATCATTAGGGGTAAAAAAAGTACCTGCTATTTTCGGAAACATCTTCGTCATGTAAAAACACATCGCTTCCGTAATGTCGTTTAGATTATCAAATGAATTAATCAGCGTTGAGAATTTACGTAATAAATCCAGAAGTTTATTTTTTTGCTCTAAATCACGTACAAGTAACTCGAGTTTTTGTTGAGATTGCTTGATACTTTGTTCATTTTCAATACGTTTACTAATATTTGTGGCAATATGGCTGGCACCAATTATTTTATTTTGGGCATTAAAAATAGGATTATAGTGAATTTCATAATAAAGGTTGGTAAAACGTTTATCTTGAAAATGTTCAATCACCGAAAAGGTTTGTCCTGATAATGCTTTTTGCCATAATTGAATGGATTTATTGAAATTATGGGTAGACATACTGCTAGCTAATTGATAAAAACTCATATTAGGCGAGATATTAAGATGTAAGAGACGATAAATTTCAGTTTTATAGGCTTGATTAAAAACCAAAAAGCGTTGATTTAAATCAATAGCAGCAATGTAATCAGTCGAGTGTTCAATGATACCTCGTAAACGCTCATTCGCATCACGTACTTGTTCTTGAAACAATTTAACTCTAAACAAACTGTAAGTTAAAATACCGGCCATCATTGAGATAAGTAAACCTAAAAACAATGCTAAAAAAGGTAGGGTTGAGGAAATAATTTCATGATAAAAGTTTAATTTGGGTGCTAATTGTATACGCCATTTTTGTCCATAAAGTTGAATATCCTGCGTTTTTTGCCATTTAGCCAATAATTTTTGGTTTATATCGGTTAGGTTAATTGCATTGGTAAACATAATTTCCTGACCATCGCTGATGGTAAAATAAAAATCTTTAAGACGAAAACTTGTCAGGAAATGCTTAAATAATTGCTTGGAGTTAAATACGCCTACAATAAATCCATCAAAGCGCTGCCCATCAAGCAGAGGGCTAGAAAAAATAATGCCTTTTTGCCCTTGAATCAGATTAAGTTGTTTGCTTAAAACAATATGTTTTTGCTTAAAACTTTGCTCAAGTAAAAAGTGACGGTTTTTATCTTTCGATAAATCAAAGCCAATGGTTTGGGTATTTAATGAATTAGCTTCAACCCAACGAATGATAAAATCTCTATCAACCCACTCAATAGCGATATACCCAGGTTGGTCTTCAATATAGTGCGCCACGTCTTTTTGCCATACTTCTTTGGATGTGCCTTGAGGTTGGCTAAGCCAACGATGAGCAATACGCTCAAAGGCAGTTGCTCTATCAATCATATGAGTTTTAATAGAGGAACTGATGCTATTTAAATTTTCACTAACTAATAAAGATAAATGACTTTCTTGTCTATTTTTAATCGTTTGCCAGCTAAAAAACGTTAAATTAAGTAAAAAAAATGTAACAAAAAATGGTAAAAGATAATTGAGACCTAAATGATTTTTGTCAGTTAAATAATAGAGCAAACCAATACTAATAACGATCAAGCCAATGGCGGTATGCAGTGCCATTTTAATCCATTGCCCAAAACCAAAATTAGTCGTCAAAGGCGTGAAATAACCTAATATGGCAATAAAACCAATACTTACAACAAAAAGTAAGCCAATGATATTAAAATTGATAAAGATTTTCTTAAGGTCAATGGTTGCAATTACTAACGCTAAAATCGTAAAACTAAGTGCTGTGTTAGGCGCCATACGTCCTGGATAGAGGGTTGCAGCTGACATATGTGCTTTAATTAATAATTCATCAATCCCTAAATTGATATCAAATAAGTACTGACCCAGTGAAATTACTGAGAGTAGCAACAATATAGAACTAAAAAAATATTCTTTTTGTGATGTTTGCAATCTAATTAAAGATAATCCAGCCACCACAAAACAAATGGCTGTATTAAATTGCATAGGTGAAAGATGATGGTTTAATTGGATAATTTCATCCGAGCGGATTAACCAGCCGTAAATAACCACGCAACCGAGTAGTATTAAAAAACAGCCAATGGTTATGACATATCCTACTGCTCGATTTCTGATAAACATTCATCAATGTCCTTATAAAATGCTTGTCGTTTATTATTATGGATAAATTTAGTTAAAATCAGCTTGAGTGATAATTTTATTATAGTGAATGAATTAATCTAAAGCAGATTTAGAGTAATTTTAGGAGGGTAAAGCAGTAGACTGCTTTGTTATAGAATAATATTTACACGAAGACGATTGCCGAAAAATATCATTAAAGATGGGCGATAATAGCCACGTTAAAACTTTCGATAGAGCTACGATTTAATTTTAACGAATCTGTAAATCACACTCATACTTTTAAAAATATTAATTTAGGAGGATGACTCTTCAAGGGCTTCTTCTGGCATAGTGACATTTAGCTCAAGTACCGCACTATCACCGGTGCGTTCTAAATTAACACTTACCTGATCACGTTTGATGGGTACATATCTGGCAATTACTTCAAGAATTTCTTCTTGTAGACGTGGCAGATAATCTCGATTATTACGCTGAGAGCGTTCATGGGAAATAATAATTTGTAAACGTTCCTTGGCAACAGAGGCAGATTGTGGACGTTTTTTTAAATATTTGAATAGACTCATACTAATGCATCCTCCTTGTTTTTACTAAATAATCGTCGCAATAATCCTTTGCGTTCGATGTGTGTAAAGCGCATTGGACGCTCATTTCCTAAAAACCGTTCAATGGCATCATGATAAGCGATACCGGCATCACTTTCTTCATCTAAAGTGACAGGTGTGCCAGTATTAGAGGCTTTAAGTACTGCTTGTGACTCAGGAATAACCCCAATTAATGGAATGGCTAAAATATCTTTAACATCGGCCACTGATAACATTTCACCTTTTTCAACACGATAAGGATCATAACGAGTTAATAACAGATGTTCTTGTATGGGTGCTTGCTTTTCAATAGCACGTTTAGACTTACTGGCTAAAATACCTAATATACGGTCTGAATCTCGTACTGAAGAAATTTCAGGGTTGGTTACGATAACTGCATGGTCAGCAAAATACATCGCTGTTAAGGCGCCTGTTTCAATGCCAGCAGGAGAATCACAAATAATATAATCAAATTCTTCTGCCAAAGCCTTGAGAATTTTATCTACACCCTCGAGCGTCAGGGCATCTTTATCACGCGTTTGTGAGGCAGGCAAAATGTATAAATCGGGAATACGTTTATCTTTTATAAGAGCTTGGTTGAGATTAGCTTCATTGTTGATGACATTGATAAAATCATAAACAACTCGTCGCTCACAGCCCATGATAATGTCTAAATTACGCAAGCCGATGTCAAAATCTATAACCACAGTTTTATGTTTTTTTAACGCTAAGCCTGAAGAAATAGCAGCAGAAGTTGTGGTTTTACCTACTCCACCTTTCCCTGAGGTGACAACAATCACTTTAGCCACAATATGCCCCTAATGAACCAAATTTTAGAATAATTAGTTCAGTTTACACATTATTAACCAGAGTTCAAGAAAAAGCGCTTGCCTTTTATAAAGAAATTGTTGAGAAGGCAACCATATAAAAATTTATTCGAATAAATTTTTATATGGTTGCTATTTTTCGAGAGCTTCACGCCAAGCTTGGTTAAAAAAATTTAGCATGAATGTGGAGCTTATTGATATTTCACCCATAAAACCTAGTATTTACCATGCATTAGAGCCACAACAATTTACCGTAGTCGTATCAGGGCAACAACCACTGTTAAATCCACAACAACCTGAGCTTAGCAGCATAAAACTTACCATACCGATTGCTAATAGTTGTTTTTTCATAAGCATCCTTGTCAAAGAGGGTGTTTATTAATCATAGACTAGGGTCATTTATAAAACAAAATAAGCCAGTCTGGTATCATTTTAAATGATTAATTAAGTTACGTTATTTATTCAAATTCGGTATACTGTTTGGTTAAATTAACTCTACTAAGGTTATATGTATGCCACTTTCAGTGATTGAACAGGCACTCACTTTTGACGATGTGCTACTTATACCAGCGCATTCCACCGTCTTGCCTAAAGATGTTTCTTTAAAAACTAAATTAACGCGCGCAATTGATTTAAACATCCCACTGGTATCAGCCGCGATGGACACAGTTACTGAAGCCCGGCTTGCCATTTCGCTCGCACAAGAAGGTGGCATTGGTATTGTGCATAAAAATATGAGTATTGCTGCGCAAGCCGAAGAAGTTAAAAAAGTTAAGAAATTTGAAAGTGGTATGGTCAAAGACCCCATCTTTGTGAACTCGGCCGTCACAGTTGCAACGCTTTTAGAAGTAATGACCAAACATGCTATATCAGGAGTGCCTGTGGTTGATGATGATCAATTAGTGGGTATTGTTACTAGTCGTGATATTCGTTTTGAAACCAACTTATCGTTATCGGTTAAAGCGGTCATGACCCCTAAAGAGCGCTTGGTCACCGTTGATGAAGGTGCAAGTCGTGAGACTATACAAGCTTTACTTCATAAGCATCGTTTAGAAAAATTATTGGTTGTGAATAAGCAGTTTCATTTAAAAGGACTTATTACAGTCAAAGACATTCAAAAAGCCAAAGACAATCCTTATGCGTGTAAAGATGAACACGAGCAACTACGCGTAGGTGCTGCAGTGGGTGTTGGGAGTGGCACGCATGAGCGTGTGGAAGCTTTAATTGAAGCAGGTGTTGATGTCTTGGTGGTAGATACCGCCCATGGCCACTCACAAAAAGTTATTGATCAGATTAAATGGATAAAACATGCCTACCCGGATGTACAAGTGATAGGCGGTAATATTGCCACCACTGCTGCTGCCGTTGCGCTTTATGAAGCCGGAGCCGATGCAGTGAAAGTGGGTATCGGACCTGGTTCTATTTGTACAACACGTATTGTAACAGGTATCGGTGTGCCACAAATTACTGCAATTGCCAATGTTGCCGCAGGACTTAAAGGACGTATTCCTCTAATAGCCGATGGGGGCATTCGGTTTTCGGGTGATATTTGCAAGGCACTGGCTGCAGGCGCGCATACCGTGATGCTAGGCAGTATGTTTGCCGGGACTGAAGAATCACCTGGTGAAATTGAATTATTTCAAGGTCGCACTTACAAAGGGTACCGTGGTATGGGTTCAATTGGTGCGATGGCGCAAGCGCAAGGTTCGAGCGATCGTTATTTCCAAGACTTAAATCAAGGGGCTGAGAAATTGGTGCCAGAAGGTATTGAGGGGCGTGTGGCTTACAAAGGCCCGGTGCAAACCATCATCCATCAAATGGTGGGAGGCGTGCGTTCATGTATGGGCTATACCGGTGCACCAGATATCAAAGCGCTTCATGAAATTGCGCAATTTGTGCAGGTAACCAATGCCGGCATGCGTGAATCTCATGTGCATGATGTCAATATTACTAAGCAAGCCCCCAACTATCAGGTAGACAACTGATGTTAAATATTAAAGCAAATGCGATTTTGATTATTGATTTTGGTTCGCAATACACACAACTTATTGCGCGTAGAATTCGTGAAATAGGGGTGTATTGTGAAATTCATCCCTTTACCCTTGAAAAAAAAATTTTTAATGCACTTAACCCGTGCGGCATTATTTTATCAGGTGGCCCTTCAACCGTGACAGAATTACAAAATCCACGTGCGCCTGCCTGGGTATTTGAATGCAAGTTACCGGTGTTGGGTATTTGCTATGGCATGCAAACCATGGCCATACAACTACAAGGCGAGGTTGCCTGTTCAGCCGTGCGCGAATTTGGCTATGCGAAGCTGCATTTAACCAAAACATCAAACCTTCTGAGCAATTTAGATGAACAAGATTTAGATTCACTGGATGTTTGGATGAGTCATGGCGATAAAGTCACCCAAGTTCCGCCAGGATTTGAGGTGATTGGCGCCACTGATAATGCCGCTATTGCTGCGATGGCTCACCAAACGTATCATTGGTATGGTTTACAGTTTCATCCAGAAGTCACCCATACCCCTCATGGTTTAGCCATCTTAAAGCGTTTTGTATTGGATATTTGTCAAGCAAGTAAGACATGGAATGTGCACAATATTGCTGAGCAATTTATTGAAGAAATTCGCTTGAAAGTAGGCAAAGATAAGGTGCTATTAGGTTTATCAGGCGGCGTTGATTCAGCAGTGGTGGCGGCCTTATTACACAAAGCCATAGGAGAGCAACTGCTGTGTGTGTTTGTTGATACAGGCTTGTTGCGGTTGAATGAAGCAGCAAATGTATTGGATATGTTTGCTGATTACCCAAATTTTAACATCATTCATATCAAGAGCCAGGTGCAATTTCTCCAGGCCCTTCAGGGGATTGAATGTCCTGAAGAGAAAAGAAAAATCATTGGTCACACTTTTATTGAAGTGTTCGAGCAAGAAGCGCAAAAGCATCCTGAAGTTAAATGGCTTGCTCAAGGTACCATTTATCCTGATGTCATTGAGTCAGCAGCTGTGGGCACCAATGGTTCGGTGGTGATTAAATCGCATCATAACGTAGGCGGGTTACCTGAAACACTTAATCTAAAATTACTAGAACCCATAAGAGCGTTATTTAAAGATGAGGTTAGAAAACTTGGTCTTGAATTATCGCTGCCTTACGAAATGGTCTATCGTCATCCCTTTCCAGGGCCTGGCTTAGGCGTGCGCATTTTGGGTGAAATAAAAGCTTACTATATTACTATTTTACAAAAAGCTGATGCTATTTTTATTGAAGAGCTTAAAAAACATGATTTATATCACAAAGTAAGCCAAGCATTTGCGGTATTTTTACCGGTAAAAAGCGTAGGCGTTATGGGCGATGGGCGACGGTATGACTATGTGATTTGCTTGCGTGCGGTTCAAACAATTGATTTTATGACCGCCCATTGGGCCGAACTTCCCTGGTCTTTTTTAAGCCATATTTCCAATCGCATTATCAACGAGGTAGATGGGATTTCACGCGTTACCTATGATATTTCGGGCAAGCCCCCTGCAACCATCGAATGGGAATAGTAGATGATGCCCACTGGATGCGTGAAGCGCTTTTATTAGCGCAGCAAGCACAAGCGCACCATGAGGTTCCGGTGGGGGCGGTGATTGTGCTCAACAATACGCTAATTGCTAAAGGTTACAATACGAATATTCAACACCATGATCCAACCGCGCATGCTGAGATTATGGCGCTGCGCGCCGCAGGATATGCGCTTGCTAATCATCGTTTAACAGGTACAACGTTATATGTCACACTTGAGCCTTGCGCGATGTGTGCTGCAGCCATCATGCATGCTCGTATCAAACGCGTTGTTTTTGCCACACGCGATCTGAACGCAGGCGCTGCAGGCTCGGTTTGCAACCTGTTGCATCATGTGCAGATCGATGAAGGACTCTTAAACGCTGAGTCCGCCCAGCTCTTAATTAATTTTTTTAAAGCAAAACGTATGTAGTTTATTTAACCTGGGCATGTGAGGAGTTTACCTCAGATGCTAACATGGTTTTAATCATCTCAATACGTCGATAAAATGAGCCATTTTTATTCGTACAAGTTGATTGTATTTTTTTTAATTGCTCTAACATTGTGTCACTATCCCAATCCCAATTTTGAGCTTTTTGAAGAAAACTATCTATTTCTGCACAATGATGACGGTTCCAATGTCCATGAAAAAAGCGCGAAGCGGCGCTGCCACCTTTGGTATAATCACTGACTTAATGAATCATAAACCGGAGAATTAGCGATAGGTAGGGATGATGCTTTTGGTTGAAAAAATCGACGATGTTTATTCTGCCGTTTCTTAGGGGTGGAGTCTTTAATTTTCTGAGCGATTGCTGCGATAGCTTGTGTGACCATTTCAAGGGTTAATTCATGATTTTCATGAATATAAGGTGTCTCATTTATTTCGGCAGGTGGTCGGCATAATATGTGTGAGCATCGTTGATTTAAGCGCTTAAAAGTATAACCGTTATGATAAAGCCAGAATAGCTCCCGTTGTGTGCCATTGATGCCACCGGTTTCTTTATTGAAGGTGGTCATTTTATATTTATTAATATTATTTATTAAAATAAAAGGACGTCTGCTATCGATCGCACCGGCCCAAAAAGCTTCATTGATAGTCGGGCACCACCGTTCACGCTTTAATTCTGGATGAAAAATTTGATGGCCATGTTTAAATAAAGTACCTTCATAGGTTACCTGATTTTCATCAAATTTAACGGTACATCCTGGGGGATATAATAAATTCAGCGGACCCATATATATAGGTAAATCACAATCAGGTTGGTAAGATTCTTGATAATACGGATTATCTTTATAATCAACAGTATGCACAGCGAATATACTTCATGAAAATTAAAAGATCTGACTATAACGTATTTTTATTAAAAAAGAACTAATAGATAATTTTTTAAAATAAAAAAATTTTTCGTGCAAGAAGTGTCTAATACAAAGCTTAATTAAATGTTAAGTATTTAAAAGTATAATTAAATATAAATTTGTTTGTATATTTAACTTAATGTCAAAATTAATCCATAAAGATTTACTTAATTTAAAAGATATTTTTGGATATTTATGTACAAAAGGTTTGTGTCAAGGATTTTCTGGGATGTTGATGCAAGCAATTTTAGCGGAAGAAGAAAATTTTTTTTGGCAAAGATTAACGCTTATCGAAAAACACAAAGCTTGTTTATATGAAATGGTTGAGAAAGTGACATCGCGAAAAAGTTTTAACACACAATTTCAACCTATATGGGATATTTTGGCTTTTTCGAAGGCATGCAGCTTTATTCAAGGCCATTTTTTTATGAAGAAATATTTAATCAAAAAGTCAATCTAAACGATTTATTTACCATCTACGCCATAACAAAACCTATAAAACTTGCACATACCACTCTTGCGGTAGCTTAGGATAAAACTGATGCGTTTAATGAAGCAGAACTTGATGCATACCTTGATAATCTAGCACAGCTACTACACGACTATACTAATTTTGTTATTTTTATGAGCGATCTAACGCATACCATTTTATTAAAATGGGTGAGTTGTCAAGCAACTGAACCATGGATGTACGTAGATATCAATGATTTTAGACGATATCCTGATACCACCGGTTATGTTCGATATTTGGATAAAGAAGCATTAAGACGTAACAAAAAAAAATATTACCATGCTGCACTTAAACTGTCTTTCAGGTAATCTTGAACAAGTTAAGCAATTACTCGAGGTTCCTGGGTTAGATATGAATGCTCAAATATCTTCTAGGGAAACTGCATTGCATTTAGCTGTACAAAATGATTATGCGGCAATTGTCGAATTGTTGATTAATCAACCCTATATCGATGTAAATCTTAAAAATCATGAGGGTCACACCGCTTTACATATCGCGTGTTTAAACAAACGTACTGACATTGTAAGTGTGCTGTTAAATGCACCTAATATAGATATAAACGCTAGAACTAATTCTTTAAGAACGGCGCTACATATTGTGTGTATTAACAATGATGTGACGATTGCTAAATTGTTATTGAGGCAACCCGGCATTAATCTAAATGCTGAAAATAAATATGGTTCAAATCCTTTTGATGAAGCATCTTCTCGAAATCATATAGCGGTCAAACATCTACTGCGTCAGTATTCTAGTATCCCACATAACTTTTTTAGCCAGCCTTCCCCAATATCTGCTCGTGAAAATGCTACTTTATTAGGCAAACGATCACGATTTTTTTAAATTAATCAGCTTTTTTTGGTAAAAAATACATTTATAGACTTAACTTATTAAAATAGGTTTTATACATAACATTGTTTTATTTCAGGGTAAGATGGATTGATTAACAGTCGGTATTAAGGGGTGTTTTGACTAACCATGGGAAAATTATCATGAAGCGATTATTAGCCAAGCTTTTTAAATCAACTCAAACGACTTCTCCTTTAAAGCAAAAATTGACATTTGTGCTTACTCGGGATCATCTTGAGCAGGCCGCTTCACAAGATAATCAAATATCTGCTTCTAAACGTCATTAATCGGGTATTGCTGTATGGTTTTAATTCATAAAAAGAAAAAGAGTTGTAAAAAAAGTGATTTACCATCAAAAATTTGCCCACAATGTCAAAGGCCTTTTGTGTGGCGTAAAAAATGGCAAAAAAATTGGGAAGAAGTTAAATATTGCTCAAAACGTTGTCGTGGGTTGCGTTCAGAAAAAGCCGAGTAAACTCGGCTTTTCTTATAAGTCATGGGCTTAGCGTACTATCAAGTTATTTCTAACAACTTTAACATCATGAACGCGTCGTGCAGCTTGACCGGCTGCGATTTTTTGAGCAGGTGTTCTTACAAAACCACTCAATACCACCATGCCTTTTTCAGTTTTAACATTAATAGGTAAAGAATTTACACGTTTATCTTTTAATAAAGCTGCTTTAACATTGGTGGTAATAGCCGTGTCAGAACCATATTGACCCAATGATTCGTCGCCTGACATAACTTGGCAGCCAACAAGCGCTGATAAGCCTAAACCTGCTACGATAGATAAATATTTTTTCATGATTTCCTCGATTAGTTAGTGGTAATAAAACACCTAAACACTAGCATATTTGCTGCATAAAACCTACTTTTAAGTAGGCATGGTTGCGTGTAATAGAATTTGTTGTATAAAAAAGTTGAATGTAGCAAAAAAATAGGCATAATAACTAATTTTTTGATAACCATGATGAAATATACCACGCTGTTTTTGTTGCTATTATCCCTAGGAAGCCCCGCTACATGGGCGGCGCATGATGTCTCTTCTGCTAAACCAACAGCACTTGAGCAGGAAATAAAAGAAAAAAACAAAGTAGAAAAATACCCAAGGTTGATTAATTTATATCTACCAAATTATATTTTGCCCTTTTATTATACAGGTCATCCTTATCAAGCCATCTATTTAAACGAAACACCTAATAATCAACGTATCATGAATGAGGAGCTTAAAGCCCAATTAAGTTTTTTAGTTCCTATCGTGCCACACATAATCAAGCAGCAGCCTTTTTCTTTAAATTTTGCTTATACCCAATTAATGTATTGGCAGGTTTATGCTAAATCACAATACTTTAGAGAAACCAATTATGAGCCTGAACTTTTTGTTGAAAACTATTTCAACGCGCATGTCTCAGGGCAATTCGGTATTAATCATACTTCTAATGGCCGCGGTGGTCTTTATGAGCGCAGCTGGAATCGCGCTTATGCGCAAGCTAAATTATCAGGCACGCACTGGCTTTTAAATATACGAGGTTGGGTACCTGTAGCGCGTTCTGCATCAAGTGATTTGCATAATCCAGATATTTATCATTATCTAGGTTATGAAAGAACCATCTTGAGCTGGAAATTTCATCAACTAAACACAAGTTTTGAAGTGCAAAATTTAGCCAGTGGTTTTAAACGCGGTTATCAAAAACTAACCTTTTCCTATCCGGTGACTTCATCTTTTTCTGTCTATGCTCAACTTTTTAATGGATTTGGGCAAAGCTTGATTGAATACAACCATGCAACCACCAGTGCAGGCATTGGTATTAGTTTAAATGATTGGCTGTAAACTGTGTTAGGTCAAACATTCAAACCTATCGTTCATTATAATCGCTAACAGCTTCTAGGAGTTCATTGGCATAATTAAAGATATCATCGATGGATTCAATAGGGGTTTTGGTTTCTTTTTTTTCTTTGAATAAGCCGATATAAAAATTACGAGTATTAAAATGAAAACGACAAATAGGTTTGCGATTATTATCATCTAATAATACGCCGCAATAAGATTGTGTATCTCTTAGCGTGATTCTTTCTATGGGTAAGCTTTGCCTTAAAATAGCGCGCACAATATTAAAGGCATCCATTTCATGTTGGGTCGTTTCAATGACATTTTTATCAGATTCTATATAAGAGGCTTCTGTCAAAGATTGTTCATTTTTTGATAAAGCAGATTTTAGTCGGGCATCGATTTGTTCGTTAATAAATTGTTGCGTGGCGTTTTGTACGATTGTAGTGAATTGACTGATAACAGGTTGTGTTAAGCGGCCTGAGTAAATTTTAGAAGCAAAGCATTTGACGAAATCTTGGGTGGGCTCAGTGAGTATTTCCTTTAAGATTACTTTTACCGCATGGGTGTATTTCAAATCACTGGCGGTCGTTAAAATCGCCTTTACGTTAAAGTTATTCTTAGTAAATTTTTTTAATTGATTGATATCACTGATATCGAAACTTTCCACTTTAAAAGAAAAAAAAGGTCGCTCATCCATACGATTAGGTTTGTCTAAATCGGTAAAAAATAAATATTGATTACCATCGGTTAATATACTAAAACGTGCTTCAGAAACTGAAAAATAGCGAAAAAGTTGACTGGCACAATGTGGGTTTAGCGAAGCCCCTAATTTTTTGCATTCAATTAAAATAATGGCTTGGTTATTTTGATTAATCACGTAGTCAACTTTTTCGCCTTTTTTGATGCCATGGTCGGCAGTAAATTCAGGCACTACTTCCATTGGATTAAAAACATTATAACCAAGTGCTTGAATAAAAGGCATGACAAACGCATTTTTGGTTGCTTCTTCGGTGTCAACTTTATCAGCAATGTGTCTGATATTTTGCTGTATCTCCTGCATTTTATCCCACAAATCCATGGCATAGTCCTCTATACTGTTCATATTTTATATATAGCTGATATTTGGCGATGGTTCCAAAAGATAAGATGATGAGACACTGAAATTTTGATATTTTAGAGATCAATTTAAGTTGTATACAAATCCCTTTTTATTGAATAAGCAATGAATAACCAAACTACAATAAATTTCAAAAAAATTGGCAACTTAGCCATACAAATTTTAATCGTTTTATCACTGATTTCATTTTCAATCGAAACGCTGCCTCATTTGTCATCCACGACACAAACGATGTTATCGCTATTTGAAAGTATCACTGTTGCTATTTTTACACTTGAGTATGTGATTCGTCTGGTGACAGCACCTTGTAAAAAAGCTTATATTTTTTCATTTTTTGGCATGGTTGATTTGTTATCTATTTTGCCTTTTTATCTTGCTTTAGGGCTTGATTTACGTTCAATAAAAATTTTGCGTTTGCTAAGGCTGGTAAGGATATTAAAATTAACGCGCTATCATGCAGCAGCCAAACGAATTCATCTGGCTTTTTTAATTGCTAAGGAAGAACTTATTTTATTTTTATCAGCAGCTTTAATGATTATTTTTTTATCTTCTGTAGGTATTTACTATTGTGAGCATGAAGCACAACCTCAGGTATTTAGTTCAATTTTTCACGCACTTTGGTGGTCGGTCGCCACACTTACGACTGTGGGGTACGGTGATATATATCCTATTACCATCGGTGGTAAAATTTTTACCTTTTTTGTATTGGTAGTGGGTTTAGGTATTGTAGCGGTGCCTGCAGGCATGGTGGCATCAGCACTATCAAAAGCGCGCGAAATAGAAAATTAAATATAATTTAATACGCAAATTAAGTTTTAATAGAAAATAAATTTTTACTACTAGCAGTGAATAATACGCAATCAAAGTTTAGTAATAAGTGGCTACTTGACTAATATCATTGTTTTGTATGTCAAATTAAAATATAATCTGTGCAAATATAAATCTTAAAGTTTATGCATGAATTTACACTCAGAATTGCGAAATTTAATCGACACACAAGATGTTGATAATATACAAGCGTTTATCAACGAGCATCCCACCTTAAATTACGACGCTATTAGTCCGAATGGTGCCTCGATACTCTGGTGGGCATTGATGCCGCCCCAATCTAAAAATATTTCGCAACCATTGATCGCGATGTTACTTAATTATGTCAAAACTAATGGTGAGCAATTATGTAATCCTGTCCAAGCTTTTGGTGGTTTTGACCGACCCATTGATTATGTTAGGAGAGGGGTACCTGTAAGCTTAAAAGCACTTGAGGCGCTTTTAGAAGAAGCGGAAAATCGATACGTTGTCCCTGCGCCACATGCTGCTCCAAATTTAGCGACAATTGCCGAAGATGCGCAAAGTGCACATAACCCACTGATTACTCCTATTGTGTATGCCAATATTGCGAAATTGCATCAGCATTATGTCTGTGAGCAAGAGATAATACTTAATGACAAACAGCTGCACCAAACTCGCCAAGAAATAGATAGCTTTATTAACACCTGTAAAGTTGCTAAAGGAAAAAAACTTTCTATACGTCGAGGATTATTATTTTGCTTTAATGAAAGTACGCATTTTAACGTAACACCTCATCAAGATGAAACAAACTCTGAATTTGATTTAACTTTGGCGCAACTAATCACTCTGGTTTGGCATGCTACGAAAGAAGTGCGAGTCGAGTTGTTGCCTGTGGATACGCCAGATGTTGACCAAAATACGCTAAATGCGCTTATTGATAACCGCCGACACACCTTACTTGATAGTTTGGATGAGATTGCTAGCGCGTATGGCAAAGATAAGCCTTCCTGTGCAGGTGGTGCCTTTGTACGGCTTGGCTTATGTTTGGCCGAGCAACATCGGCTGGTTTTAGGTTGTGATAAAAATTATCAGATGACTACAGCTCAAGCGCGTCAAGCTATGGTACAAGTATTGGGTCGCTACCTTGAGTCTTTAAGTACACAAGACCCAGAAAGTTATTTAATGGTGCTGCGTTATAGGGTTTTATCACAGACAACAGCGAAAGAGCAACAGGCATACAAAACTTTTGTTCAAGAAATAACCCATAAATTTAATAAGCAGTTCGCTGATGGTGTTAATGAAAAAGACCTCACTTGTATGCTGGCAACTATAGAAGATGGTGAATACAGTGATTATCCGCTTAGCGGCAGTCAAACCAGTTTTTATCTCTGTGAGTTAATGACATTTTTCGAGAAAAAAGGTCTTGAAACCACGTGTTTTTATCATGATAAAGCAATTAATGAAATTTTAGCCGCGGCAGCTGCCCAGATTGGTCAGTACCTGCTTAACATATCTGCTTTTCGTGTGTGGCTTGAGCAATTCATGAAAATATCAGAAGATAAGGATGCCCTTTCTTTTATAGCGCTTTTTATCGCCACCTGGTCGCAACAAAATAGGCAGCAAGATAGTGCAATGCCGTTAGATAGTTTGACTCATCTTGAAAACGCTTGTGATAATCGATCCTTGCAAATTTTCGCACAAAAAGCATTGTTCTTAACGCTATTTGCCTGGTATAAGCCAAAGTTAATACAAAGCCATTCCGCACAGATTACCTGGTTAAATAATTTAGCTCGTCAAGATATCATAAGTTTAATGAGTGCAGTCTATGCCAACCATCGCGTCACATTTGCTGATGCTGATTTTGATTTAATGGGTTGCTTATTACTAGAAGCGTTCATTCAAGGTAGCACTGCTAACTTATCTCTGGAGAATGTATCTTTTGTTGACCAAGATTTAAGAGGATTTGATTTTTCGCATACTAATTTAGAGAAGGTGAGCTTTACAAATTGTCTATTGCCCATAGCCGGAACTGATATCATTTGCAGCCAGGTTACCTTAACTAATTGCCGTTTACCCAATGGCATTGAGCCAGTCCTTGATAAAAATCAATGGTTTAAATTATTTGTGCACTATTGCCGATTCTGTGAGTCAGCACTTGCTTTACATTGGTATCTACAAAATTTGGATGCAGATTTTTTAAGTCAGCGTGATGAAGAAGGCTTCAATGTTTTGGAATTAGCAATTATGTATGGCAAAACAGAGTGCTTGAAAACCCTATTAGCTAGCCCATATTGCTCAGAAGACTTGTTTAAGATGTCAAACAAACATTTTCCAAATATTTTATTGTTCGCTGTTAAGCGTGGGGCATCATCCACCGCCTGCCTTGAATTGCTGCTAGCTAGCCCTAAATGCTCAAAAGACCTGTTTGAGGCGCAGGATAACGATGGTGTAAATATTTTAATGTGGGCAGTT
Organism: Legionella sp.; assembly: GCA_002863045.1. Lineage (GTDB taxonomy): Bacteria > Pseudomonadota > Gammaproteobacteria > Legionellales > Legionellaceae > Legionella_C. Next base: position 28,512 of record PKDH01000053.1, read on the forward strand.
AGAAGGCCGGAACTAGCATATCTTGAAGTGCTGTTAGCCAGCTCATACTGTTCAAAAGACTTGTTTGAGGCACAGGACATCGAGGGTCAAAATATTTTAATGTATATGTTTTTGTACTCCCCAAAAAGTATCGAATATTTTAAAATCCTGTTAGGTAGCCGATACTGCTCAGAAAATTTATTTAAAGCGAAGAATAATAAGGGTCAAAATGCCCTGATGTATGCGGCTAGTTATAGAAAAATTGAGCATTTTAAATTGCTCTTAGCTAGCTCATTCAATTTAAAAAAAGCACTTGAAGCGCAGGATAAGGACGGTCGAAACACTTTAATTCTGGCGGCACGTCTCGGGGAAGAATATTTACACGCCGTGTTAGGAAGCTCCTACTGCTCAAAAGACTTGCTTACCAAAACTGATAATGAGGGTGAGAATGCTTTAATGATAGTAGTTATGGGGGGAGACATCGCTTGCCTTAACATGCTGTTAGCTAGCCCTTACTGCTCAAAAGAGTTGTTTGAAGCACAGAACAAAAGCGGTCAAAATGCTTTAATGCTGGCGATTAAGTATGAAAAAAAGGAATGTATCAACATCTTGCTAGGCAGTCCATTTTGCCCAATGGGGCGACTTAAGGCTTATAGTAAATACATTATCAATGATTACTGGTCATCAGCATCTTTATGGTCGAAGACAAGTATTATCATAGGTGTTGCAGCAATAAGTTTAGGCTTGATAATGACAGGCGCTTTGGTGCTGGGATTGAGTTTGGGGACAACAATTACGTTACCGACGCTAATGATGACAACGCTAACATTTTTTATAGGAGCAGCCGTTATCGCTAATATAATCTATATGGCTTCCCCAGTTGTAGGTGTTGTTGCCAGTAAAGTGAAGGATACTTTTTTTAACCATGACTCCCAAGCCCAAATGAATGCTTTGCCGCTATCGCAAGAAAGCACTGAGGTTGACGAGGAAGCGGAACATAACGCTCAGCAACCCACTTGAGATACTACCAAATATAAAGCGCTAGTTAGTCACAAGAGACTTATGGTTTAATACAGCTTTCAAAAAAGCTGAGGTTATTTATGCGTTTATGGTTTGAGCCTATAACCATTGAGATGCTTAATCATCGTGGTTTAAACACCATGACTGACTTTTTAGGCATTGAATTTATTGAAATTGGCGATGATTATTTAAAAGCGCGCATGCCGGTCACAGCCAAAATCAAACAACCACTAGGAATTGTTCACGGTGGTGCGAATGTGGTGTTGGCTGAAACGCTGGCAAGTGTCGCGGCCAATTGTGTGGTTGACCAAGCTCGCCAATATTGCGTGGGATTAGAAATTAATGCCAATCACATACGTGCTGTAAGCGAAAATTATGTATTGGGTGTAACACGAATGCTGCATATAGGCAAATCAACACAGGTCTGGCAGGTAGACATTATGAATGAACAGCAGCAGCTAACTTGCGTTTCTCGTATGACAGCGGCTGTGCTAAACCGCTGAATCAGCTTGGTGCATGACTGCTAATTTAATTGCCGTAATGCTTGAAAGTATGATATAAATAGCACGATTTTAACGACACACACATTTCGTCACATAAAACGGGGTCCTAATTATCAATGGGTGTTTTATGGGAAATGTGGAGGCTTAACCCTGGAGAGACAAAAAATGCAAGTTAGTATGCGTGATTTATTAGAAGCTGGCGCTCATTTTGGTCATAGAACGCGCTTCTGGAATCCTAAAATGGCACCTTATATTTTTGGTGCGCGAAATAAAATCCATATTATTAATCTAGAACAAACCTTACCAATGCTTAAAGATGTCAGCAATTATGTTGGCCGTCTTGCCGCCAATAAGGCCAAAATTTTATTTGTTGGCACAAAGCGTGCTGCACAGACAAGCATTCGTGAACATGCAGCGCGCTGTGGTATGCCTTATGTTGACCATCGTTGGTTAGGCGGTATGTTAACCAATTATAAAACAGTTCGACAATCAATTATTCGTTTAAAAGAATTAAAAGCCCTGCGTGATAGAGGTGCTTTTGCCGGCATGATTAAAAAAGAAGCTTTGATGCTTACCCGTGAACTTGAAAAACTAGAGCAAGGTCTAGGTGGTATCGAAGACATGGGCGGTTTGCCAGATGCTCTATTTATTGTAGATGTTGGTTTTGAAAATATCGCAGTTGAAGAAGCACGTAAATTAAAAATCCCCGTCATTGGTATTGTTGATACCAACAATAACCCAGATAATATTGATTATATTATTCCTGGAAATGATGATTCTATGCGTGCAATTGATATTTATGTGCGATGTATCGCTGATGCCATTTTGGACGCTAAAAGTGGTCATTCAATTGAACAGGATACAGCTGATAGCGAATTTGTAGAAGTTTCTACTGATAACGACAAAGCATCTTAAAGATCATTTAATTATTTTAAGGGGGCGTTAATTAGATTTTAACGTACCCCTTTTTTGTCATATGGAGAAAATTATGTCAATTAGTGCAGCATTAGTGATGAAATTACGTGAAAGAACCGGCGCTGGTATGATGGAATGCAAAAAAGCATTGGTTGCTACAAACGGTGATATTGAACAAGCCATTACTGAAATGCGCAAAGCTGGCCAAGCAAAAGCTGATAAAAAGGCTGATCGTATCGCCGCTGAAGGCGCAATTATTATCGCGCGTGGTGCAGATGGCCATCAAGCAGTCATCATTGAAATTAATAGTGAAACTGATTTTGTCGCACGTGATGAAAATTTTATGCAGTTTTCCGAAAAAGCAGCGCAAACTGCTTTGCATGATGCCAGCATTACCGACATTGAACAATTATCACAAGCATCAGTTGCCAATGAAGACCAAACAATCGAACAAGCTCGTCAGCAATTAGTCGCAAAAATTGGTGAGAATATTAAAATTCGTCGAATGGAAAAAGTGCAATGTCAAGAAGGTACTGTGGGCACCTATTTACACGGTTCACGTATTGGCGTTGTGGTCGCACTTAAAAATGGACAAGAAGCCTTGGCAAAAGATATCGCCATGCATATTGCTGCAAGCCGTCCGCTTGTTGTCAGTCGCGACCAAGTATCCGCTCAGGCAATTGAAACAGAACGTGAAATTTTTACCGCTCAAGCGCGCGAAAGTGGTAAACCTCAAGAAATTATTGACAAGATGATTGAAGGCCGGATTAATAAATTTGTGGATGAAGTAAGTTTACTAGGTCAACTTTTTGTCAAAGATCCGAATAAAAAAATAAGCCAATTATTAAAAGAACATAACGCAGAGGTTATCTCGTTTGTGCGCTTTGAAGTAGGTGAGGGTATTGAGAAAAAAGAAGATAATTTTGTTGAAGAAGTAATGGCTCAGGTACGCGATTAATGAAAACATCTAAGCCGCTTTTTTATAAGCGTATTTTACTTAAATATAGCGGTGAGGCGCTAACCGGACAAAGCCAATTTGGTATTGACCCGAAAGTGCTGGATAGAATTGCCAAAGAGGTCGCGCAATTAATTGCATTAGATGTAGAAGTTGGCATTGTTATTGGTGGTGGTAACTTATTTCGTGGCAAAAATTTATCTAAAGCAGGGCTTGGGCGTGTCACAGGTGACCACATGGGCATGTTGGCCACAGTGATGAATGCTCTAGCGCTTCGCGATGCCATGGAGCGTATTGATTTACCAGCGCGTGTTATGTCAGCCATTCCAATGTTAGGTGTGGTTGATAGCTATCATCGTCGTAAAGCCATAACGCATCTAAAAAATCAACAAGTTGTTATTTTTGCAGCAGGTACGGGTAACCCTTTATTTACAACTGATACGGCCGCGTGTTTAAGAGCGATTGAAGTTGAAGCTGATGTTGTGCTTAAAGCCACCAAAGTAGATGGTATTTATTCAGCAGATCCTGTGATTCATCCAGAAGCTAGGCGTTATGAAACGCTTACTTATCGCCAGATATTAAATGATAATTTACAAGTCATGGATTCTACGGCTATTTGTTTATGTGAAGAACATAACATGCCTTTACAGATTTTTGATATGAATATGCCAAATGCGCTGCATCAAATTGTAATAGGCAAGAGAGTAGGCACCATTGTTGGAGCAAATTATGATTGAAACCATTAAAAAAGAAGCTGAAGGCCGCATGAAAAAATCGGTCGAGGTGTTGAAACAAGATTTAAGTAAAGTAAGAACTGGGCGTGCCAGTGCAGGGTTTTTAGATAATGTGCAGGTTGATTATTACGGTAATCCCACACCTTTAAACCAGGTTGCGCAAATTAGCACGCTAGATTCACGAACCCTACAAGTCACCCCTTGGGAAAAATCAATGGTTGCGGCTGTTGAAAAAGCCATTTTGATTGCTGATTTGGGTTTAAATCCCGCTACAGCTGGTACCAGCATCCGAGTACCGATGCCAGCTTTAACGGAAGAGCGGCGCAAAGAGATGATTAAAATTGTGCGTGCTGAGGCTGAACATGCCCGAGTAGCGGTGCGAAATGTACGACGAGATGCTAATCATCAATTAAAAGAAGCTGTGAAAGATAAAACCATTTCAGAAGACGATGAACGACGTGCAGCAGAGCAAGTGCAAAAACTCACGGATAAATACATTAGTGAATTAGATGCCGTGTTATCAAGTAAAGAAAAAGATTTGATGGAGATTTAATCTTCAATAAAAGCAGATGTTAAGTAAAATAGTCTGCTTTTATTGCTAAATAATATCTTAAATTAACAGGGCAGTAATTTATGGATGATGTTGTCGCTATTGATAACATATTGTCCGTTGTGAACGGCTTCTTTTAATTGGCTAATTTGGGTAGGCGGATGAGATATTGTACGAGATAAGTGATTTTTCATTAATTTCATCAAATCTAATGAAAAACAAATTTGTTCAGCAACATCTATAGAATCTACGACTAAGTGATTACTTTCTACCAACATCACATTAACTCCTTTAAAGTGGTTCTTGATATCTAAGTCGGGCATGCTATTAAACAACTTTCTGGTGACCAGATAGTCATTTAATTTAATACGGCTGAAATGAGGCATCATATTAATAACTTTTAAGTAATTTAGCTAGTCGATAGAATTAATTTTTTAAAAAAAATTTGCAGTCGAGGAGCAAGCAATGCTAATGAAAATTTGTACTGTTTTTTGTATTTTTTGGTTAAGTGTCAATAATATAACTTGCTTTGCTACGCAAACACATCGACCCATAACTTTTTTAAAAGAAATTGAAAATAAACCCTGTGAGGGTGTCAAAATTGTGCAAGAGTTTTGTGCTAGCTGTCACGCGCCACATCCATTAATTCCTTTAAACGCACCTATCCAAGCCGATAAACAAGCATGGTTACCACGTGTTAAGTCAGGTTTAGCTACTTTATTTAAGCATGTTGAAGAAGGTTATGGCGCAATGCCTGCTCGTGGCGGATGTTTTGAGTGTACTGATAAACAACTTTATCTGGCCATTATTGCTTTACTACCCGATGATATAAAAAAATCAATGAAACTTAATGATTCTCCACCCCATCATCCCGACCCCGAGCTACGCTTGGGTGAGGGATCACCTGTTGGAGGGCACAATTTTTAAAGAATCAGCTGATACAAATTGCTCTACGCTAGCTACAGATTGGTGATAACGGGGTGGGGAGTTACGAAATCTATGACAAAAGAACATAATTAAAACAATAAGTTAAAAAAACTTTTAAAAAAAGCTAAACTTATGCAGCTCTTCTTCCGATAAATAAATAAAAAAGGAGAAGATGATGAAAAAACAGCTCATTTTGGTGCCATTAGGCGCGTTAACGGTTGCCTGTTCATCGATGGATAGGTCCGTTCCAATCGTTGATGATAGTGGTTACACGCATTACACTGCCGCATATTATGCCGATAATAAGGGTAGCAATTATTTCCCTGAAACAAGACCTGCAACGGGTAAAAAAGTTTTTATTTTTGACCCAAAAGCTACTGCATGGGCAGCTTATGATGCCAATGGTAATCGTGTGCAAACTGGCAGTGCGTCTGGTGGTAAAGATTTTTGTGAAGACACCGGCAGGGGATGTCGAACAGTCACAGGCACATTTAGAGTGTATTCAAAAAAAGGACCTGATTGCACCTCAAGTTTATATCCTATTGAAACTGGCGGTGGCGCAAGAATGCCTTATTGCATGCATTTTTCGGGTGGTTATTCTATCCATGCAGCGTATGATGTACCCAATTATAATGCTAGCCATGGCTGTGTACGCGTTTTACCAAGTGCAGCTCGCTGGCTTAATGAAGATTTTATGGACATTGGCACCACGGTTATCGTCAAGCCTTACTAAAATTAAATCATTAAATTTATGCATTTAATTGCTGCAAAAGTAACTGCTTAAGTGTTTTTGGGTCAACTTGCCCTTGAGTTTGCTGCATCATTTGACCAATAAAAAAGGCTAGTAATTTGGTTTTGCCTTGTCGATAATCCTGTACTTGTTGAGGATGCGAATCAATCAATTGTTTTATTTGTACGATCAAAGCCTCAGGATTTAAAGTTGTTTGCGGTTTTTCTGATGTTAAAAGCGCGTCAAGTGAGTCAGGCTTTATGATAAGGTTGGCAAGAATTTTTTTTATAGCAGTGGGTGTGTATGTTTTTTCATGCAAAAAATTCAAGAGTTTGCCAAAGGTAGCTGCATCAATTGGGATGCTTTTAAAATTAAGGCCATGTTCCTTAAGTAGTGAAAGTAAATTACCTTTAAGCCAATTGACAATCATTTTTACTGAAGCTTGGGTGTATGTTTGTACTTGTTGAAAAAATTCATAGTGTTCAGGTTGAGCTAATAAAAAATCGAGATCCGCTTCGTTTAAATCAGGATATGCTAAAAGTTTTTGTTTAATAGCCCTTGGTAGTGGTAAAAGCGCTTTTTTAGCCTGATTGAGCATGGTCGATGTGATGACGATACTTGGTAAATCAGGGTCAGGAAAATAACGATAATCATGGGCGTGTTCTTTTTGCCTAAGGCTTATGGTTTGATTGGTGTCAGGCGAGAACGCACGTGTTTCTTGCACAATTAACTCACCTTTGGCGAGTTTGGATGATTGTCTTTTTTGCTCATAGACAATGGCTTTTTCAATAAATTTAAATGAGTTTAAATTTTTAAGTTCTACTCGTGTACCAAGGGTTTGGCTGTGAATGGGTTTAAGTGAAAGATTGACATCGCAACGAAACGAGCCTTCTTGCATATTACCATCGCAGATTTTTAAAAATCGCAGCAGTTGCTGTAAGGTTTTTAAATAAGTAACTGCTTCATCAGCAGAATAAAGGCAAGGCGTTGTCACAATTTCAAGCAAAGGCATGCCAGCACGATTTAAATCAATGGCTGTTTGATTTAAAGCAGGATGATGTATAAGTTTGCCTGCATCTTCTTCTAAATGGGCGCGTTCAATAAAAACAGTTTTGGTGTGATGATTTGGCAGAATAATGTCAAGTTTACCCGGGCCTACGATAGGACATTGATATTGACTGATTTGATACCCTTTGGGTAAATCAGGATACATATAATTTTTACGTTCAAAGTAAGAAAGCAGATTAATGTTAGCATCAATGGCCAAGCCAAACTGTAAAGCATGCATCACTGCTTGTTGATTTAATACCGGTAAGGTGCCAGGTAGGCCGGCATCGATAAATGAAGTTTGGGTGTTAGGCATGGCGGCAAAACGTGTGCTACTTCCGGAAAAAAGTTTTGATTGGGTGGCAAGTTGTGCGTGTACTTCTAACCCAATAACAGTATCAAATTGCATTTAATTCTCCTCAATCTCGCGCGTATGCCATGGCGTATGGGTTTGATAAAGTTGCGCGATTTGTAGTAACAAAGCCTCACTAAAATGATTGCCCATTAATTGCAACCCCATGGGTAACTTATCTTTAAATCCCATGGGGATAGACATGGCCGGTAGGCCCGCTAAATTGGCAGGAACGGTTAGTAAATCACTTAAATACATCTCTACGGGTGGAGTATTATCAGTTAGTTTAAAAGCAGTACTGGGTGTGGTTGGCGTTAAAATTAAGTCAACTTCTTTAAAATGATTTAAAAATTCTTGCTGAATTAGGCGGCGCACCTTTAAAGCTTGTAAATAATACGCGTCAAAGTAGCCTGCCGATAATACATGGGTGCCAGTTAGGATGCGACGTTTAACTTCTAGACCAAAGCCACTGGTACGTACTTGCGAGATGCTTTGTTTAAAGTCTGTATTGATTGTACATTGATGACCAAAACGCACGCCATCATAGCGTGCTAAGTTTGAGGAGGCTTCCGCTGAGGCTATGACATAGTAACAAGGTACCCAAGCTTGATGAAAATCGAACTTTATCTCAACCAAACTTACCCCAAGATTTTGTAATACTTTTAAAGCATCATCAAATGCCGATTGCATTGAGGCATCTGTGTTATCAAGTAAGGCATAGGGTATGCCTACTTTCAAGCCCTTGAGTGTCTTGGGTTTGCAATCATCAATTGTAAGAGTATGAGCCACGGAGGTGGCATCTTTAATATCATGGTTTATCACAAAAGGTAATACACAACTTAAATCAGCCGCAGTTTTGGCCATAATACCCGCTTGGTCAAGGCTTGAAGCGAAGGCCACCATGCCAAAGCGCGATATACTACCATAAGTGGGTTTAATGCCTGACAATCCGCAAAAAGCGGCGGGTTGTCTAATCGACCCACCTGTATCTGAAGCAGTCGTAAAAGACACAAGGCCTGCAGCAACAGCCGCCGCTGATCCGCCCGAAGAACCGCCGGCAACATAGTCTTGATGCCACGGATTTTTGACTCCCCCAAAATAGCTGGTTTGATTGGTAGAACCCATGGCAAATTCATCCATATTGGTTTTGCCCAATGACACAACATGCTGTGCTTTTAATTGGGTAACAATGGTTGCATCAAAAGGTGATTGATAATGCTCAAGCATTTTAGAGCCACATGTGGTGGGCAGTTCTTTGGTGCAGAAAATATCTTTATGTGCCATAGGGACGCCGGTTAAAAAAGGGGCATCAGGGTGTTGAAGTTTTTTATCAGCAAGTGCGGCGTATTTGAGTGCTAGCGTTTCGTCAACGCTAATAAAAGCATTTAAAGAGGTTTGCTGCTTAATTTTTTCAAGTAAAATGGTGGTTAGCTCAACGCTTGATATTTTTTTTTGACGCAAGGCTTTTTGTGTCTCTATAACGCTATTCATGACGATGCCTCGGAAGTTTTTGTAGCCCCAACCCAATATAAATCCTCTTCAAAAGAATCGGTAAGCATGGCCAGCTCATTGACCACACTGTGTTCGGTGACCGTGTCATCGCGCCATGTAGGATGAAGGTCTAGTGGATGAAAAAGAGGCGACACATGGGTGGTATTGACTTGGCTTAATGTGGCTACAAAATCAAGAATGGCTTGCACATCGTCGTTTAATTGCGTGCTTTGAGATGAAGTCGGTCGGAGATGTGCTAAATCAAAAATGGCTTTATTAGAACGGGTCATAGGGTATCTGTTTGGTTTTTATAAAAAATGATTGTACCTGAGTTATTTTTAAAATTGGACGAATGTTGGGAAAATTATGACTAAACTTTTAAAAAAAAGATTTGCTATAGTTAAGTTTTACATCACATAAAAGGAAACTTTATCATGCCAGACATTCAACAACGCCGTTTAGTGTCCGAACGCAATTGGGTGTGGTTATTGGCTTTGGGTATTGTTTTTGTGGTATTGGGTACATTTGGTTTAGGGATGACCGTTTATTTTACGCTTATCAGCATATTATTTTTTGGTGTGCTTTTGATGATAGCAGGCATCATGCAGCTTATTGATGGTATCAAAAGTGCGGCATGGTCGGGATTATTTTGGCATATGTTTGTGGGGGTGTTGTATGTGGTCGCGGCCATCACGGTGTTATATGACCCTTTTTTAGCTTCTTCATTGCTTACCATGCTCATTGGTATTTTGTTATGTATGATGGGATTGGCTCGATTTGTCATGGCGTTGACCATCAAGCCCGCAGGTGGAATGATTTGGTTACTTATCTCAGGGTTATGTGCGCTTATTTTAGGAACTTTTATTTTAATACATTGGCCTTTGAGCGGCTTATGGGTAATTGGTTTATTTTTTACCATTGAGTTACTTATTAGTGGTTGGTCTTATATTTTTTGGGCATTAGCCTACAGGCAATCTTGCAAAAAAGCGCTGTGATAAACTAGGGTTTTCAAATTCAAAGGAAACTCATGCAGCACAGGCTCAAAACCGCATCAGGTGTCGTAATTGATTATCAAGAGCAAGCAATACCGTACAAAGATGCCACCAAACCTTTAATTGAGCGCCTGGATAACGAACGAGGCGCTTTATTAGCCTCTGATTTTAATTGTCCGGGTCGTTATACTTGTTGGGACATTGGGTTTGTCAATCCACCAATTGCCATCACCGCTAAGGCGCATACACTATCTATTCAAGCACTAAATGCGCGCGGCAGCATGGTGCAAAAGATGATGCATCATCTTTTAAATCAAACGAAAAATATTGAAATAAGTACTATAAATGAGTCTCAATTTACAGCCCAGACGTTAGGAGATGGAACCATTTTTAGTGAAGAGGCGCGCAGTAAACAGCCTTCTATTTTTACCATTTTACGTGCCTTACAACAGGGCTTGCATGTCGCTAATGAACCTTATCTGGGTTTATATGGGGCGTTTGGTTATGATTTAATTTTCCAATTTGAAGCGTTAGTAAAGCATCAACAGCGCCAAGATTCTCAACGCGATATGGTGCTTTATTTGCCAGATGAATTGTATGTGGTTGACCACCATAAAGAGCAAGCTTTTATCAGGCGTTATGACTTTATGCTTGATGAGCTCTCAACCCAAGGGTTGGCACGTATAGGCACCTGGCAGGCGCCTGATAAAGCACAAAAACCGCCCAAAGAGGCTGACCACCTGCCTGGTGAGTATGCTGCTTTGGTTGAAAAAGCCAAACATCATTTTATTCAAGGTGATTTATTTGAAGTGGTGCCAAGCCAAACATTTTATGCCTCCTGCATCGCAAAACCATCGGTTTTATTAGCACGCTTAAGACAAAATAACCCATCGCCTTATGGCTTTTTAGTTAATTTAGGTGAAGGCGAGTATTTGGTCGGTAGCTCGCCTGAGATGTTTGTACGGGTCACCAATTCTCGAGTTGAAACCTGTCCAATTTCAGGCACCATCAAGCGCGGCAATGATGCCCTTGAAGATGCTAAAAACATTCAAGCTTTACTTGATAATGAAAAAGAAGCAGCCGAACTTACCATGTGCACCGATGTTGATAGAAATGATAAATCAAGAGTTTGTGTGGCCGGCAGTGTCAAGGTTATCGCCAGACGACAAATTGAGCTTTACTCAACCCTTATTCATACAGTGGACCATGTTGAGGGCGTG
>PKDH01000011.1 GCA_002863045.1 Legionella sp.
CATGCCGCGGGAAGTAGGCAATAGGGTTAGCTGCGGGATGTGGGCAATAAGATTGGTTGCGGGATGTAGGCAATAGGATTGGTTGCAAAGATAAAAATCGGAGTTAGTTGGGTGAGTTAACTGTCAAGATTAGGTTTACACGATGTTTAAGGCTATTTTTAACGCCTACGTCCCGCGGCCTTGTCCGCGGGAACCATTGAGGTTACAACACTGATTTGATATTTTGTTCATGTTTGTCCAACACTCAAGGAAAAATAATGCAACTCGCCTATGTTTATATGCTTGCAAGTCAGCGCAATGGTACTCTTTATGTAGGTTCTACAGTAAATCTTATTAAGCGAATTTGGGAACACAAAAATGAAGTGATTCCTGGATTTACTGCAAAATATAAGGTGCATAGGCTTGTCTATTATGAAGTATATGAATTGTACGTTACGGCTGCTCGTCGTGAAAAACGTTTTAAAAATTGGCCAAGACAGTGGAAAATTAACTTAATTGAGGAAAGTAATCCACAATGGCATGACTTGTATAACCAAATTTGTTAGTGATTTAGAGCTTGCTGGATGCCTCGGACAAGCCGCGGCACGTAGGTGGTGGGGGTTTGCCGCGGCACGTAGGTAGTGGAGGTTTGCCGTGGCACGTAGGTGATGGGATTTATCGTGGTACCTACATGCTGAATTTTTACTAAGTGGTGATACTTAGCACGAACGCGCTTGCACCACATAACAATGATGAATCGATGGGCGGCGCTTAAAATCCATGTCAATGGTGGCAGCCGTAATATCTTTAATCTGGAAGCGGGTTAAAAGTGTGTCATCAAGCTTAAAGCGGCGTAAATTGGTGGAAAAATAAAGCGTGCCACGAGGTGCTAATAAACGCATAGCAGCATGTATAAGCGTGCAGTGATCGCGTTGAATATCAAGGGTCTTATCCATGCGTTTGGAATTAGAAAAACTGGGAGGGTCAAGAAAAATCACATCAAATTGCTGGGTCGAGTTGTTAAGCCAGCTAAGGCAATCGGCTTGAATAAATTGATGAGCATGATAAGACAAACCATTGATGCGGAAATTTTCTTTGGCCCAGGTTAAGTAGGTGTTTGATAAATCCACATTGGTGGTGGTCGCTCCAGCAAGGGCGGCATGTACGCTGGCGGTCGCAGTGTAGCAAAAACAATTGAGAAAACGCGTATCAGGTGCAAGTGTACCAAAGCGCTGACGCAGCAGGCGATGGTCTAGGAACAGGCCGGTATCAAGGTAGTCTGAAAGGTTGACTTGGAATTGCGCTGCTGGCTCATGCACGATGACGGTACGTTGAGAAGCTTGTTGTTTTTGATATTGTTCACGACCTTTTTGGCGCGCCCGCTCTTTGAAAATGATTTTATCAGCGGCGATATCGAGCGCTTTAGGCAGCACACTTAACATATCCAAACGCCGCTTTTCGGCTTTGTGTTCAGGAATAATGGCCGGTGGGGCGTATTCTTGTAACACTACATAACCATTGTAATAGTCCACCGCAAAGGCATATTCGGGTAAATCAGCATCATACAAACGATAGCAATCCAGTGACGTGCGTTTAAGCCATTTACTCAAGCGTGCTTGGTTTTTTTGTAAGCGGTTAAAAAGCATAAGGGCTGCAGGCGAGAAATGGGTTTCTTGGTGAGTTTGTAAGGTATTCTCACTATCAAGCCTTATGCCATACAGCTTGCACGCCAGTGCGCCATTGTAAAAAGCATATTGTTTGTGTGCACGCAGCCCCAATGCTTTGGCAAGCATTGCACTTGAGGTGAGTAAATAAAGCTGCCAGCCTTGAAAACGTTGATGGACAGTTTGGCCAAAACGCTGATACAGCGGGATAAGCGCGGTTTCATCGGCCATACGTTCACCAAAAGGTGGATTGGTCAGGATAAGGCCTGGTGGTGTGGCTGGCGTGATATCGGCAAAATCCTGGGTTTTAAATTCTACCAAATCGGCTACTTCCGCACGTTTGGCATTATCAAGCGCTTTTACCGTCATGTAAGGCGCATTATCACAGCCTTGGATGGTATTTTTTGGTGGACGCTGTGCGCTTAGTGCCGCTTGGCGTGTTTGTTGCCATAATGCTTCATCGTGTTCAAGCCAATGGCAAAAAGATTGGTCGCGCCGTAAAAGGCCAGGGGCGATGTTCGCCGCCATAAGGGCCGCTTCAATGACCAGTGTGCCTGAACCACAAAAAGGGTCGAAAAAGCTTTGGCCAAGGGCTGCTTTTTCTGGCCATTGGGCACGTATTAACAGTGCCGCCGCCAGTGTTTCTTTAAGCGGTGCAATGCCTTTGGCCAGGCGATAACCACGTTGATGCAAGCTATAGCCTACAACATCAAGGCTTAGGCTTACTTGGCCATGATGCAAATGGGCATGCAAGCGAATGTTAGGAGCGGCTTTATCGACCGAAGGCCGCGTGCCGGTGTGTTCGACAAAATAATCAACAATGGCATCTTTTATGACTTGCGCGCCAAAAAGCGTGTGACGGAACACCGCAGAGCTGCCATGAAAATCTATCGCGAACGTTTTATCAACACTAAAAATTTCCTGCCAATGAACATTGAAAGCCATTTGATACAAGCTTTTTTCGCTATGAGCCTCTGCTTGAGCTAACAAAATATGCACACGATTGGCCACACGCAGCCACAAACACAGGTGATAAATAAGCGCTAATGATGCTTGCCCATAGATGCCTTGCGGGCTTACGCGCTCAACTGTAAAGCCAAGGGTTTCTGCTTCTTCTTTGAGTAAATATTCTAAACCCCGTGCAGTTGAGATAAACAGCGAATACATCATAGATAAAATGTCCTTAGGTAACGAAATAACGCACGTTGAGCGTGCATCTCAGCTGAATGTTGTTGTTCTTGTTGTGCCTTGCGAATCAGTTGACGCAGGTGTTGTACATCTGTGGCCGGATAAGCTTTGACCCAATCGGTAAGGGCTAAGCGAGTGTCGTCGAGCAAGCGCCGACGCCAGTGTTCAAGTTCATGAAATTGCACGCTTTTTGCATCATGTGATGCCTTTACTGCTAAATAAGCCTGCTCTAACGCTTCAAAGTCAACCGCGCGTAATAACTTACCAATTAATTGGGCTTGACGACGCTTAGCACCATGACTTTTAAGTGTTCGGGCATGTGCTAATGCTTCTGCTATCATCGGGGTTAATGGTAGTGACTCAAGATGTGCTGGCGGCCAATTGACAAGCTCGCTTCCTATGTCGGTCAGCAAATGCGCTTGCCGCTTTTTAGCTGATTTACTCTGTGATTCCATGCATTTATCCAGTTAATTATGTGCTAAGTTTTATTGCTTGTATGCGCAGTTGCTTATCATTAAGATAGGCACGGGTAACAGCATAAAAATTATACATAACAATTAAAAACAATAGACTATGTAAGCCACTAATACTTAAATGCGTGAACACGCTCAAGGCCAAGCCCACGCCCACGCAGCCAGCTAAACTCAATACCAGTGTTTTTTGCACAGGAATTTTACCTTCTTGTAAGAATACCCAGGTTGTCAAAGGTTGTTGCATGGCACCTGCTGCGGTCATGATCGGAAAGGCGACCAGCGGTGAAACATTGAGGACAAACAATACGCCTTGTACCAATACAAATAGCCCAATACCCACTGAGGTCAAGATGCCACAGATAATCATAGCAATAAAAGCGACCATTAAAGGCCCGCCATGCAACACCATCACCGTGCCTGAGCTTGGCAGCCAATGTAATTGATGCGCGAGTAAGAGCAGCATCACCAAAGCAAAGCAGCTCATCATCGCCAGCCGTATGGCTTGTTTGCTCAAGCGGCTAACAAGCTTGCCGCCGAGGATACCGCCTAAGCAGGTGCCCATGATAAGCAAAGTTAGCATGGTTAAATCAACGTGAATGGCCTGCATAAAAAAAAGTGATTCAATCATGCCAGGCAACACTTGCGCGCCATTATTAACTGCCGGTAGTTCTTCATCTTTAAAGGTATTAAGTAGTTTGGCTAAAGCAATATTGACCGCAAAGCTGCCAAGTCCTAGCGTATCGGCGATAAACGCGAGTATGCCACTTAAGCTTAATTTGCCATACATGGAGGATGAGATAGCCGCTTTGGGTTGACGACGTAACTGCCAAAGCATGCGACCTAAACAAAGCAAGCTTAACAAGACAATGCCGCTGATTAGAAATTGTGTAACCATGGTGTGCATTTATAAGACGTAAAGAGGCGCAAATCATAGCGTATTTTTAAGACCGCGCCTACCCATCTCTGAGTAGGCGGGTTTTTATACCTGCTTTCCTCCATTATTAGAAATTGGGGTTACCCCGGTCGCTTTTTCGGATGTAGGCACACTTCTTGAGAAAAAGCGTGACTTATTAGGATAAGCGCGATAATCGGTATCTCCCGCCTGACAAAGCGCTGTTAGATGAATGTGTGTATGTTCGATATAGCGCGCCAACTCGGTGATTAATACTGGATGCTTAGTGCTTTTATGTGCCGCAAGTTTATTTTTTATTTTAGTGTTAAAAGAAGTTAATGCTCTATATTTCTCTGCATCGCTTTTAACATCACTTTTCAAATCACTAATTAATTGGCGTATATTAAAGGGATTATTATTCCTCAAACGTGGTGAAAACCCCGTCTCAAGAACTGTGGTTATTTCTTCAATATGCTGGCCAAATAAAGTTGCGGTGTTTATTTCATGGGTGGCTTCAACATAATCACGTAAATTGTTTAAGAATTGAAATAAACGACCACGGGTGCCGGCTGTGATGGCGCGCTTATGGGTTCTATCATCTTTTAGTAATGTTTGACGCGCTGCTCGAATGGCGTTTAAGCGTTCCTCACTGGTTGACGCATTCTCTTCAAGCGTTTTTAGTAATGTATCAACAACTTTTTTTCTATCTTCGCTTACATAAGCGCGTGTCCACCAGCGATGCTGGTAATGCTTTAAAGCATCCGTAAATCTAGCTAAGCTCGGCTGAGATTGGCCCTTTAACCAGGTTTGCGTTTCCTCGAAACGCTGCTCGTGAATGAAATTCATAAAGCTTAGCAGGTAGTGGCTTTGCTTTTGTACAGATGCATGCTTGGCATCGCATACAAGTTGATAATGACGGCTATGTACTTCTTGAGTAGTAAAGTTTGTAGATAACAACAAATGATAGAGCGCTTTAAGATGCTCATTAACCGTAGAATCACCTTTAAAATTACCCCGCATAAATTGGCGATAACGTATTTGCAATAAATATTGAAGTAAGTCAGGCAACCGAGCCTCATGGTTTTGTTCAGTTAATGTTTCTAAGTTTAATCGTGGATAAGCGCGAGCGATGGCATTAATTTCTTTAAGTGCAGTAGATAAACTGATTGCTTTAGGGTTGACTTGAAAGATGGCTGTTATTGTATCAATTGGCTTAACAGGTGATGTACCTTGCGTGCTTCGCGCGGCTTTAGATGGCTTTTGAGATTGTGGGTTTAAGGTTATTGCTGTTGTTTTTTCAAATAATAATGGTTGTGGCAAAGCAGAGGAGGCGGTTGAGTTTGTAAAAAAGCTCCTTATAGTGGTTTCGGTTGTTTGCCAAACTGTATTGATATTCTCTCTAAAGCGTGCTAATGAATCTTCATTTGGTACTTCAGGCCATTGTTGCGCAAATTCATCTAAAAATTCGCTAAATGTAGCTTTAATAGCAGTTTGTGAGGCTTCAGGAAGTTGTTGAATAAATGGGGCATATTGCTCGTATTGCGCCGTAAATTGATATTGTAAATTATCCTGTCTGTTACGCACTCCTCGCGCTGATTGTTGCGCTCTAAAACGGATAACCCCAAGTTTTAATACAGCCTGCTTTAGGGCCGGCATGGTTTGTGGCAGTTGGCGTAATTGCTGTCGACTCTTTTCGGAATAAGCTTCACTAAATTCAGAGCGTTTAACAACAAATCGTGTTGTGCCATAGTGCCCTTGGCGCGCAGCGCGCCCTAATACTTGGCGTGTGGCACGGTCTAAACCTTCAGCATTTGGTTTGGTATCAATGCTTGTTTGAATGACATATAAGCCCTTTTTGTTTGTAGGTTCGATATCCGTTCCACGACCCATCACAGTTGAAAAGGTAATGATGCCACTTTTTCCGGCAAGCTTTCTGGCCTCTTTTGCTTCTTCTAGCCGTGTTGTTTCATCAGGATGAGTGCTGGCATAAAATTGTTGGATGCCTTTTATATGTAAGCGCTTTTTTAAATAGCGGTATTTTTTGATTTCAAGTTTTTCTTCTAATGCCCTGGCAATAGCTTGACCTTGCGCTTCGGTACGCACATTCACTAACACTGGTGGGCATAAGTCTTTTTGTGCTTTTAAATGGCGCAGGATGTCATTTACAATCAGTGCGATATGCGCGCGCTCTTCCTCTTTGGGTTTATCTAGGTATGCAGCTTGAGTGAAACGAGGTGGTAAATCAACACGAGCGTTGGGTTTAAATGTCGGAATATTGAAAAAATGCAGGTCATCAAAATAACGAGATTGCTCCATAATTTCAGCAGGCGAACCCACAGTCCCACTCATACCCAAAATGCGGTTGTAATGCTTGAGCATAATATGGGCATTGCGTGAGCTGATACAAGCAGTTTCAGGTTCAACCAAAAAGATGTGGTCTTGATCTTTATATTTTTTACGCAGCCTTGCATGCAAAAACTGTTGCCTTGCATCACTAAACTGTGCTTGTAATTGCGGTTCGTTATTAACCAACCGACAAGCCTTAGTGATGGTTTGTTCCTGACCTTGAATGGTTTTATTAAGCTTGACCAATTTAAAAACAATACCTTCTCGATTGATTATTTTTTTTGTGTCAATTGCGGCTGTTAACCAGGTCGTCAGCCGTTGTTCATAAAGTGCTGGGTTGGCTTTAAGTTCATTGAAAAGTTTAAGTTGGGCAGGCGGTAAGTTTTTTGAATTGCGTTCTAAAACTTGGCGGGACTCCTCCAGTAATTGTGTTTCTGATTTGTGTATGCCTAGAGGTTGATTATCGACAAAATCAATTAACGCATCATAAGCCCATAAAAAAGGACTTTCAAAAGGTGGGAGAGGTTTATCAAGCAGGGTAGCTTTGCGGTAACGCGTATCATCATCAAGCGTTAAAAAATCGATTTCATCAGCGATGATAAGTGACTTTGCGTTAAACAGGGAGGCATGTCCTGTGCTCATCATTTCACTGCGAAATAAGGCGAACTCACTTAAAGTTGAATAATGAATACCACCAGGTTGATAAGCTGTTGCCGGACTATTTTGCGTGATGCGTTGGGTTTTGATGTCTAAATAATTAAAAAAAGCTTGATGTTTGCCAAGGCCTTCATGTGCTAAATCCATACGACTGGTTGCAATATCAACGGTATGACCTTCTAAACAATACAAAGCGGCACTCATTGCGGCAACAAGGGATTTACCTTCACCTGTTTTAATTTGGCCAACAAAATTACAAGACCCTTGCTGCATACTAAGTAATACATAAAGCAGCTGGGTTGGATGCGCATGTCGCCCAGGACGTGCTTTATCATTTTTAGGTGCTTTAGTCGTGGTGCGATACATCACCTCGCGCATCAAGGCAATGTAATGCAATTTGTATAACAAAGCATCTTCGGGACTAAACGAGTTTTGGCTAAAGGCTTTGCGATATGTTTGCGCGATTTGATTGATTTCGGTAAAGCTCATGTCTTTAACCGCTTTCGCCTCACCCTCTATGGTGGTGATACAAGGTGTATGACCACAGCCATTCACGTATACCAACCAGCGTAGTAGTTGTTCGCGTGCCTCATCGGGTAATTGTTTTTGGTGGCCGTTATGGCTTAAATCACCCAATTGATTGACTAAATCGGCAAATTGGGTCGTATCAAACAGGCGGTTATTTAATGTTTGGTCAGCCGCACGGTAACCATATGGGTCACAGTCATAGCGAACTAATAAAGCATTAATGGCTTTAGTAGAATTGTAAGTTTGATAAGCTCGAACTATCTCATCTAAAGGTGGTTTAGGCGCCTGATTTAACAGGGTTATAAGTGTTTGCGCGTCTCTGGGGTTTGCGGCTTGATTTACAAGTGTTTTTAAATTTTCAAAAGAAATCGCTTCTTTTTTGGCACTGTTGATAATTAACTCAAGCGCTTTAGCATCGGGTAATGGATTTATTCCACTTAAAAAATTAACAAAACTGATAAAATCATCAGGATATTTTTCGCTGCATAATTCTATGATTGATTGGATGAGTTGCGCTGAATTTTCCGCATCTGGCAGATAAGTCGAGAGAGTTTGGTAAGCGGTTAACATATCAGATAGCGACTGTTTAGATTTTGGCAGTAATATTAATAAAGCATCAAACGTTAATGTTCGATGTTTTTTAATCTCGAGTAGCTTGCTAAGATCGCTGAGGTTACTAGGTTGTACAACAAAAAGATTGTATAAGCTTGCACATTGCGCGCTGGATAGCTCATAAATATTTTGATTATCAGGCAGTAGTTTTTGAAAAAATGCCAAATTAGACGCAAAAACTTTTTCATCATGCGAATTGGTCAGCATGGTAAGAAGCATTTCTAGTGGAAAGGCTTCATGTATTGACAAGCCTTTTACCAAAGGACTTAGCAAATTAAATAAAATTGAAGCATTTAAATTTTTTATGTTTGAATGTTTAAGGATGGCATTGAAAATATCTTCATATTGCGAGGGACGTTTGTTGTGAAGCTCGCTCAAAACATTCATGAGGGCAGTCACATGATTTATTTCTTCTGCAAAGGCGTTAATAAATTCATCAAATTCTAATTTTTTTAAAGGATGCGGTAGCGTTGTAAATAGCTCTTGGGCATGGAGTGCTTTGGTCAGATTGTTAACGTGTGTATCGAAAACGTCCTGCATGATAGGCATCAAATTGTTTTTAATGAGGGTAGCAACAGGATTAGATTCTTGTTGTAGCTTTCCCAACATGGTCATAAGTTGACTTGGACCATATTGTCTTAAGAGCTGACACTCTGGACCAAATAATTCATCAACTTGCTTTTTTATTGCTTCTTTGAACGAAGTAAATGGGAACGGAGGATTAGCCACAAAATCATTGATCTTTTTAATAATTTCATCAATTTGACCGTTCATGGTTGCGAGTAAATCACCACTATCCTTATGAGCGATTGCTGTCACTTCAACCGCCTCAAACTGTACACTTTCAGGTAGGTGATTTGCGACAATGGTATTAATATCACGCTCACTAAGTGAATAGGTATGTTCACCAACTTGTTGTTTGATATCGGTCATTAAATTGTTTAATTGTTCAAGGGTTGGGAGATGGGGTGATGTCACTAAATCAAGGCGAGCAAAACGGCTAAGGGCTTGCTCGAGTGAGATATAAGCCCTTGGTAATTCGTTCAGCATGGTTTGAACGCTTGATAAAATGGCTTGATATTGGTTTTGGTATTCGTCAGTATTTTCTGGTGGCTCGCACACTAACATGGCGGCCATGCAGCGCGCCATAACGATATGATTATGTTCTGTAGCGCTGTCAGGAAAATAGGTCATACCTTGATTGTATAAAAATTCAATAAAAGGGATAAAGGCTAAAGGTTGCTGAGCTTCAATGCGTTTAACCCAGGCCGATACAATGGTCTGGTAACCAATCGGTGGAAGAAATTTAAGCACAGTAGCATATTTTTTAATGACCTCATAAAAAGAGTCATATGCCGAAAAAACTTCAGGCGATTGTGACAAAATCTCTTGGTTAATCGTCAGCAATTGACCTAGATGTAGGCCCTCACATCCAATCGCTATTTCTTTACATGCATATAATAAAGCATGGCCTAAAGCTTCATTTTTTTGGTTAATTTGTTGGATAAATAAAGTCATCATCTCTTGAGTGATAGATGCCTGATTTGTACCCATGCTAAATTTTAAAAATACGCGTAAAACATAGCATAAATTCGCCTGCTCACTATCGTTATCAAGCTGCATGGCGATTGTATGTGCCAAAACCTTTTCTAAATGAGCATAATTAGGGCGACGGTAAAAAAGTGCAATATAGCGCATCACGGCGATTTTAGCTTTAGATTTATGTTGCTCCATATCGTCAGTCCATCGAGCTATTTCCATAACCGTTTTGATGGAATTAAAATCAGATACCCTAAATACATGCCCCTTTTCATAATAAAATCTAGCTTCATTGTTAACGGCTCGCTCTCTAGGCTTTTGTTCATAAATAACTTCTAATGCGCCTAAGTTGAGCAGCATTTCGGCGGTAACGATGGTAAACCCTTCATAACGTGAGGCATAAAAAGCACCTAATCCCTGCAATGACACGCCTTGTAAGCGGCATAGCTGCTCTTCAACCGAGCGTGCTTCTTTAAGAATGGTCAGCAGGCGGTCTAAGCCCACATGCATGTCATAAACACCTGTAAAAGGAAAAGGCTGTGGCAAAGTTAGCCCTAAACTCAATTGTTTAAACTGGCTATAAAAATAATCAAAACTCTCATAACAGGCACTCAAGCTTGCAAAACGTCTGTGAGGGTTTATGATTTCAAACGCATTGTCTTGCAGTATGATGTTATTAAGTGCTGCATTGCTGGTGTGTTGGTCGGTTAAATGTTGCCACCAGCTAAGTTCATTGGTCGAAAAGGTTTGCAGACCGCGCAGAGCCTTTATGGAAGCCTCATCAACAAGTTCAACCCAGTTGCAAGAGGGCGTGATAAAGCAATCAATAAAGCTTTTAAAATAATTTGGCCGATTATCTTTTAATGTTTGCAACTCAGTAAAAAAAGCGTCACATGCTGCTAATTCACCGGCATAAATAAGATTAGCAAAAGCATTTAAATGAGCGATATTTAAATTTTCACCTAAAATATTTTCAAGTTTTTCAAATAAATCGACCCTTTCTAAAGAATCTAATAGGGCGTTTAAAACAAGCTTTTTACATTCCAAAGATTGTAGATCATTTATAACATCAACATGCATCGGTTGTGCACATTTGCTTAAATCAAACCCAAAAAAGCAGGCAATGCATTGATTAACATCTGGTTTTACTAAAGTTTGACTAAAAATTTGGTCATAGAGTGCTTGGCATTGTGCGTCGTTTAAAAATTGTCGCATGTCTCCTTGCCATGGTTGCGGCATAAGGCCTATGTCTATTCGTGCTTTTAGCACGGAATCTTGCAGGCCAATAACAGGCTTTAGCGGGTCAAAGGCAAGTACTGTATGCGTGATGTCATCACCTTCCTCATCTTGTTCAGTTATCTGCGCAAGATACAAACCTGTGGGTAAGTTATCAGGATGAAAACCGAATTGAAAATGGCTTATATTTTCAAGTAGATAGAGCGCGGCACTGCGTGTTATACAATGAATGGCTTGCGGATGATAATCAGCATATTCCCCCACTAATAAATCCCAGCAATTTTCTGGACTTAAACCCATGAGCGTACAAAACGGTTCAGCCTCGAAATATTTTGCAAGCTCAGTGGCAATGTTCTTGCGCGTGATTAGTGCATCATCATTATCATATTCAGCATAGGTTTCAAGGCGGGCTTCCTTCATCTCATCAGCAAAACTTGTGTCATTGACTACTTCAACTTGCTGATGAATTTCTTGCTCTACTTGCTGCTTAATTTCTTGATGTACCTCTGTGGATAAGGAATTTAACGTATCAGGGCCATACAAAGCACGACCAATTTTACCCAACGGCTGTGAGCCTAGATTATTTTTTTGAGACACAGGCGGTACTTTTAAAGGCTTGCGCATGGCTTGAGCTTGCGCATTATAAAAATCAATTAATTCATCAGCAGGCAAATGAGCATTTATCAGCGTTAAACGAATCTTGCCAAAATAAGGTGAATTTTTAAGGGCGTCTAATGATTCTGAGGTTAATGGGTCGGTTACAGTCACGGTTAGTGATTCTAAAGTTTTAGCATCAAGTAATTGTTTGAAATCATCGGCTAAAAGTTGTGCGTTAGTTAAGCTTAGTTCTAAATTTTTAAACATCATGCCTTGGGCACTGTAAGCGTAAAAAAATGGCAGGGCTGCATCAGGTAAATTGGTGAGCTTGAGTATGGTATTAGGAAAAAACTGAGTAATGGTTGCTTGATGAAAAGTCAGATACTCAAAAAAATGTTTTAAAATGACATAATTTTTACTTGGTAAATCAAGCTCAATACGATTAGGCTTATCTTCTTGAATATTTAAATATCGATGGTTAAATATTGCCGTCCATGGTTCTGCAGTATTTAGATTAAATTCTGCAACATATTCATTACGCCATTTAAGCGCCTCGATAAGCTCATTTAAAGCTTCATCATCGCACTTAATTTCTAACCGGCTAGGTAGAAGATAACTATAGGTTGTCAAAGGCTCAATATAGGCAGGTTCTATCCCGTTAAGCTTCAAAGTTTCAAGCGTTGTATTAGCCGCGATTTTTTGTAGGATAACTGCGATGATAAGTGAGACATCTACATCTTTTATTTGCTCAATCTCTTTTTGAACAGCAGTGACTAACGTGTTGAGTTCAAGGACTAAATTTTTTTGAGATTCATCGAGCAATGCTAATGCTTGGCATTTATTGAGGCTGTTCTTTGCGGCAAATTCTTGCTCAAGATGCTCTATGGTGTGATGTGTAGGCGCTTCAATAGCTGCTGCAGTGGTTTTGAGTTGTTGATATTTGGCTTTTTGTTGTCCTTTGAATGAAAAAAGAAAATCAAGGTAAGCGTGGATACGCGTATCTTTTAAACGATGACTAGAATCATCCGCAGGTATAAACCAAGCGTCTAAATAACCATCCATCCATACAGAAGAAGAGCGTAAGTTGTCATATTGCGTTGGTGATAAGACTGCTGCCCCTAAAAGCTTGGTATAAACCTCCAAAATCAAAGCCTCAGCTGTATCAGCTTTTAATAACGCCTGTAAATTTTCAGGCGCATCTTGTGGGTGAAGTGCAAGCGCGACTTGTTGTAAGGCGCGATAGCCACAACTATAGCCATCTCTTTGTTGATTGGTTGTGGTGATTTCAATGACAGGTTCTTTAACATCAGGATAGGCGTATATGGCTGTTCCTAAATCAGGATTTGCCATGGCTTGCATATTTTCTTGATAATATAAAGCTTGTTTAATAACGCGCTCAATAATTGGTTTTTGGCTAGCGGATAAGTGGAGAGAATCAGTATAAATTACCTTGATAGCGGGTGGATTTTGTGTGGGGTCTACCTCAACAATCATACTCACCCAGTGGCTGCCAGTATCATGGATATTTTGATGATGAGCCCCTAAATTTAATAAAAAAGGCAGCGTGTAGGGCTGCTGTTGATGGTGGTATTGCTGGCGTGCAAAATGTAGATTGATACCAATGTCTTGGGCGGTAAAGCGTGTAATTGTAACCCTACCCAGTTGATAAACATCTACAGCACGTTGTAAATCATTATCCGTTAACCATTCATGCGGATTTAATGTTTGAGTGAGTAATTTTTCCAACAAACCAACACGCGCTAAATCTTGATAGGTTTGCGGTAACATAAAGCGCGAGGGGCGGGTTTGTAGCCATTGCTGCCATCGATGCTTTAATATTGAAAGCGAAAGGTGAGGCAGGGTATAACTATTATCTAGTTCTTGTACGTTAAAAGGTAAAAATTGTAATGCGAGCATGGCAAAATCCGCTAAATTAGAATTTAACGTTTCTTCTGAAGTGCTCGCCATAGATATCAATGAAAGGTATTCATTGTGTTCAGCATTAAAATTATCAAACGCAAGCAAAATTTCAGTTAAATCATCATCATTGATGATTAAATTTTCAACTTCTTCGGCGTTTAATACTTTATATAATTTGGTTAATAATTCTTGCTCTCCAGATAAATGAGCGGCGTTATTTTCTTGGTAATCAGGGGTAAATTGTGCAATAACGGCCATAGGCATATTGGCAACTATTTTTAGTTCATCAAGCGTTAATGTTTTGTTATTTAAAGCCAATTGTATTGCTAACAAACGTTGTTGTAAGCGCCCAAATTTTATTTCAAAATCATTTTGCTCTTGTAGTTTGTTGCTCATATTAAGCCTATTATGTTTATATTAATACCATAATTGTAGTTGCTTAAACTTAAGGAAATATTAAACCTTGAGTAACAAAGACCAGATCATAATAGTCGTCATGTCCACAAATTTTAGATGTTCCACGTGGAACATTATGAATTTCTAAAATAAATCGATGGGGTCAACATCAATACGCCACTGCACATCTTAATGGTGGCTGGGTGTAGCCATCATCAAAGTCTCGTTCGATGATGGCTACAAGCATATTGACAATTTTTCTAATCCAATATTTGATTAGTTAAAGCTCGTGCTTGCCTGTGGTCGAGGCTTAACCGACGAAGCTGATTGACTCTTTGGGGATTCTGGCTGAAAAAAAGCGTCTTTAGGAGGGCTTGGTAAAGAATGGAGTAGATCTTTAACAGAAATAGCTATTGACTCTGGATGTTTGTCTTGTTCGTCAGGCGATGAAAAGTCGATTAAATCAGTCGCATCATGCGTTCTAGTAGTCGTAGATTGCATTTGTGATAAAACATCATTGACTAAAGGCTCAGTTATTAAATCACGATAGGTACAATCATTATGAACACTAAAATCATGTTGTCTTGAGATTAAATAGGTTTCTTTTGGCTTCTTGGTGTCTGTTATTTGCCCAGAATGAGTAGGTAAAACCGGATATAAAGGTGTTGTTTTGTATGTTGCTTTGATAAAATCTTCATCTTCTACGAATTCTACAAAATTTTCACTTTCCTGCGAAAAATCTTGTTGATCTGTTGTATTTTCTTCGGAGCCTAAAAAATTTTTTAAATCGTTGTCAAATGCTGATAAGTCTGGCGTTATTTCTGCGTCTATAGTTTTAAATTTTTTTTTACGAGACAAATCATTTGCTACGGCTCGATATAATGAATTTAATCGTCCTTGCGCAAGGGCGCGTTTAATAGACGGTTCATTTAATATATTTGGTGTTTTTTTACCATCAAGCACATCAATTAATGCTTGGGCGGCTTTGTATTTATCTTGCTTAGATATGCCAAATATTTTCCATTTTATTTCATGTAGTATATTTTCCTTATAAAGATGTAACTTAAAGTAAGCAGGTAATTGATTTATTAAATTTTTATTACCGTATTTATGTATTTTTTTATAAATTTCAGCTTGCACCGATGGTTTTAACAATTTTGCTGATTCAAGCAAAGAAGGGATGATGACAGGATATTTTTTTAATGCCCATATTAAAGCATTGTGTCCAGACTTATTTTCGGCTTTAAAGATTGCAGTTTGAGCTAATAGGGGTAGTGATGCCATTGCTTTAAAAATTTCTGGTACTGATTGAGGATTTTTTTGCACTGCCCACATTAAAGCATTGTGTCCAAATTTATCTTTGGTTTTAAAGATTTCAGTTTGAACCCTTTGGTTTAGTAATGCCATTGCTTTAAAAATTTCTGGTACTAATGAAGGATTTGTTTTTACTGCCAACATTAAAGCGTTATCTCCAGATAAATTTGTGGCTTTAAGAATTTCGGCTTGCTCTAATGAGCTTAGTGATTTTATTGCGTTAAGAATACTAGGAACTAATAAAGGTTTGTTTTGCACTGCCCACATCAAAGCATTGTGTCCAAATTTATCTTTGGTTTTAAAAATTTCAACTTGTTTTAATGGCTCTAATTGATCGATTGATTGAAGAATATGACGTAATGAAGATTTTATTTTTACTGCTTCAATTAACATCATTACGTATGGTTCTGAAGTCAAAAGAGTCTTATATTCGTGGCTTTTGGGTAATTGTTCAATGGTCATAATTAATTTCTCTCAATAAAACGTAATCAGATAGTATCATTAAATTATTAAGTGAATATTAATAAATCAAAAATTTACTATTATGTACTGTGTATGGATTAAGAATAGCGAAAAAGTTATCCAATAAATCTTCGATGTTCCACGTGGAACATTATGAATTTCTAAAATAAATCGATGGGGTCAACATCAATACTCCACTGCACGCCTTGATGGCGGCTGGGGGTGATGTGCTGGCATAAGGCATGGAGTGCTTGATGCAGAATGGGTCTATTGGTGGCTTTTAATAGCAGTTGTAAACGATAAACACGGGCTTTGCGGTAAAGTGGGGCGGGTGCGGGGCCTAAAAGGTCTAAGTTGAAATTTTGAAGATAAGGTTTTAGCGTCATTAAAAATTTATGTACGCGGCTTTCTGAATGATGCTGAGCACGAATGACCGCAATGTACGCAAAAGGGGGCAGCCGCGCTTGTTGGCGAGCAGCTAGTAGCGCTTGAGCAAAGGCATGATAGCCTGCTTTAAGCAGAGTTTGTAACAATGGCTGCTCAGGCAGATGCGTTTGAATGATGACTTCACCGGCTTTAGCGCGTCCCGCGCGCCCGGCAACTTGCGTTAATATTTGGCCTAGTTGCTCAAGCGCGCGAAAATCTTGGCTATAAAAGGCCGTATCAGTATCTAACACCACCACCAGGGTGAGGTGTGGAAAATCATGGCCTTTGGCCAACATTTGGGTGCCGATGATAAGTTGGGTAGTTTGCTGATTAATCGCCTCCAAATGCGCGGCTAACCCTTCTTTGCTTTGCACCTCATCACGATCAATACGGGCGATAGAGGTTTTGGGAAACAGGGTTTGTAAGTGTTGGGTGATGCGTTGGGTGCCTAACCCTACAGCAATTAATTCATGGCTTGTACATTGTTGGCATTGGGTTGGGCGTGTTTGTTGCATGTTGCAGTGATGACATAAAAGCTTGGCTGTTGTGGTATGCAGCGTTAGGTGGCTATCGCAATGAAGGCAATGGGCGAGCCAACCACATTGATGACACATTAAAATTGGGGCAAACCCACGACGATTGATAAACACCAGCACTTGGTTTTTTGCTTGCAAATGCTTCTTGATGGTAGCAATGGTGCTTGCCGCCAAGCCTTCTTGCAGTTTTTGTTGGCGAATATCGCTCACAATGTAACGCACTTTCGCACCTGTTTGCGCTTTTTTTGTAAGCTTGATGTGACCAAAACGCCCACTTAACGCATTATGCAGGCTTTCCAAGCTTGGGGTGGCGGAACCTAAAATCACCGGAATATCAAGCGCTTTAGCACGCATTAAAGCGCTATCGCGAGCGGAATAACGCACGCCATCAAGCTGCTTAAATGAGCTGTCATGTTCCTCATCAATGATGATTAAGCCTAAGTCAGGCATGGGTGTGAAAATAGCCGCGCGGGTGCCTATCACCAAGCGCGCGCCACCAATTTTGGCATGTTGCCAAGCACTCAAACGTTCATGGTCATTCAAGCGAGAATGAATGACCACCAAGGGTGTAGAAAATTGCTGTTCAAAACGGCGACATAATTGCGGTGTTAAACCTATTTCAGGCACCAATATCAACACCTGTTTTTGTTGCGCCAATAAGTGCTTGATCACTGTAAAATAAACTTCCGTTTTGCCACTGCCGGTAATGCCTTCTAATAAAAAACATTGAAAACGGTGCAAATAGGGCAGGATATGATGAACTGCTGAGTTTTGTTCATCATTTAAAACATGTGCGGGCACTTGCGCGTTAGAAATTGGACACTCTGGCGGCTTTAAGTAGCGGGTAATAGCGCCTTGTGCTGCAAGCTGGTCAAGCTGGGCTTTGCTAAAGCCATAACCTCGCACTTCTTTATGGCTAAGAGATGCATGGGTGGCCAGTAAATTTAAAAGGGCATGTTGTTTGGTGGCCTGTGGCTTTAAACCTGCTTGCGCTTGGGCAAGCGGTTGCGCGAGCGTGTAGTAAGGCTGTAATAATTGCTCAAGAGACTCGCCTAAGCGAATTTTTTTGGGCAGCGCGCGATGGATGACTTCTGATAATGGTGCATGATAATAGCGGCTTATCCACTGACACAACGTTAAAATAGCCGGCATAAGCACAGGCTCGTTATCTAAGATTTTGATGATGGTTTTAAGTTTATCGTTCGGTAGGGCTGATTCAAGGGCGACAACTATCCCAACACGCTCTTGCCGACGAAAAGGTACCAGTACGCGCGCACCAATAGCCGGCAAGGGCTGTGGTGCTAGATAATCAAAGGCATCACCAAACGTTTTAAGCACACAAACTTGAATTCCAACCTCTGCGTTCACAAAGCTTGCCACTGATGGCTGGCTGATTGACCAGGTGCTGAAAATACTTTGACCAAAATGCGGGTAATGCGATGCTTGGCTAGCTCAATGTCATCTTTAATTAGTTCTTGAACAAACCAGCGTGATAGTTCTTCAACCGTGATATTAGTTAACGGCAATAATGTCACATCTTCTTTTAAAAACGGCATGGTTTTGTGATTAAACGTAAAATAGTGATAAGTGCTATCTTCACGATGGGTTAGAAAAGGTGATTGGGTAGGCATCAAAAAGGTTTGGTTAAGTTGGCGGCAAAGCGCATGGACTTTTTGTTTGTAATAGCGATAATCAAAGGTCATGCCGTTTTCTTCCACCACTGTGCTTAACGCCAAATAGACCTGATACATATGGCCATGCAATGGTTCGCGTTCCGTGGCGGAAAAAATAGTGGTATGGCCGGCTGAAAATTTCATCGACTCTTTTTGTAACTCAACGGTGGTTGCATAAGTCATAAAGAAGCTCGTTTATCTTGCAGTTGAAAACCTGGTAGTGTATCAGGCCATTGTTTGCTTAACAGCAAAACCTTGAATAACTCCCCCATCTCACTTGGGTGGGTCAGCATTTTGACCGCTTGATTGGCTTGGATGCGATTTATACCCTCAGGTAATAAAGCCAATTCATCAAGCAGACCACTGCTTAATAAAAAAGCGGCTTGATTGGTATAACCTGCAATAACAAAGCCTGCGGCAAAGGCTGATTCAGCCGCATGGGTAAAATCAACATGAGCAGTTAAATCTTCTTGGCCGGGGTTATGAAGTACTTGGCTGTGGGTGTGATGTTGAGCATGACACATTAACGTGCCTTCATGGCGTGATGGATGATAATACTCATGACGAGGAAAACCATAATCAAATATCAGCATGACGCCTTGATTTAGCATGTTATAACATTGCTCAAACCAGGCGGGTAAGAGCAAATTAACCTCAGATTGATAGGGTGGCTCAAGGGTTTGAAGATGGGTTTCGATATAAGTTTGCAACTGTGCATCTGGCGCGCGCAGACATTCGCTTAATTGGCCATCACGTGTAGCCTGGATATAGACCTCATGCAAACCGGCGGTATTTAAGCAAAAACGATGCACCGGCATGGCATCGAGCACTTCGTTGGCAATGATAACACCGTTAAAAGGGGTGGTTGGCCAACGGCTTAACCAATGAATCCGTTCGTATAAATGAGGAATGGCCTGTTGGATATAGGCTTGTTGCCTTTGTTGTAAAGCTCCACTGACATCAAGAATATAATAAGCGTCGGGCAAACATGCCAAGCGTTCAAGCGTTTCTAATAGGCTTACGCACAAGCGCCCCGTGCCAGCGCCAAATTCAAAAATCGTTGCTGATTTTAGCGTCATAACCTGCCTAATAGCGCGTGCAATGGTCGCGCCAAACAAGGGAGTTAACTCAGGTGCGGTGATAAAATCGCCACTTTTGCCTAATTGTGGGTTGGCTGACATATAATAGCCATAGTGTGGGTTATACAACGCTTGTTGCATAAAATCGACAAACGGCACTTGATGGTGCTGTTGAATGTATTGATAAAAAGCCGGATGGATGGTCATAACGTATTGTCATTTACAAAAAATTAAAAAGAGGAACATACCGTGATTTTTTCTCACACACAAGCGCATCCCGTGGTGCTTATCACCGGTGCGGCCAGGCGCATTGGTGCGACCATTGCACATTTTTTGCACCAAAAAGGCATGAACGTGATCGTGCATTATCATACCTCAAAGCCATGCGCTGAGGATTTAGTCGCGTCTTTAAATCAAACACGTTTACAAAGTGCCTGTACACTTCAAGCAGACTTAAGCGCCTATCACACGTTAGACGCGCTTATAAGCCAGGCGGTCGAGATTTGGGGGCGTTTAGATGGTTTGGTTCATAATGCCTCCATATTTGTGGAGGATAAATATTTAACCCTTGCTGATTGGCCTAAACTTTTTGCCATTAATGTGTATGCGCCAATGGCATTAAGTTATGCCGCTTGGCCTTATCTAGAAAAGCAGACAGGCAGCATAATCAACATCACCGACATTCATGCCGAAAAACCGCTCAAAGGCTATGCCATGTATTGTCAAAGCAAAGCCGCGCTCTCCTCGCAAACTCAAGCACTGGCCAAGGCGTTTGCGCCCAGTGTGCGGGTAAATGCCATTGCGCCTGGGGCAATTATGTGGCCTGAGGCAGCCAATGAACTGCAAAGTAGCCAACAGCAGGCCATTATTGCCAAAACGCCACTCAAACGTCATGGTGACCCACATTTTATCGCTGAAAGTGCTTATTTTTTACTAACACAACCATTTATTACCGGCCAAACGCTTAAAGTTGATGGCGGGCGCAGCCTTTAGTTTTTGGCATGACAATTTTTAAATTTACGTTGACTGCCACAAGGGCAGGCGGTGTTGCGGGCAATGACCATTTTCATATCGGTATCTTGCGTATGTGTGCCGCTGACATAATACCAGCGGTTATTTTTTAACATAAATTTAGAATGTTCATGCAAACAGCGTAATGTCGAGCCCCTAACATAATAAGCTTTAAACTCAACATGCCCTATGGTATTGGTATCAAAGCTTGTATCTAATACCTCAAGCTTGACCCAACAGTTTTGTTGCGCAAAGCCTCGGGTATGTGCCTCATTAAAGCCTTTGAGTGCTTCGCCACACATGGTGGCTTGGATATAAGCAATATTTGCCGTAGCAAAGGCGCTATATCGTGAGCGCATCAACGCTTCAGGCGTTGAAGGCAGGTTTTGACCTTCTAGGAAAGGTGCACAGCATTGTGCGAGCGTTTTATGTGGGTTGCAAGGACAGGGTAGGTTCATGATAGAGGTGGCTATCCATTTGAATTACGTAATGTTAACAAAAGCTATACTCGACAAATAGACCAGATATCAAGTAAAATTTTACATTCTACGCAAGCTATGACTTTTTGGTAAGCAATGGGCATAGCATCATTAAAAAATCTACACAATTAACTAAAAATTGACGAAAAGGGAATCGATGAAAATTTTAATGCTAGTCGATAATTATCCCCCTGAAATGAATGCTAATGCTCGAATATTTTCAGAATTAGCTGAAATTTTAGCCACAGAAAAAATCGATACGGCAGTTATTACCTCTCAGCCAAATTTTCCGCAGGGAAAGCTTTTTCCAGGATATAAAAATCAATGGCGTTATAAAAATATTGAAAATGGGGTAGAAGTTATTCGCGTAAAAACATACATGTATCCCAACAAAGGTAAGCTTCGACGAGCGATAGATTTTTTTTCTTTTGGATTGTCATCTTTTTTCTTTGGTTTATTTGAAAAAAACTTTGATTATATCATTGGTGTGACGCCGCAATTTTTTGCGGCATTAGCAGCATGTTGTTTAGCACTGGTTAAAAAAAAACCATTTGTTATGATTTTATGTGATTTATGGCCTGACTCAATTGCTTCTAACAAAATGATTAATAAAAAATTAGCTTTTAAATTTTTAAAAAAAATAGAGCTATTTATGTATAAAAAAGCCAAATTAATTGCGATTTTATCACCGAATTTTAGACAATATCTTAAGGACTACCATATCGATGAGACTAAAATTAAGGATTTCATTTCAGGCCCTAGTGCAAATTTTCTAGCAAAAAATACCGAAAAAAAACAAGAACTTAAGTCTAAGTATAATATAGAAAACCAAATTGTAATTGGTTATATAGGAACATTTGGTATTTCGCACAATCATGACGAGTTGATTGAAATTTTTAGTCAGTTAAGGCGCCAGGATGTGCGTCTTCTTTTAATAGGGGATGGCGCTAAAAAACAAGAGTTAATTAACTTAATCAATAAGCATCAGCTATCAAATATCACCATTGACGGCCCCATACCTGTCAATGATTGCCCTGATTATTGGGCGTTGTGCCATGTGTCAATTATCCCATTGATAGCCACTGAAATGAATCAAACAGTCATACCCTCAAAGATATTAGAAAGTATGAAGATAGGCTTGCCTACTATCTTATATACACCGCAAGGAGAAGTAACACGATTTTTCGCACCATCAAACGCTATTTGGCATATAGAAAGTGGTGATAAGAAAGCATTGAAAGAATTTATTGAAAATTTATCCATAGAGGCGATTTTTCAAAAAAAAGAGCATGCTTTGAGTTTCGCGAAGCAATTTTCAAGAGAGAATCAAGTGCACATTTTGAAAGATTATTTATATAAAGTTTATAACGAAGAGAAAGATCATGAAAAACCTTAATATTGCTTGTGTCATTGGTACCCGACCTGAAGCATTAAAGATGATACCAGTTATTGAAGAATTACAAAAAAATCCTAATTTTTGTGTAAAAATTATTTTTACAGGTCAGCATAGAAGTTTACTAGAGCAGATTTTAACCCATACAAAAATTAGACCTCACATCAATTTCGATGTTATGCAAGAAAACCAAAGCTTAAATTATCTTACTGCTAATTTATTAACGCAATTTGAAAATTATCTTAATAAAGAAGCAGTTGATTTATTAATCGCTCAAGGAGATACAACCACCACATTTGTATCTGCTTTATCTGCTTTTTATAAAAAGATTCCTTTTGCTCATATTGAAGCAGGTTTGAGAACTTCTTGTATTAATAATCCTTTTCCAGAAGAGTTTAATCGCCGAGCGGCTTCCATGATGAGCACTTTACATTTTTGTCCTACCTTACAAGCTGCGCAAAATTTAAAAGAGGAAGGTATCACTAAGCATGTTTATACCACTGGCAACACAATTATCGATATGTTGTATAAAAACGTTACGCCTGATACTTCATTTATAGATCATAAAAAAAGTATTTTAGTAACGTGCCATCGAAGAGAAAATTTTGGTAAGCCCCTTGCGAGTATCTGTCATGCAATTAAAGAAATCGCACTTAAGCATTCAACCTTTAATATTATTTTCCCGGTTCATCCTAATCCAAATGTACGTTCAGTCGTTTATAAAACACTCTCAAATATAAAAAATATTAATTTATGTGAACCATTAGACTATGTCGATTTAGTTAACACAATGAATCATTCATATTTAGTTTTAACCGATTCAGGGGGGTTACAAGAAGAAGCACCTGCTTTAAAGAAGCCTGTGTTAATCTTAAGAAATGAGACAGAAAGACCCGAAGCAGTGGAGATAGGAGCAGCACGGCTCGTTGGTTGCGATATTAAAACTATTGTTGATAGCGTTAGAGAATTAATAGATGATGCGGCTTTATATCAAAAAATGAGCGAGGCAGGTTCTCCGTATGGCGATGGTAAAGCATCAGAGCGTATTGCAAGAGTCATCAAGAATTTTTTTGATAATTCTCAATCAACACAGGAATTTATCGAGAATGGTGTTAAAAACCTCGACTATGCTTAAGATATTTTTAAACCAACGTCGTTAAATTAACGACGTTGGTTATTTTTATAAAATGGTTTGAGCTGCGAATTTGACGTCATACACTCTTTGTAATGCCTCTTTAAGAATATCTGCTCGGGCCTGCCAAGTGTTTTCCTCTGCTTCTTCTTTCATAATATTAAAATAATTATCGTTTTTATTCATATGAAGGGCTTTTTGAATTAATTCAATAAACTCATCATGATTTTTAGCCACTAAGGCTGATTGATAAAATCGACATTCTGGCATTTCACTGGTAATAATAGGTTTACCTATATTCATATACTCAAATAATTTTACAGGAGAGCAATTTTTAGTAACTTCATTTTCTAAAAATGGAATAATAGACACGTCAAAATAATGGGCATACTGAGATAAATGCTCATAAGGTTTTGGTCCTAGATAAAATAAATTATGATGTTTTTCTAACAGTACACTTAATTTTTTATGCTCTTCGAGGTGTTTACGGCAAGAGCCTAACAAAATGATTTGACAATCTGACATAACAGAGCAAATTTTATCTAAAAGCTCAAAATCGAACCATTCTGCGATGGCGCCATAGTACCCAATGGTTTTTTGACGATGATTCGGAAAATCTGCTGCTCTAGCTTGTTTTGTTAGAGAGTTAGGTGCTGCGGCGTTAGGTATATAATGAATTTCTTGTTGTTTTAATTCTTTTTTATATCGCATATAGAGTAATTTAGAACTCGTTATGATGATATCGGCTAACATAAGCATATTGTCATGACACCTAATGGCCTCTTCACTTTGGTGAATTTCTGGCGCATCTAATACGTCGTAAATTAAAATTTTAGGCTTTATTTTAACAAACTCTAAATAATGGAAAGGATAGTAAGAATAAACGCAATAATTAGCGTAGTTAACTTTACTATCTTTATCGATAAGGTATAAATTTTTATTAATTATTTTAGGTGTTATATGAGGTGTGGCATCAATATATAAACATGCGATATCCAGATTAGCGCAAGCTTCAAATAAATGCTGAGGACGTTGTTTCATTTCGGTATAAATTAAAAATGTTGAGGGATGAATAAGTGTATAGTTTTGAGTGACAATCGCATTTAGTGGATTGACAGAAGAATTAGGGATATCTTTTACAATGCTTTCCCACTGCGCGACCCAACGCTTTTTATGAAATTGTTGTGCTTCTTTGAAAGCATTTTTAGCTAGTGATTCACGCAATGATTTATTTTCAATCAAACGACATAGTGCTTTAAATATTTCATCTTTATTAGGGTTAACCAGTAATCCCGAATATTCGTTGATAATTAGATCAGTTAAACCTCCTACACAAGTTGTAATGATAGCTTTTTGTGCTTCCATCGCTTCAATGCAACTTAAAGATGTGCCTTCAGAATACAAAGTTGGGATAAGGACAATATCAGCGATTTTATAAGCGGCATAGACATCGTTAGGGTCTAAAACAAAATGATAAATTTGATTAGGATAAGTTTTTGACAATTTAGTTAATAACTTCGACTCATGGTTTTCACCATGTCCACAAAACAAGAAAATCAAATCATCATACTGAGTAAATAGGGTAGGGATAAGGTCTATAAGTAAATAAAATCCTCGTGCTTCGTGTAAACGCCTTGGGAATAAAATAACGGTATTGTGTGGAGTAGTTGAAATGGGTAAATGAAATTTTGTATTTTTAAAAAGAGGGTCAACATAATTAGGTATATATACAGCATCAACATTAGTTTGAGCAGGAATAATCTCTTGGATAGCGTTAATGGTGTTCGTATCAACAGAAATTAAGCGGTTTAATTGACTTACTGATTGACTGATTTGTGCATAAAATTGTGGGTTTTGATATTCAGGCCTATCCCAATAAACGCCATGGCTAATCCCTATGGTATAGGTAGCGCTCGTATTAAAATTATTGGCATAAGGAAAAGGAGAGGCAATAAAAACCGCAGCCTTTTCCACTAATAAAGCTGCGTATCTTAAAAATAAATCATGATTAGTGATCGCGGGCAACCCTATTACAGAAAGATGCTCGTATCGCTGTAACCAGCTTTTATGCTCAGCAAGTTGTACAACTAAAAATTCGTAATGATGATTAATAAATATTTGACTTAAATCTAATAAATATCGCTCAGCGCCACCGTTATAACAAGTGCTACCATCTGGGACAAAAAATGTAGGCTGAAGGCATATAACAAGGCGAGATAAATCTTGATGTGCTAGTAAATTTTCTATCCAATTCACTACTTCAGGATTGACCTCATTTTTATTGCTTGGGTGTACAGACGGTTTATAACGATATTTGAGTACAATTTTCTTTAAAATTTTTTGATATTTAAAGGGTAATTTTTTATATAAATTATATAAAAAAAATCTAATTTTTGATTTCAGTTTTAAAAGTCTATGATGAAATAAAATATGTTTCATATACTGCATAATGTATTTCCAAAGTATGCGAGGATTTTTTAATCCTCTTAATGGTTTCGTTAATTTCCATGATCTACTGTTTAAAATTAAGTGATTTATCTTTTTTAGATCCATGATGATTTTATTTTGCTCATCTACTGTTTCAAGTAATTGATTCGTTTGTTCATCATATTCAGCTATTTGTTGAAGAAGCTCCTTTTGAGTTTGCGAAGCAGCTTGCTGGTGGGCTTGATGAAGCATGGTTTGTTGTTGTATCAATACGGCAATTGCATGGCTTGATATATAAAATTTTTTACTACATATAAGAGTATTAATTTTAGTTAATAATCCAATATTATGAACAAAATGTGTTTTATCTTTAGGCGGATCATACGAAATAGCGTCATAGAAATCGCTTAAAATCGATTTTTTAGATGGTTTAAGTGTAGCTATTTGTTTTAGGAATAGGGGCCATGAGAGTGTATCATTAAATTTTTCTTTAACAATGCAATATAATGCATTGATGTTAGATGCTGTTATCTTGCTATTAAGTTGATTATTTAGTTCATCAGTATTAATGGTTTTTAGCTCTCGACCTGAAAAATTGCACTTGGCAGCATTGATTAATAAATGTTCGTCTAAAACGCCTTTCACGCCATCATAACCTACTAATACAACAGGTTTTTTTAAAGCCATGGCTTCAAGAGCAACACGTCCCATGCCAGCAACACCTGCGCTTTCTTGTATCAAAAAAGAGGTTTTAGTAGTTTTTCCAATCAGTTTAGTATAGTTTGAAAGCGCATTATCGTCTAATAATTTAATTAAATTTTCTCTAAAGGCACCATCACCTGCAATCCACACTTCTGGTATTCGGCTTTTTTTAGCTTTTATACAAAAATCCAAAATACCTTCTATTTTTTCTTTATCTAAACGAGAAATAATAAGCCAATAATGATTATTTTTTGTATATTGTATTTTTTCATCTTTCATCGGTACTGTATTAGGAATGTAAGTATGAGAACTTATAGAATGAGTCTTCAATAAATTTTGTACCTCAGGTGAAACAGATATAAGCAAAGGCGCTTGGTTAAATATAATTTCTTTAAAAAAGTCGTACACTGGCCCATAAGAAGCAAATATAGAAGCAGGGCTGTGTAAAGTAAGAGCGTAAGGGATATGTTCTAGTTCTGCAGCTATTGCAGCAGGAATAATAGAAACAAAGGGGTGAATATGTATGATGTCTATTGCGTATGTTTGAACAATACTTCGCAAGCGATTAACAGCAGTGATAATTTCGTGAGGAGTTGCTTCAGCATTAAAAGGTATATCATGAGAAATAGAAGATAAACCCGATGGTAATAATGAATTATCAAAATGTTTAGAAACTGCTAGGTGAACTTGTAGACCAT
Source organism: Legionella sp. (assembly GCA_002863045.1). Taxonomy (GTDB): domain Bacteria; phylum Pseudomonadota; class Gammaproteobacteria; order Legionellales; family Legionellaceae; genus Legionella_C. Next base: position 27,360 of record PKDH01000011.1, read on the forward strand.
TTTTTATTAATTGTATTATTTCTCCGCATATATGTGTTTCTAACCCTCCTATAGTAAATTGTTCAGTGACAATTAATATTGACTTCATGGTCTATTTATCTCCAAATTATTCGCTAAAAAATGATAATTAATTTTTAATTGTCACTTTTATAAATATTTTCTTAGTCAAATAAGTATTTTTAAAATTTAAAAGTAAGTAATATTTACGATATTTAATGTTTTCTAAATAATATTTTTGACTAAAACTGCCTATTTACCGTTAATTAATATTTCCATTTGCTTTAAATAAAGCCAAAATTTATAATCCATCCCTAAAATTTTATGGATGTTTTTTAAATAAACAGGTAAATCACTGTGTATTGTGTAGTAAAACATTCATTTTAAAAGGGAAAATCAATGACTGCAAATGCTGTAGAAGAAATAAAAGCCATTTTCGAGCGATGGCCTATTTGGTTTATGCTTGGTACTCAAGATATTAAAATGCGTTATCGGCGCTCTTCAATTGGTCCATTTTGGATAACCATTAGCATGGCTGTCACGATATATAGTATGGGTTTTTTATATGGCCATTTGTTCAAAATAGAGTTAGCGCATTATTTTCCTTTTTTAGCAACAGGTATTATTGGTTGGGCATTGGTGTCAAGCCTTATCCTTGAGTCTAGTAACGCCTTTATTGAATCAGAGCCTTATATTAGAAATCAAGAAAGCTATCTGTCTTTATTTATTACTCGTCTTATTTTAAGAAACTTAATTATTTTTGCGCATAATGTCATTGTCTTTCTACCCATTGCGCTTATTTTTCATACATCCGTTAACCTAAATACTCTGCTACTTTTGCCAGGTTTGATTATTATCAGTTTAAATGCGCTTTTATGGGGCAGTTTGTTGGCGGTCATTGGGACGCGCTATCGTGACTTTGCGCAAATTATTACAAGCTTAATTCAGGTGATTTTTTTCTTAACACCCATCATGTGGATGCCAACTTTACTACCCGCTAAACTCAATTGGGTGGTTATGTATAATCCTTTCAATCAATTTTTAAACCTAATCCGTTATCCGCTTTTAGGGCAAGCACTTACTTTGCCATCCATCCTGATGATTACGACAGTCACCTTGCTAGGTTTATCTTTGTATGCCTATTGTTTGGGTAAATATAAAAATCGTGTGGTATTTTGGTTATAAAGGAGAGGAAATGTCGCTTGTCACCTTAGAAAATGTTTGTTTAGATTATATTGTTAAAACAGGCAGTGATTCAGTCAAAAAAACGTTCACACATCTTCTCACCAAGTCTTTAAAATTATCTTCTGCTCCCTCACAATCGATGCACAATTCCACGTTTAGGGCATTAAATAATATTAATTTATCCCTTAAAAAAGGGGATAGAGTTGGTATCTTAGGTCGCAATGGCGCCGGTAAAAGTACGTTACTGCGGGTGTTGGCTAAAGTATATAAGCCCAATCACGGTAAAATTAATATTCATGGCACCATTTCAAGCTTATTTGATGTGAATTTGGGCATGAACATTGAAGCCACTGGCTTAGAAAATATTGTAAATTTAGCGGTTATGCGTGGCATTGCTAAAAAGAAAGCACTTGAAATGTTGGAGGATGTGACGACATTTACGCAATTAGGTGATTTTTTGCACCAACCAGTGCGAACGTATTCAACGGGCATGCAAATGAAATTAGCGTTTGCAGTTGCCACAGGAAGTGCTGCTGATATCATGCTCATCGATGAAATCATTGGAGCCGGTGATAGTCATTTCATGGAGCGAGCGACAAAGCGATTAGAGCGTCGCATTGAATTAAGCAGTATTTTAGTGTTAACCAGCCATTCAAATGAAACCATCAAACGTTTTTGTAATAAAGCTTTGGTGTTACATCAAGGTGAAGTGCAGTTTTTTGGCGATGTTCAAGAGGGCATTCATTTTTATGAACAACAGTGATACTTGTCTAGAGATACCTTACTCTCAACCATTCAGTGATGCCTTTAAGCGTGGTTAGTTGGTAAAACGCTTGTAGCATATCTGCTGAAAAACACTCCCTGAAATAGTATTTTACCAACGATTTGCTTTGTAAAACTGCTTTGTGAGAGCTTTCAAGCCCAGCAAGATGCTCAAGATGCTCCAGAAAAAGCGCGATACGCGTGGATAAATCAGGTAAAAGTCCGCTATCAGTCAAAAGCGTTTGGTATAGCCAAGGCTTGCCGGTGCCGGCACGTGAGATCATAAAGCCATCGCATCCGGTTTGCTGTATGGCGGTGGTGAGCGAGGCTTTATCATAGATGTCACCATTGGCAATCACCGGAATATGTACTGTTTCTTTGATGGCTTTGATACCGGCTAAATTACATGAAATGGTATAATCATCGGTCCAGCGCCGTCCATGCACAACAAGGGCATCAGCCCCACTATCACCCAATGTTCGTGCTACATGCGCATCAGCGTCGGCTGATTGCAAACGTATTTTGACGGTGAGTGGGCAAGTAATGGCCGCTTTAACGGCGCTGACGATGCGGGCTAAATGATCACCATCTGCCAAAAGCGCGCTTCCTGCTCCTTTTTTACGAATTTTAAGTTTTGGGCAACCGCAGTTAAGATCAATTAAGTCAGCCCCCACATCATTTAAAAGCTTGGCAGCTTTGGCGAGTATGCTAGGGTCATTGCCCGATAACTGATAACATAAACGCTTTTCGTCGGGGCTGCGATAACGGTAACGTTTGGTCTGCGATGAGGTTTGATGGATTAAAAAATGCGCTGAAATCATCTCACTTACGCAAAAAGCCGGTGATTGATAGTGCGAGAACAAGGCACGAAAGGGTGCACAGCTATAGCCTGCTAATGGACCTTGAATAAGGCGATGAGGCAATGCTAATGAGCCAATGTTCAAGCTTTGCGTTAAATTTAGGGTCATGAATTGATAAAAGCAGACAAAATATAGGGTTATTTTGGCGATAAAAATGTTTTTCGTCAAAATCCTTATCGGCAAAATCATGATGGTTGATTTTTAATAATATGGCCCCATTACCAAAAACAGGATTTTTGGTTAAAACAAAAGGTAACGCATGGAACAGACAAGCCCCAACTCGGTAGCCTACGCGCAAATACAAACCCTGAAACAAACGCTCAACCAAGCCATTTTAGGCCAGCCTGATTTAATCAATAAACTGTTAATTGCTTTGCTTGCCGATGGTCATCTATTGGTCGAAGGCGCGCCAGGTTTGGCGAAAACGCGCGCGATTAAAGAACTTGCTCAATATATACAAGGTGATTTTCACCGCATTCAATTTACGCCTGATTTGCTTCCCAGTGATTTGACCGGAACGGATATTTTTCATCCGCAAACCAGTTCGTTTGAATTCCAAAAAGGCCCGCTTTTTCATCATTTGGTATTAGCCGATGAAATCAATCGCGCACCAGCTAAAGTGCAAGCGGCTTTATTAGAAGCCATGGCTGAGCGTCAAATTACCATTGGCAAACAGACCTATAAGCTGCCTGACTTGTTTTTGGTAATGGCCACCCAAAACCCCTTAGAACACGAAGGTACTTATGCATTGCCCGAAGCGCAATTAGACCGCTTTTTACTGTATGTCAAAATTGATTATCCTAGTGCGCAAGTTGAGCAACAAATCTTACAATTAGCACGCTCTGAAGCGTCAGTCCACTATAGAGCCCCCCAAGCAAATGAAGTCAGCCAATCGACCATTTTCACCGCGCGTGAAGAAGTATTAAGGGTGCATTTAAGCGCTAACTTGGAAACTTATCTGGTGCAATTGGTAATGGCAACACGCATGCCGGCTATGTATGATCAAAAGCTTGCACAGTGGATTCGCTATGGTGTAAGCCCAAGGGCGACCATCGCCCTAGATCGCTGTGCCAGAGCGCATGCATGGCTTGAAAATCGCGATTATGTGATGCCCTGTGATATTCACGCTGTTTTAAAAGATGTGTTACGCCATCGTCTTTTATTAAGTTTTGAAGCTGAAGCCGAAGGTATCAGTGTTGATGAAGTCATCACTCATTTAACTCAATTGGTTGCTGTACCATAATGATGCCAGGCCTTTACAGTACGCTTGAAGAGCTTCTGGCTTTAAAGCATCATCTGCCCCAATTAAAGCGCGCTTCAAAAGCAATGATAACACCCGGGTCGCATGTTACCGCCAAGCGTGGCCGCGGGATGATGTTTGCCGAAACACGTCATTATCAACCAGGTGATGAAATTCGGCATATGGAGTGGCGCGTAACTGCTCGTACCGGTCGCCCGCATACCAAAGTGTTTGAAGAAGAAAAAGAGCGCACGGTCATTTTGTGTCTGGATTTTAATCCGTCGCTTTATTTTGGTACCAAAGTCGCGCTTAAATCGGTGATAGCCGCGCGCCTTGCCGCGCTGATTACCTGGGCATGTCTTGAGCAAAACGATAAAGTGGGTGCTGTTTTTGCTTCATCAACAAAATGCACACGTCTGCCAGCTAAAAAGCCTAAGGCAGCGGCGCTGGTGCTGCTTCATCAATTATGTCGTTATACCCAGATGCCCGCAGTGTCCTCGTCTATCACGCTTTCCGAGCTACTAACCCAAGCCACACCCCTTATTAAGCCAGGCAGCTTGCTGGTGTTTATCAGTGATTTTTATCACCTAACTGCTGCATGTAAAAAGCAATTACAAGGGTTAAAGCATCATCATGACATACAGGCTTATCATATTTATGATGCTTTAGAAATGCACCCACCCTGTGCTGGGCGCTATGCTATCTCTGATGGACAACAAGATTTTTTATTAGATACCACAAATAGTCATGTCAACGACGCTTATCATGCCTGGTGTTTACAAAAGCTGCAGCTGCTTAAAACCTTTTGGCGTGATTTAAACATTCCTTTGCAGCACATTGCGACCACGGATGATTTAACTAAATGTTTGCAAAGCAGTTTCTTTAAGGGGCGCTATGGTGGATAAGGCAACAATTGCGCAATTAAAAGATTTACATGAGCCGCAAGCCATTGCTAGTTGGCCTTGGGGTTGGGGCTGGTATGGCCTTGGTGTTGCTATTTTAATACTGCTGCTGTTAGGCAGTTACTGGGGTTATCGGTGGTATCAGCGCACAGCATTTAAACGCCAAGCGTTAAAGCAACTAAAGCTTTACAAGACACAATATCAGCAACAACAAGATTTACATTTGTTACCTGCGTTATTAAATGAACTACTTAAAAAAGTAGCCATTCATTATTTCCCACGCCAACAAGTGGCAAGCTTAACCGCTGAAGCTTGGCTTGATTTTTTAAATAGAACAGTTAGAAAAATAGATTTTTATCAAGTTAAGCCACAGCTTATCATGCTGCCTTATCAAAAAATGCCTGTAGAAACCGATTTAGCACGGTTATTTGAATATGTGCGTATCTGGATAAACCAGCGAGGTGGCATATGTTTGAATTAGCAACACCCTGGGCGCTCGTAGCCCTGGTATTTCCTTTGATCATTTGGTGGGCATGGCCTCAAGCAAAACCACAGTATCGCGCTGCACTGCGCGTGCCTTTCTTTCACGATATTTTAGGTCATCTTAAGCCTACACCTTCAGATAGTTTTCCGCGTTTGCTGTTCGCGATATGGGTTTTACTGGTGGTGGCTTTAAGTGGTCCACGCTGGGTGGGTCAGCCGCTTAACCCGACTCAACACGGGCATCAAATTATGCTAGCACTTGATATCTCAGGCAGTATGGCGCTTGATGATAGGTTATTAAATGGGCGGCGTGCGACACGTCTTAGCGTGGTTAAGCACACGGCCAGGCAGTTTGTAAGACATCTTGATAATGATAAAATTGGTTTAATTTTATTTGGTACCCAAGCTTATTTGCAAACACCATTAACACTTGACCATCCAAATGTTTTAGCGCGTATTCAAGATGCCAGCATAGGGCTTGCGGGTCAAACCACCTCGATTGGTGATGCCATTGGTTTGGCCGTTAAGCGCATGAAAAATGTTTCATCGAAAGGTCGTGTATTGATTTTGCTTACCGATGGCGCGAATAATTCAGGCATATTAACGCCACTTAAGGCTGCAAACATTGCGGCAAGTCATCACATTAAAATTTATACCATTGGCCTTGGGCGTACTGAGACGCTTGCTTTGCGCCACAACACGTCAGATGATTTAGATGAAGACACGCTCAAAGCCATTGCCAAGATAACCCACGGGCATTATTTCAAGGCCACCGATGTTGATTCACTTGTGCGCATTTACAACACCATCGGTCAACTTGAGCATGTTACATTCTCCGGGCTTAAGCTTCGGCCACAAAAAGATTATTACATATGGCCACTTATGGGTGCTTTGGGCTTAATGGCGATATGGCTTATCACCTCTGGCAATTTAAGTTTTAATAAAAAGGGCAACAGATGATACCAGGTGACTTTCATTTTTTAAGGCCTTACGCGCTTTTAGGGTGTTTACCGATGGGTATGATAATTTGGTGGTTATGGCGCGAGCGATTTAGATCATCGGCTTGGCCGCAAGCATGCGATGCGCATTTGTTAGCTTTTTTAATGCGTCAGCAAAAGCCAACATCCTTTAAACGGCTATTGGGTCTGTTGCTATTTAGTAGCTTATGTTTTTGTATTGCTTTAGCAGGCCCTGCCTGGCAGAAATTGCCTATACCAACTTTTCACCAAACCTTACCCAAGGCGGTATTGCTTGATATGTCTTCAAGCATGGCCCAAACGGATATCAAACCTGACCGTTTTACACGCGCAAAATTTAAATTACATGATGTGTTAAAGCTGCAAGATACCCCTGCTTTAGGGTTTATGGTGTTTAGTCAAATGCCGTTTATGCTTTCACCGTTAACCGAAGATGCGCAAACGATTGATGAACTGTTGACTTCTTTGACCCTTAAAACGCTACCAGTTGGCGGCCATAATTTAAGTTTGGCTTTAAAAGAGGGCGCGAAACTTATCACCCAAGCAGGCTTTCAAGCAGGTCATCTATTGGTATTAACCAGCGTGCCACCGAACCACACGGCACTAAATCAGGCACAAGCTTTAGCACACCAAGGCATTTATAGCTCTATTATGCCCGTGACGAGCCTATCTAATGCACAATTTACCGCTTTTGCCGAGGCAGGCGGAGGTAGGGTACTTGATTTTAATCAAAAAGCTTCTGATCTAAAACAATGGCTTGATCAAAATCCACTGTCAGCCCATATACAACAAATTATGCGTGAAATACCGCGTTGGCAGGATGAGGGGCGCTATTTTATTGCGCTGGGTTTGCTTGGCTTATTGCCACTTTTTCGTCGCCAAAGTTTACAAAGGTTATATGGATGAAATACATCATTTTATGGATAGTCAGCGGTTTATGGGCCTCATCAAGCTTTGCTTTAAGTTGGCAGGATGCTTGGCAAACGCCTGACCAGCAAGCACAAGCTTTGATGCAAAAAAAAGCTTATCACAAGGCTGAAGGCTTGTTCAAAATCCCAGCCTGGCAAGCAACAGCCGCCTATCGCGCCAAACATTTTGAGCATGCCGCCCAATTATTTGGTAAATTAGGCACAGCCCAAGGTTATTACAATCAAGGCAATGCATTGGCGCAATTAAAGCGCTATCAAGCAGCCATCAATGCCTATAACAAGGCACTTACTTTAAAGCCGCATGATGCTGATACGTTATTTAATCGCAAACTGATGCAGCAACTATTAAAGCAGCAATCTCAAGATAAACCATCTCAGGATAAAGAGTCTCAAGATAAGCAGACTGAAGATAAACAGCCTCAAGATAAACCATCTCAAGATAAACCATCTCAGGATAAACCATCTCAAGATAAGCAATCTCAAGATAAACCATCTCAAGATAAACCATCTCAGGATAAATCATCTCAGGATAAGTCATCTCAAGATAAGCCATCTCAAGATAAACCATCTCAGGATAAACCATCTCAGGATAAATCATCTCAGGATAAGTCATCTCAAGATAAGCCATCTCAAGATAAACCATCTCAGGATAAATCATCTCAGGATAAATCATCTCAGGATAAATCATCTCAGGATAAATCATCTCAGGATAAATCATCTCAGGATAAGCCATCTCAAGATAAACCATCTCAGGATAAATCATCTCAGGATAAATCATCTCAAGATAAACCATCTCAATCTGCTCAGCTTGAGAAACAATCAGCTGCAGCGCAGACGCAAGATGCCTTGTTGGATTTAATTCCTGATGCCCCTGAAGGGTTATTAAAAGAAACATTTCGACGCGATTATTTACAGCGTCAAGGAGCATTTTAAATGTCATATTGGTGGGTAGGTATCAATTTAATGCTGGTGTGTTTAAGTGCTTGGGCCAAACTAAGTGTTACAGCTGAGCCGTTACGTCAGACCATCGATGCGCCAATTGAATTTACCATTACCCAAGAAGACAGCAAGGGGTTACCAAATTTAGTACCACTAAAACAAGATTTTACCATTGTGGGTACCGAACAAAGCAGCTATTACCAAATTATTAACGGGCAAACGTCTGCCAAGCAGCAGTGGGTCATCACCTTAATGGCCAAAAAAACGGGCCAATTAATCATTCCCGCTATTACTCTAGGTCAAGAACATACCAAGCCTCTGACGGTTCACATCACCAAACCCGGGTCTATAACGCATCAACAGCCTAGCGCTCAATCTCAAAATCAAGCAGCGATTAAGATGACCGCGACGCTTGATACCAAAGAGGCCTTTAGCAAACAACAAATGTTATATACCGTAAAGCTTTATAATCGTTTAAATTTAATCGATGCCAATTACACACCGCCTGCTGTTGATAACGGTTTATTGCTTGCCATAGGCGAAGGTCGTCGTTATCAAACTGCCATTGAAGGTGAGCTATTTGCGGTGAATGAGCAAGTCTATGCCTTTTTTCCGCAACAAGCAGGTAAGGTAACCATTCGCCCGCCAATATTCCAAGCGCTTAGCTATGATATGTCACCCAAGCCGCTTAAAATCACAGCCCCTCAGGTGACGGCCACCATCAAAGCGCCACCTGTTAAATTATCAAGTTGGCTGCCGGCTAAAAAAGTGTGGTTAGATGAGCAAACCCAGTGGCCTGATACCATCAAGCAAGGTGAGACATTTAGCCGTGAATTAACGCTTAAGGCCGTGGGTTTACCTGCACAGATGCTGCCAAAGTTGTCATTTAACGACACCAAGGCTTATAGCGTTTATAGCGATAAAATCAAAGATAATAATACCTACCAACATCATAACGTTATCGGCCAGCGCCATTTTAAAGTGACGTATGTATGCCATGAGCCAGGCGTAATCACTCTGCCGGCTATCAAGCTTGAATGGTTTAATACCCAAACCCAACAAAATACCGCAACCATCTTGCCAGCAAAAACTCTAACGGTCACAGCAGCCCCCCCAGCGCCCGGTGTAAGTGCCTCTTCGCCTAAAATGGCCATAAAGCATGAAGGTAAAAAAGTTCCATCTTCTAGGGTATCTTTTGTGTGGCCGGGCTGGATACTGGCTGCTATTTTCGCGCTAGGTTGGTTTATGACTTGGTTTAAAATGCGTGCACCCAAAAAGGTAGGCACAATCCCTAAACGCAACCGAACTAAAGCCACAGATTTGCTTAAAAACGCTTGTTATCAAAATGACCCTAAAGCGGCTAAAGCGGCACTATTCACCTGGATGGTCAAACAATTTCCTGATAAAGATTTTCGCGATATCACCGACTTAAAAGCGCTCAATTTACCTCAAGATTTTATCAACGCCATCGATGAGCTACTTGCAGCAAATTACAGCAAAGCACCAAGCAGTTGGTCAGGCGATGCTTTGTGGCGTTGTGTAAGTACCTATAAGCCTTTTAAAGCAAAGGCCTCTCCTCACCCAACATTACCTTCCCTTTATCCTGATAAATAGGCGTGACTTTGGCTTTTTTACCAGCATCGACTATGCTCTAAACAATACCTTTTTGATGCAGGAAAGCTCATGGCTTTTAAAGATTATTATCAAGTGATGGGGCTTGATAAGCAGGCCAGTTCAGCAGATATTAAACGTACCTATCGTAAGCTTGCTCGTAAATTTCATCCTGATGTCAGTAAAGAACCTGATGCTGAAGCAAAATTTAAAGAACTAGGTGAAGCCTATGCCGTATTGGGTGATAGTGCAAAGCGCGCCCAATACGATCAATACGGCGAACATTGGCAGGCGGCAAGTGCCAATGAGTCGCCGAACACCCATCAAGCTTATCAAAGCACTAAAGCTCATACTCAAAGCTCAGCGCAGTTTGAAGATTTTTTAAATGATATTTTTAGAGAGCATTATCACGCTTCACCCAATCTAGATATTCATGCCCATTTAAGCATTACGTTAGAAGAAAGCTTTGAAGGCGTCACCAAGACCATTGAGCTTAATACACAACATCCGCACGATAAAATACGCAGGCTGAACATCAAAATTCCACAAGGCAGCAAAGATAAAGCAGTCATTCGTTTAAAAGGTCAGGGTGCTTCGAATGCACAGGGTCAAAAGGGTGATTTATACATTCAATTAAATTTACAACCTCATCCCTTATTTACGGTAAAAGGCCAAGATATTTATTTAACCCTGCCAGTTAGCCCCTGGGAGGCAGCACTTGGTTTAAGCGTGCCAGTACCAACGCTTGGCGGAATTGTACAATTGAAATTACCTAAAAACGCGCAACCGCAGCAGGTATTGCGTTTAAAAGGCAAAGGCTTAAGTCATTCAGACCAAAGCCATCAAATGGTGCGTTTAACCATTGTGATGCCAACCTCACTTGATAATGTAAGTACGCAATTATATGAACAATTAGCCAAGCACTATGCTAATTTTAATCCGCGGGCGGCTTTAGGAGTGCAAAAATGAAACTCAAACATTCGTTAGAAACTCAATTTACCTTAACGCTTGCTGAGGTAACCTATTCATTAAACGTTGATACTGCCACTGTGATGGCTATTTTAGACGAAGGTGTGATTGACCTGCCGCAAAAGACTTACAATGACCTCTATTTTGATACCACCACATTTCAACAACTGCGTAAAATTGTGCGGCTTAATCAAGACTTAAACATTAACATTGCGGGTGCGTGTATGGTATTTGAGTTATTAGAAGAACTGGACGAGCTAAAAGAACGTTTGAGCGTATCATCTTAACACTCAGTTAACCAAGTCACTTAAATCTTCAAGTGATATAGTGTGGTAGGCAAAGGCATGCATCACCTCGAACCCTGCTTTTTTATAAAGCGCTAAAGCGGCGTGATTATGCGATGCTACTTCCAAATCACAATACTTGAAACCGCGAGAATAAGCTTGATGTAAGCTATGCAAAAGCAAAGCCTCGCCAAACCCTTGATGTTGATAACCAGGTAAAATGGCCATATCAGATAGCGTAACTAAGTTATCGTGCTCTAAATAAAGATGAACTTTACCCATTGGCTTTTGCTGAACCTCAGTGATAAAAAGCAGATAGTTTTTATCCGCAAGCAATGTTTTAAAACGCCTATCCATTGCCAGAGTCTCAGCAAAGCAGGCATGGTCTATGGCACATAATGCTTGAATATCTTGGGCTTGTGCTTGGCGTATCACCAATTTTGGGATAAGGGGTGGTACAGCGGGAGTTAGCTTTTTTTGCATCACAAAGTCTTGTGTTTGTGCTTTAAAATGTCGAGCTAAAGGATGGGTGGCAAATGATAAGGCGCTTGAGAAAATAAGCTCATCGATTTTTTGGTGGCGCAACAGTGGTAAGCTTGCGCGCAATAACGCACGTGCTAAGCCTTGTTGGCGCGCAATCGGTGCAATCATTAAGCTTATTTCACAGCTATTTTCAGCAAAAAAATGCATGCTCAAAAACCCCGTAAGGGTATGTTGATGGTAATGTAGCAAAATAGCCGGCAGCCTGCGCTTGGTGCGCAATGCTTGTGTGTAAAGCTTGGGGGCACCGTTATCTTTAAGTTGACACTGGGTTCTAAGCGCTAGTAAATCTTGCCATTGTTGGGCATTTAATTGGTACAAGCAAGTAAGCATGGTTAGT